>NZ_CP104381.1:1901715-2218668 GCF_030582395.1 Ralstonia pickettii
GTACATCTGGCAGAACTGGGAAACCATCGGCCCAAAGCTCGCCGCCCTCTGGCAAGGCATCAAAGACGCCTTCGGCCGCGCGTGGGACTGGATTAAAGAAAAGGCCAGCGGCATTGCCGACTGGTTCACGTCCACTAAAGACAAGCTGCTCGACGCCGGCCGCGCCATAGTCGACGGCTTGCTATCTGGCATGTCCGAGCGCTGGGCCGCGCTCAAACAGAAGGTGGGCGAGTTGGCCGACGGGGTGGCAACGTGGTTCAAGGAAAAGCTCGGCATCCACAGCCCCAGCCGCGTTTTTGCCACGCTGGGCGGCTTCACTATGGCCGGCCTGACCCAAGGCCTGGAAGACGGCCAGGACGCACCGCTGAAGGCTGTGCAGACCCTGGCTACCAAGCTCACCGGCATCGGCGCCGGCATCGCCATTGGCAGCACGGCAGCGGTGGCCGCACCCATTTCTTTTGACACCCGCCCCGCGCTCACCACCAGCGCGGTGGCCGCCGCGCCGGCAGCGGCTGCCGCTCAAATCACCATCCACATCCACCCGCCCGCCGGCGCAGACCCGCAGGCCATCGCTCGCCTGGTGCGCGACGAGCTGCGCCAGATCGAAAACCAGCGAGCCGCCCGCCAGCGCTCGCGCCTTGCAGACAGGGACTGACCATGATGATGGCCCTGGGCCTGTTCGTGTTCAGCCTGGACACGGCGCCCTACTCCGAATTCCAACGCCAGGTCGGCTGGCGCCACCCGGGCAACAACCGCGTCGGCCGCCGGCCGTCGCACCAGTTCATCGGGCCGGACGAGGAAACCATCACCCTATCCGGCAAGCTGTTCCCCGAGCTGACCGGCGGCGAATGGTCCCTCGCCGCCCTGGAGCAGATGGCCGACAGCGGCGACGCCTACACCCTCATCGAGGGCACCGGCCACTACTACGGCCAGTACGTCATCAACAACCTGGATACCACCCGTACCTACTTCTTCCAGGACGGCGCCGCCCGCGCATGCGACTTCACCCTCAAGTTGACCCGCGTGGATGACGGCCTGCTCTCCAAGGTGGCCAGCGTCGCCACGGGGCTGCTGCAATGAGCGACAACACCGCTGCTGACCTGTCACCGCGCCCGGCCTACCGCATCAAGGTGGGCGACAAAGACATCACCGGCCGCTTCCAGGGCCGGCTCATCGAGCTGACGCTGACCGACAACAGCGGCTTCGAGGCAGACCAACTTGACATCGAGCTGGACGACAGCGACGGCAAGCTCGACCTGCCCGAGAAAGGGGTACGCCTGTCGCTCTCGCTCGGCTGGGAAGGCGCCGGCCTGGTCGACAAAGGCACCTACAAGGTCGACGAGCTGGAGCACACCGGCCCGCCGGATCGGCTTATCATCCGCGCCCGCAGCGCCGACATGGACGGCGGCCTCACCACCAGACGCGAAGACTCCTACGCCGGCAAGACCGTGGCTGAAGTCGTCCAGGCCATCGCCCTGCGCAACAAGTTCACTTGGCTGGTGGGCAAGAAGCTGGCCGGCCAGGTCATCGCCCACGTCGACCAGACCGGCGAGTCAGATGCCAACTTCCTCTCGCGCCTGGCGAAAGAGTTCGACGCCATCGCCACCGTCAAGAACGGCACGCTGCTTTTCATCCCCGCCGGCGAGCCGACCAGCGGGTCCGGCCTGCCGCTGCCCACCGTCAACATCACCCGCGCAACGGGTGATACGCACACGTTCAGCGTTGCCGATCGGGAGAACTACAACGGTGTGAAAGCGCACTACCAGGACACGCGCGCCGGCGTGCGCGGCGAGGTTGTCATCGATGCTTCCAACGCCGTCGCTACGAAAGAGAAGCGGACCGGCAAGGGGAAACAGAAGAAGCAGGAGACGGTGCAGGCCAACCCGAACCCCGACAACGTGAAGGTGCTGCGGCACACGTACGCGTCACGGTCCAACGCAGAGCGCGCTGCGCGGGCCGAGTGGCAGAAGATTCAGCGCGGCGTGGCGACGTTCAATATCACGCTGGCGCGTGGGCGGGCGGAGCTGTTTCCCTCGCTGCATGCCAAGGTGAGCGGGTGGAAGCCGCAGATTGATGGGACGGGGTGGTCGGTTGGTCGTGTCGTTCACAGCTTGAGCGACAGTGGCTTCACCACCGCGCTGGAGCTGGAGATTGTGCCAACGCGGCTGGAAGAAGTTGGTACGGGTGGCACAGTGCTTGCGAAAGGTTAGAAGCTCACCCCGACCTCATCAGTACGCATGGCCTCGAAAACCATTGAGGCGAGCGGCCTCCTACCTACTCACATACCCCGGCCTCTAACCACCTTGGTGCCCGCCGGAGGCTGGCGGTTGCAGCAACCCTGCCTGCACGAGGGAAAACTTTGAGCGATATGCATTTGGCGCTCCGTCCAACACGTTTGCCTTAATGAAGGCTGCGTCCACACCGATCTCGTGCAACAGCAACGCGTGATAGAGACACGCTAGCGCCTCTGACTTTCGGACGAGATCGACCGTGAATTCCCCGTACTCGCCATCCTCCCGCTGGCCTCCAAAATGCGATATGTCGTTCCGGCGATCCGCGCAAGACTTGCAAAATGCGTGCAGCCGCTTACGTTCGAGGCCAAGGGGCAACACTGAAAGCACGTCGACCAAGCGCTCCTGCAATGATGGTTCGCCAGCATGCCGCAACCTGCCAGCAAGCCACTCTTTGTCTTTGCCTTCGCTAACTTGGTCAAGAATCCGCTGGATCTTCGCATCCAACTTGGACTCCTTTACCTTGCCTTTGCTCTTGCGACGGTGCAAAGATTCAAGTCCCCATATCAAGTTTACGAAGCGGTGCTCGACATACATCTTCATGCCGCGTCGGATACCCATGTAGAGATAAAAACCAGGCCCGAATTGCTCCCGTTTTCGGCGCAGCGTATTGACGATGGAACCAAAGTTGCTCTTCACCTGCGGGTAAGTTACCCAACAATCAGTCCAACTCGGCGGTGTGGTCGACCTATCCAACCCTTCGTAATAGTAGATGTACCTTGTCTTCCCAATCTTCAGTCGAGGCCACTCCAGCGAAAACGCTGTGCCGGTAAGCAAGATGAACAGCTCCTGCAGCCGCGCATACTCGTCTCGCATCTCTAGGAGAGCGCGAGCACGATTGGGCTTGAACTGAAGGCTGACGCTCTCCGTCAGTTCGAGTTTGTCCATCCGATGCACAAACCTTCCAGGTATGGGCCCCATGATGTCGTAGCGCATCGTTAAGGTACCGTCGTCCAACTGGTAGACGTCCGCCTTTGGCAGCTGGTGTTTGGCGGAAATCCGATGCCTATACCGCTTAACTTCGATATTACCAAGGCGCAACCACTCTTCAAGGCCAGTCAGTTCGACGTCAAGCGTGCTGAATTTGAGCGCACGATCTGCACGTGGAAACGACCGATCGGTTACCAGGCAATGTGAGGCTGCAAAGCCCTCGTGGGAGATACCGTTGGAGCTGAATCTCCCGCCATGCGACCGCAGACCGAGTAGCAAAACGTTCCGGCCACTCGCCTTGAGCTTTCCTTGAATACCCTTCTCCCAGGGATACTCCTCTCCCCTCGCAGAAAGGACAGACATGGGACCAGCTTCGCTCGTTGCGAAATAGCCATCCAATTCGAGGTAAGCGGCGCCATGCTCTTCAATGGTGAGTGTGCCGACGACGCAACTGTCCGGGGCAAAATGATTTGGCGGCACCGGAGTATCGTGCCACCAGAACACCCCCCGCTCTTCGAGTATTTTTTGACTCATCCATATCCCCAAATGCCGCCCGGAAGATTGACGGACGCTTTTTGCGTACCCACTTCGGGCTGCCTTGTTTGCTAATTCTCACAAAAAATGGCAGGCTGTCGGCCAATAGCAGCCGCCGCTGAGCATCAGTTTCGAGTCATTCGATGCGTTGTCCATTTGGCGCGCATCCCGGCGGCCAGTGACTTCCCCAAATGATCTCACCCACAAGGCCAAGCCGAGTTTTCATGGCACACTAGATTAATGAAAAATCAACCGTTAAAGCGGCTTCTCTCAGTGTTCTCATCGGGAGCGTCCGAGCCAACGCTTCATGGGGGCAGAAACAGCCGGCAGTTGCATGAGATGCCCGGTTTTCATGCTCCGTTTCTTGAAAATTACCCGGACCCGCACGCAGCCATTGATCACCTGCGACAAGTCGAATGCGGGGAGGTCCATTCGAAATGGGGCCCAGCGCCCTTTTCAGACGAAGTCATCCACACACCCAACACTTTTATAGGGAGTGCGAAGTCACGGGAGAACCTACCTCCCCATGTGGAGAGCGCCGAATTTCCGGATCTGGTGCACATTCCGATTCTATCTATCGTTGGAATCGATTCCTTCGAAAACCTGGGTAAAACAGAAGAGATCGCGACATTCGGCGATGCCTTGTTCGCTGCCCTTCATGGTGCGTCGCTCATCTTCCCGGACAGTCTCGACTATCTCTGCTCCGAAAGCGTAAAAGGCGATCTGCATCCATGCTTTGAAGAAATGCCAGAGAAGCCTAGTATTTCAAGCGTCTGCAGTAAGTACCACGCGAGGCGGGGCTTAGATTTCAGCCGCTACGGTGGTGGCTACATTGCGTGGAACGGCAAGCAGCGGACTCTGCTTGCTATGTACGCTATCTGGCAGCGGGAGGGGCCTACCGGCATGCTGCGCAACGTCAAACTCTCTAACAGATGACGTGTGAAGAGTTCAAGACATCTTGCAAGAAACACAATCTTCGGCAGCCAGTCGACGTCTCTCACTATGCGAACGTCTCCTGGCAACGCCGGGCAGCATGTCCGCGCGTAGGACGCCCACTCTCACGCCCGGGAACGGTATTGGGCAGTTGACGGCCAAACGGCGCCCTCTAATCGCAAATCATCGTCACACCGCCTCCCCCGCCCTTCAACTTCGCCCACCCCCGCACTAAGCTCAACGTCTAACGCGTTGCCACACTCGTTGACCCACAGCCCCGCCACCGCGCCGTAGCCTCTTCGCGCGGCCCGCGCGCCGCTGTGGGAGATACGTAAGTGAGCAACAAGACAAACATCAAGCAGAGCATTTCCGCCGGCAATGGCAACGTGCAGATCGGCCAGGTCATCCTATGCGGGTCGGCCGCCCATTCACGCTGCCCCACCCCGCCGGCGCCAGCCAAAGAACGCATGACCATCGAGCAGCGGGCAGAACTCACTCACATCGCATTGCAGATCGAATTGGCAGAGGAAGGCGCCGTAGACGCCGGCACGGTTTGGAAGGCCCTTTGCAACCACCTCAACGGGCGCGGCCTGGAGGATGTGCGAGACAACACCGAGTTGTCGCACGAGCAGTATTGGGCGGCTCGGTCTTACCTGGACGGCTGGTTGTCCTGCGCCCGTGGTGACAGCCTGCCGCGTACCGGCATGATTCGCGAGATCATGCGGATGTGGGGTATTCGGAGTGGATTGCGGGCGGCGACAATGGAATTCTGCGAGCAACGGTTCCAGAAAAGCTCGCTAGGAGATCTGACGGAACATCAACTTCGGGCCACTCTGTGGGTCACAGTTGCAGACTGGCGTGGGTACTGGGCAACCGAGACTTGTAACTCAAAATAGCCATGACTGATACACATGAGGCTGAAAGCGGCCGAGATCGGATGTGGCGGGCTCTGACGTCATTCACGAAAACCTTGTACGCAGTCCCCGGTTGGAAAGCTTGGAAGTCAGCGCATGTGTCCCAAACGCTCTATGTCGATGACGAACTGCTGGCTGAAGAACGCCCAGAAGTATTTGAGTTTCCCGCTCCCATCAACAAGCAGCATGACGTGTTCTTCCAATACTTGGGGCTTATCGAGGTTGTCGAGTCAGTCAAGGCTTGCGAGTACTATTTCCGCCGCTACCCCTTCCGCGGCATGCCAATAGCCCGCCACGAACATATCGCCAATATCTGCGAAATGTACTTCGGCAGGTTCTACCAGTTCAAGGAGCGCCTTAAGAACTTCACCGATGCAATCAGGGCGATTGAACCAAATCACGGCCTAGATTTCGGGAAGTTCATCCGACAATTTGAGAGGGAGTTCAATTCTGAGCTTCGCGCCCGGAACCAAATCCACCATCACCAGCGCTTCTCAGACCTAGCTATCGAGCAGATATATATGACGGGCGTCGTATCTGAGACTCGCCCAGGAAAGGGTTGGGAAAGGGAACATCTTGAGGTGTACAGGAAGACCGCAAGAGAGTGGGCACTGCGGGCCAAAGAGCGCGGCAAGCATTTGGACGAATTCATCGAAGCTACTGCCGCTGCAACGTGCCTCTGCTGCGCCTTCATCAGCGAATTAGCGCCGCTTCCTGCACCGGCAGTCAAGCCATAGTGCAGGACCGCCCGAGCAATGTCGGATCTCTTCAGTAAGCACCCCGCACTGAGCGGGGCGCCACATTCTTACCCCTTCGGCCCACACCCCTTCAACATCGGGCTACCCACAATCCTGCCATCCCCCACACACACCAAAGCAACCTTCGCCCCCTTCTTCAGCGAAGCCGCCATTGCCGCATGCTGGTCATCCAGATAAGCATGCACCGCCATGAAGGGGTTGCCGGAGGCGAGCTTCACCACGATGCTGTCGGTGAAGTCCTTGTCGATGCTCTGCACCGTGCCGGTCACCAGTAGGCTCTTGTCCTTGTACTTCTGATCGGCGGCCACCTCGTTGTCCTCATACGCGCCGAACAGCTCTTGCGCCTTGACCGGCAACGGTGGCTCGGCCGCTGCTGCGGCCTCCACCGGCTTACCCGTTGCAGGCGCGCTCGCTGCCTTCGGTTTCGGATCAGTCAGATCACTCAGTACGCCGATGATGATGGCGACAAACGCAAGACCAAACAGCCACTTCACTACTTTCATTACTGCTCCTTTCTACCTTCCCGTCTGTGTGGATTGATAAAAAGGCTGTATGCCGCGCCCCCCGCGTGGCTACTGCTCTAGAATTGAATCAATTGCCGCGCGGCTCAAAACAGAGCAGAACCGCCTCCGGCACGCGCATGCCCGCGACCGTGATGTGAAAGCGGTCCTTGTCGTACTCGGATAAAACCGAGTTCCGCCCGGTGCTCGCGAACTGCTGCGTCATTGCATCGAGCGCGGCCACAAACCACTCGCCCGCCCGCTGGATCTCCTCTTGCGTGCGAGCTCCAAACGCTCGCGCCACAATGAACATGGAAGTGGCGGCGGCTCTCTGCGTATCGTCCCGGTCCGGCGACCAGCCCATGCTGATGCTGAAGCGCGACAGGTTGGCTTCGTCGCCCTCCGCGATGATGCTCATGGAATGGGTAAAGGTGACTTCCGTGAACGTTCCCCCGGCGTCATCAGGAGAAGTCTCACGCTTTCGCGCTTTCATCCCGTGAATCAGGTCTTCAAGACTGAGGCCGAGGACCCCGGGCCTGGCCGCATCCTTCTCTGGAATTCCTGATTTTGTGGTGATGCACGCCGCAGAACTAGGCAAGGCCACAAACAACGCAGCGGCCGCAACGACACAAGCCCCCAGATTCTTCATTTTCACTGTTTCGTCCCTTTTCCAGTAATGCGCAGCCGCGCTCTGGCCATTTCTGCGTTACGCGCCAGCCTGGGATAGATTTTTCTCATAGAAGAATAAGCACCGCACCGAACACGAGAAGCATGCACCCGGAAAGAAGTTGCGATTGGAGAATGGTCCGCCGCCCCGGGTATTCGCCATCCCGCTTTGCCTTTCTCTTGGCCGGCTTGAGTACAGTGCCGACTTGCACGTTATTCGATCCGCCAACAATAACTTGAGACCGCTTGGTCGCCTTGACGGGCCGGCCGAAATTGTCCGGCCCATGGAGGCTCAACGCTGCGAGCGAAACGCTCTTGCGTAGGCTTGCAGCTCATCGCGCCGTGCTTTCGCAGCCGCCCGTCTGGCGAAAAAGCTGCGAAGGCGACGAGACCATAGCCACGCCCACGCCGCAAAAGCCAAGGCCGCGACTACGAACAGACCGCCAACCAGCCAAGTGATGATGCTGAGGTCGTTGTCCATGGTCAGAGGCGGCCCGCCGCAGTACGCACCGCCAGCACCTTGCCGGCTACTGGGTCATAGTCGCACTGGTAACTGACATTCTGATAGGCGCCAAATCCGTTTTGGAATTGCACCTTGTCGCCGAGGTAAGTCAGTACCGAGTGTTCCTTGTTGGCCCACCGGAATCGTTCAAACTTCGGTTCAAGCGTGCCATCAATCCACTTGTGGCTGTACTTGGCTTGGCGCTCGACTTCCGGTACGCAGGCGAATGTCGCGCGTATCAGGTTTTTGTCACCCCAGCATTGCAAGTCCGCCTTGCAAGCTGCTTCCTCTGCTGCCAACTGTTCGGGCGTTTTCTCAGATGCACCTGGCTTGGATTCGCCACCCATGCAACTCACTACAGCGGCGATGCCGACGGCCAAGCATCCCAAGCCAGCCAATACCTGCCACGTTCCTACTCCCGGATTCTTGACTCCGCAGTGAGGACACGTGGGGGCGGAACTCGAAACTTCCTTCTTACACTCTTTGCACTTCGTGAGCGCCACGGCTCATCTCCCGCTCCATCCCGCTTCTTTATTGATGGAATGGCGATATACCGCGCCCCCGCGCGGCTACTGCTCTAAGTTTGATTCAGAAAGTGCCGCTCGATCAGCAGATGCGGAACCGCTGCCCAGTGTGGCGATTGGTCCGCCAGCACGTCTCACCGCGCGACTTCTTTGCCTTAGGCGCGTGCGGCTTGCTGGCATGGTGGCCGCTCTTTTTTGCAAAGGCTGGCGCGGCGCCGAACATCGACGTAACGACCGCGAGAGCAATCAATCGTTTCAAATCAGTTCTCCTTCTTTGTGGCGCTGTCGTAGGAATGACCGTATGCCGCGCCACCTCAACGGTCATGCTCATATCACGGCCGCTGCACGCACACGGACCTTGTGGCTGCTTCATCGCTGCTCGATTTACCGCCAACGCAACTCGCAACAATGCCACCGACCGACAGCAAGACAATCAATCCAGCAATCACATCCTTCGTTTTGACGGTCGGATGGGGTACTCCGCAATGAGGACACACCTTGGCTTTGGTTGAAACTTCTTTCTTGCATTCCGTGCATGCTGTAAGCGCCATCGCGCACTCCCTTATCCCCGTCCTTGTTTTTTTATTAAGGCACGGGCCCACACCACGGCTCGGCCCTTGCTCCGTTTAGATAAAATAAGAACCGCTAATATTCACACAACTTACGCAATAATCACTTCTTTGCTTTTGAGATTGCATTTTTCAAAACTAGCGGCGCATTATCGACTTGCTTTAACAGCACCACACTTTTGGTATAAGTCTCAAATACAACGAATGTTCCGGCTAAAAACCCTACATAAGCGATCGGGTGATCTTCGGTAGCAAGCAACCCCGAAGCAACGCCGACCTTTTCCACAAGCGTGGCGGCGCTTCCCTCCTTTATCTTTTGCGCATCACTTTCGCCCGAGTAAGCAGCAAGAAGTGGGACCGCCCAGAAAAATAGAGAAACGATAAATCGAGCAGTTGAATTTGGTAGCGCCTTCGGAATTTTGAATGTATTAACCAAGATCCCAACCAGCGGCAACAAAAGAAAGACGGCGACAAGCCACCGAGCCGGCCAGCTTCCCAAAAGACTAAAGATCGCCACAACAGTCATAAAATACAGAAAGCTGTACTTACCGAACTTTGTCACCACACGATTAACAGCCTCATTGGGCTCATCTTTTTCCACGCCATTTGGATCACTCAGCACTTCCACCCAAAAGAGAAGAGTTGCAATAGAGACCGCTCCGATCAAGAGTACCAAAGTCCGCAACGGGAGTTTTATTACATCTAACAGACCGACGTACTGAAATGCATCAATTCCGAACGAATTCCAATATGCTAGGAGATAACATAGCGCCACGAACCAACAGTACGCCAACACTGCCGTCGCAATCGGAATCTTTTTATCAAACTCCATTCGCCCCTCTACGCAGATTATTTATCTAACTCTTTTTTGCTTTTTCCAGCGAACCGACCTGGGCAGCCAGAGCCCCTAGCTGCACATTGTTAGACCCACCGACAATTACCTGAGACCGCTTTCCGGCCTTCACCGGCTGCTCATCCGTCCCAGCGGCAGAAAGCCCACCAATCAACGCAAGCACGCCTGCGCGCCCACGCGCATCAAGTTCTCGATAACCGGCTAGGACGACGCCCTCCTCCGCTGACAGCAGCGACGGCACATGCTCCCCTGTGAGCACATAGAGAACGTCGACACCGTGGCGCGCCACGGCGGCGAGATAGTTGGCGTCGGGCACGCGCTCCGACTTTTCGTAGAGCACCTGCGTCTTCACCGTAACTCCGCCCAGCGCCGCAAAGTCGGTTTGATTCAGCCCTTGGCGCCGACGCTCTTCGGCCAGGCGTTCACCAAAATTTACCGAACGCTCCATTATCTTTATTCCAATTAAACCGATCGGTTCATATAATCGGTTATGCAAGATTTTCTTTCACGAGTATATCGACCATGCCCCGTGGAAATGTCGCGAAACGTCGCGCGCCAATTGGCGTCGTAACTGACAAGCCCGTCTATATCCGCCTTCGGCCCGAGGAACTTCTGAAGTTCAAAGCGCGCGCCGCCACTGAAGGCCGGTCGCTCGGCAACATGGGCCGCGTGCTCATCCTCAGCGCGCTGGCCCAGCCGAGCCCCAACAAGCTTATGCAAGCCGTGCCGCAACGGCACGCAACTTCCGTTGTCGAGGATTGATCATGCACACCCAACACCGAATAGAACACGCCCTGCGTCGCAAGCTCTCTGGCCCCACCCGCCAAGACGTGCAGCAGACCATGGGCTGGGACAAAGGCGCCATGAGCCGCTTCCTGAGCGGCGAGCAAGGCGTGCTGATCGACAAGCTGGATACGCTGGTTGGCGTGTGCGGCTACGTGCTGGTCACGCGCAAATACATGGACGCCGTGGCCACGCTGGGCGAGGTCGGCATGTTTTGCGAGTGCGCACGCCAGGGCCACGGCGAGTGCGGCCGGCCGCAAGGGGGTGGGAAATGAAACACCTCTGCCCGCACTGCGGCACCCGCCTGCACATCCGCACGAGCCGCGCTGTTTCGCTCACCTCCCGTGAGCTCTATGTGCGCTGCCCTGAAGAGCACTGCGCTTATACCGGCAAGGCCATCTTGTCGATCATCAGCACCATCGCGCCCAGCATCAACCCCAACCCGCTGGCCTACCTGCCCGTTGGCCGCACGCGTGTGCTGCCCAACGGCAACGGCCAATTGAGCCTGCTGCCCGAATAGGCGCCAGCGGCTCCAGTTACCCCCTTCCCCTCGCATCCGTTTTGGCACGCTCCCCGTCCGGGATGCGGGGGGCTTTTTTTGCCCATTTTTTTGAGGCCCGTATGCAAAACAACGCTGTCTTGACCTTTGAAGACGTCGACTTCGATGTGGTCGATATCCGCAATACGCCGTGGCTAAGGGGTCCCCAGATCGGGGACGCCTTGGGCTACGAAAAAGGCCGCATCTCCATTCATAAGGTGTACGAAACGAACGCCGAGGAGTTCACCGACGACATGACCCAAATCGTCGACCTCGACACCGCCGGCGGCCGCCAGCAAGTGCGCATCTTCAGCCCGCGCGGCTGCTACCTGCTCGGCATGCTGGCGCGCACCGAGCGCGCCAAGGCGTTCCGCCGCTGGGTGCTCGACGTGCTGGAAGGCCGCCTTGTGCCACAAGAGACCGGCCGCATGACCGTACCGCAGCGGCTGGCAGCGCTGCGCTATCGCGGCACTTTGGCCAAGGAGCTTGCCAACGCCCGCACCGCTTCGCTCGCGGTCGAGCTGTACGCCAACCTGCAGCACGTCTCCCGCCTGCTGGGCATGCAAACGCAGCCCATCGGCGTACTCGCGCCGATCGCGCGCCAGAACAGCCTGCAGGGCATTGCTTGAGGGGGCCGGCATGAAAACCTACCTCGTCCGCGTTGCCGCCGGCGGCCGCCGTCTGTCGTTCCACACCATCGCCGCATCCAGCACGGATGCACTCATGACCGTGATGCGCACGGCTGAAGCGCTCGGCCTGGCCGCACGCGCCGGCTCGGCCCGCCTGGTCGGGAGGCCCGCATGAACGTCCTGCAGCTCGTTGCCATGTTCGCCACGCTCGCCGTGCAGGCCGCTGCCGTGGGCCTGCTCTTCGCCTGGCGCAGCAAGAACGACCCGACCGTCAACGGCTACACCGCACCGCCGAAGCGCTTTAACGGCGTTGTACGCGTGCTGCTGTGGGTGGCCGTGGTGTGCATAGGCGGCGGTGTCGTTGCCACGGGCCTGTTGGCCTACGGCGTTTTGGTGGAGGCCGCGTAATGCTCGCCCTCGTCAATCTCTGGATGCTGGTCACGGCCTTCGTTTCCGTGGCGCTGCTCAACTACAGCGCCAACACGCAGCGCTGGGGCGCGCTGGTCGGCCTGCTCGGCCAGCCGGCATGGCTGTACCTCACGCACGTGACTGGCGAGGCCGGCATGTTCACCGCGTCGGTGTTCTTTGCCGTCTGCTACGGGCGCGGCGTGTGGCTCGGCTTCCTCTGCAGGAGCGCCCGCCATGCCTGAGCCTGTCGTCACCGATGTGGACGTGCGCCGGATGCACCGCTTCCTGCGCCTGACCACCCCTTACGACGCCATGCCGCCGCCGCTGCGTGCCGCTGTCGTCGCCGCAGCCAAGGCGATGGCAACGGTGCGCGAGCGGCGCCGCGCCATCCGCGCCACCGTCGACCTCAAACGCCGCGCCGCCGGCGACGTTGACGACTGACGTTCACCACAAGAAGGAACATGACTCTACTCATTCTGGCTGCACTCTGGTTTGCCTCTGGCGCAGCGTCATTCATCTACTGGTGGACGCGCAAGTACCACCTCGAGTCCACCGATCTGCCGCTCGTTCTTATGAACGGGTTCACCGGGCCGCTGGCCTTTCTGGTCGGCGTGATCTTGTACGCCGATGGACAAAAGCCTCGCATCCTGATCCGGAAACGGAAGTAAGCACCATGAGCGCAAACATCCTGCGCCAAAGGCGCCAGTCACATCCGCCAGCCGCACGCTTTGCTGTCGTCTCCAACCCCGGCACCTTGTTCCAGCGCATTGAGGAATATGCGTCGACTTTCGCCGGAGCCCAAGAGTGCATGAGTTGCTACGACGTTCCGGTCGACGTGATGCTCATCACGCCTTCCGGCGCGCTGACAACCGAGTTCTGACCCACATCCCTGATCGCAATGAACCTCGACCTCTCCTCCGCCATTGCGTCGCGCCTGGTGCACGACTACGGCTTCAAGGAACGATCGAACAAGCTGGAGAACGGCACATGCCCCTCCTGCGGCAAACGCTCGCTGTGGGCCTTTGCAGACGCGCCCTGGGTCGTCCGCTGCAACCGGCTGAACAACTGCGCGGCCGAGTACCACGCCAAAGAGCTGTACCCCGATCTTTTCGCGTCCTGGAGCGACCGCTACGTCAAAACGGCCGAAGCGCCCCACGCTGCAGCCGATGCCTACATGCGCGACGCACGCGGCTTTGACCTGGCGCGCGTCGCCGGCTGGTACACGCAAGAGAGTTATTACAGCCACGATCTGAAGATCGGCAGCGCCACCGTCCGCTTCCCCTTGAGCGAAGGCCGGTATTGGGAACGCATCATCGACCAGCCCGAGCGCTTTGGCGACCGCAAAGCCACGTTCAGCGGCTCGTACGCGGGCACCTGGTGGCAGCCGCCCACCCTGCCGGCCCAGCCAAAGGAGCTGTGGCTGGTGGAAGGCATCTTTGATGCCATCGCCCTGATGCATCACGACGTGGCCGCCGTTGCCACGTTCTCCTGCTCGCACTACCCGACCGCCGCACTGGCGGCGCTGGCAGAGCAATGCGCCGCCGGCGGCCACCGGCGCCCGCACCTGGTGTTCGCGCTGGACAACGACCCTGCCGGCCGCCGCTATGCGCTCAAGCACATCGAGCGCGCCCGCGACGATGGCTGGTCAGCATCGGCCGCGCTGCCCAAGCAGGCCGGCAAGACGAAGCTCGACTGGAACGAGCTGCATGTGCGCGACCGGCTGTCCAAGCGGGACCTGGACGAATATCGCTACCTGGGCGACCTCTTCACCGCCGCCACGCCATCGGACAAGGCTCGTTTGATGTACCGCCGCACAGGTGATGCGAAGTTCCCATTCGAGCACCGCAACCGCTTGTACTCGTTCAAGCTCGACCTCGACGCCTTCCAGCGCGAAAGCACCACCGTGCGCGAGGTGCACGAAGACATGGCCGAAGACGAGGTGCGCGATCACGCCCTGCAACGCGCCTGCATCGTGCAGCCCATCGCCAACTGCTTGCCAACGGCGCTTTACTACCAGGCCAGCCCGCAGACGGATGAGTCCTGGTACTACTTCCGCGTCGCCTTCCCGCACGATGGCCAGCCCATCAAAGCGACCTTCACCAGCGCGCAAATCGCCAGCAGCAGCGAGTTCAAGAAGCGCCTGCTGGGCGTGGCACCCGGCGCCATGTACACCGGCACCGGCCAGCAGCTCGACGAGTACCTGGAGAAGCAGCTCGCCCACATTCCAACGGTGCAAACCATCGACTTTGTTGGCTACACCAAGGAATACGGCACCTATGTCTATGGCGATGTGGCCGTGAAAGACGGCAAGCTGTACCAGCTCAACGACGAAGACTTCTTCGACATCGGCAAGCTCTCCATCAAGACGATCAGCCAGGCCGCAACGCTGTCGCTGTCCACCGACGTGCAGGGCATGCAGACGACCTGGCTGCCGCTGCTGTGGCAGGCCTTCGGCGCAAAGGGCCTGGCCGCGCTGGCGTTCTGGTTCGGCAGCCTGTTCGCAGAACAGATCCGCCAGGAGCACAAGAGCTACCCCTTCCTGGAGCTGGTGGGCGAACCCGGCGCCGGCAAAACCACGCTCATTGAGTTTCTATGGAAGCTCTGCGGCCGGCGTGACTACGAAGGCTTCGACCCGAGCAAGTCATCGCTGGCAGCCCGGGCCCGGAACTTCGCCCAGGTGGCCAACCTACCCGTCGTGCTCATCGAGGGCGACCGCGGCGACGAAGGCGCCAAGCAACGAGGCTTCGATTGGGACGAGCTGAAGACCGCGTACAACGGCCGCAGCACCCGCGCACGCGGCATGAAGAACGGCGGCAACGAGACCTATGAGCCGCCATTCCGTGGCGCCATCGTCATCAGCCAAAACGCGGAAGTCAGCGCCAGCGACGCCGTGCTGCAGCGGATAGTCCACATCTACTGCGACCGCTCAGCACAGACGCCAGCCACGCGCGCTGCAGCCGAAGCGCTGGAGCGCATTCCCGTGGAGGATGTGTCGGCATTCCTGCTGGCCACCGTCATGGCCGAGTCGAAAGTGCTGGAAACCTTTGCCGCCCGGGTGGGCGTTCACGAGCAGGCCCTGATGGCCCGCCCCGACATCAAGACCGTGCGCATCGCCAAGAATCACGCGCAAATCATGGCCATGATCGACAGCATGCGCCACGTGCTGCCACTCACCGACGAGCAGCACGCCGCCGCCCTGGACGAGCTGGGCCGCATGGCCGCAGCGCGCCAACAGGCCATCAGCGCGGATCACAAGCACGTGCAGCAGTTCTGGGAGGTCTACGACTACATCGAGTCAGCCGACGACGACCGTCCGATCCTCAACCACGCACGCGGCGGCGGCCTCATCGCCATCAACCTGCAGCACATGGAACAGGTCGCCGGCGAGCGCCGCATCGAGCTGCCCCCGATCGCGGACCTCAAGCGCGTGCTCAAGACCTCGCGCCAGCGCAAGTTTGTCGACATCCGCGCTGTCAACAGCGCGATCAATGCGCACTTCAACCGTGAATACATCACGCAGCCCAAGCGGCCGGAGACGGTGAAGTGTTGGGTGTTTGAGTCCCCGTCTTCCAAGCAACACAGCAACACAGGAACCGCAGCATGAAAGCCCTGAACATCCACCAAGTCGCCGACAAAGTCTCGCTCGGCAAGTCCACTATCTACCGCCTGATCGCCAAGGGCGAGTTTCCGAAGCCCTTCTCGCTGGGCGGGAACCGCCGCGCATGGCTGGAGGAGGACATCAACAAATGGCTTGCAGCCCGGGCCGGCAGGCCATCGCCGCAAGTCAGCTCAACCGCTGCTGCAGCGCACATATAACGGCTGCAGACACACCCCCGCTCTACCCCGGTAAATCGGCCCGAATTTTGGGTTCCGGCCAAATTGTGGGTAGGGTTGTGGGTAGAGACCAATACCTAGATGGGGAGCCATATCTGGCGCGGCTTTCCGGGCCGCATTGAGCGGTCCCTCTCTCCGCCAAAATACAAATGCCCGCGCAAGCGGGCATTTTCATTTCCAGGACACACTCCAGTCGCTCCAACACAAAAGGCCCGGTCTCCCAACAAGGCCTTCAGCGTCCCACCGCCGACACGTCTTACGCATTCGGCATCCCCACGGCAGACTCAATGCAGCGTGGCTGGCGTTTCGCTCGTCTGCAGCGTCTGCGTAACCTGATTGCGAATCGACTGCGCTTTCAGCAGCAGGCGCAGGGCAATATCGGCACCGCGGCTGTTTGCCACGTGCTCGATAAACGCGTTGCGTGCGCGTTCATTCAATGTGGCAACGTGCGCAGCCTCGGACCACACGCGCCATGCGGAAGGCTGGCCGGCAAACTGCTCCCGGCGGCGAAGCAGATCCGAATCAATGGCAGCGGCAATCTCGACGTCTTGAATGGTGCGATCCATGATGGCCCCCTTGCGGTCTATGCAGTTTCTGCGATCTCTGCGTGGCGCCCTGTGCCGGGCGTGCCAGCCTGACTATGCAACGTCCATGCCAATATCCGCGGGCGATCCAATCCGCGTTCCGTGCATGCATGCATTGTCGTTTTGATCTGTTTGAAACGCTCTGTCGACGCGGGTTGAGGGGCAGCCTCCCTACCTTGGTGGGGTGCAGAATTCTCATCTGAAAACGGCGGCATCGGGCCGTTCGTTACGTGGAACGTTACGTAACGCGGGGAGCGTTCCGGGCGCCAACCCACCTACCACAGCGCCGTACAACGCCATCCGCCGGTGACGAGCGGTGGGCATGCTTGGTGCTTTATCCGAGCGCCCAAGCCCGCTGGCGCGCGGTCGGTCGTGTCACCCACCCCTCTTCTGCGCCGGCCTCTTCGCTTGCTTCGCTCCCGAACCGGAAGCGATCGGCCGCGTGCCGCCACCCTCGGCGCGCCGGCCATCCCCCCCACACAACAAAAGCATTCAAGAGGAGACACCCCATGCAGATGGGCAACCCGCGTGTGCGACACGGTCGCATGCTCATGTCGCGCTGCTGTGCGCGGCGCTTTCGCTTTCAATCGGGGGCTGCGGCGGCGATGACGGTTCGACTGTCGCCAACAGCACACCCGCCGATTCAAACACCACCACGCAGCCACCACAGCCGACACAGCCTGCCGCTGCCAACTGGACCACGCTTGGCACGCGCGCCGCGCCGGCGCAACCAGGAACGTCCATCACCAGCAACGCCGGCGCCAAGTGGGCCGACTACAACCCGCCCGCGCTCTACGCAGGCTTTGCGAAGCAAGCCACGCAGTACATCACGATGCCCGACGGCACAAAGCTGGCGGCATACGTGACGCTGCCCGCCGACGCATCCGGCAAAGCCGCGACCGGCACTTTCCCGACGGTGCTCGTGCAGACCTCGTACAACGGCGGGAACGCGCAATACGAAGCATCGATTGGCGCAGCGTTGGGTGCAGCGGATCCGTACATCGTTCAGCACGGCTACGCGACGGTAGTGGTGGATGTGCGCGGCACCGGCCAGTCGCAGGGCACGTGGGACGCCTTTGGCGCCGATGAGCAGAGCGACTACGGCCACGTGGTCGACTGGGTGACGCAGCAATCGTGGAGCAACGGCGCCATCGGCCTGTACGGCGTGTCGTACCTCGGCATCACGACGGTCATCACGGCGGCGCAGAACCATCCGGCAGTCAAGGCGGCCTTCCCCATCGTGCCGATTGGGGACGGCTACCGCGACATCGTCTTCACGGGCGGGCAGACCAATCTGACGTTCATCCCGGCGTGGTTCGGGCTGGTGTCGGTGCTCAGCCTGACCGATCCGACGCTCGTGACAGACCCGACAATCGGTCTGCCGGCCGTGCTGCAGCATCTGGTGTCTGCGGTCACGACGTTCCAGTTGCCCACCATGTTGCAAGCGCTGCTGGGCAGCACCGCCACGGCCTATGACGGCGCGTTCTGGGCGACGCGCTCGCCGCTGGAGAACGACGGCAAGATCAAGGTGCCGACCTTCGTGGTGGGCGGCCTGCACGATCTTTTCCAGCGCAGCGAGCCGCTCACGTACGAGCGCATCAAGACACAGGCGCCGGCCAAGCTGCTGATCGGGCCGTGGACGCATCTGCAGGCCGCGTTGGGCAGCGGTTTGCCCATCGATGGCGTTCCGCCGCTGAACCACATTCAGTTGCAATGGTTCGACCAGTACGTCAAAGGCATGAACGTGGGCGCAGATGCGCTTCCCAATGTCACGCAATACGTGACCGGCCTCGGCCACTACGCCACCGCCACGGACTGGCCGCATCCGCAGGTGCAGGCGCAGCAGCTCTTCCTGCGCGGCGACAAGAGCCTGTCGACCACCGCGCCGGCCGCCAAGGAAGCGTCGAACAAGGTCGCACAGCAGCCGCTGAATGGCGCGTGCTCCATCAGCCTGTCGCAATGGACGGCAGGCCTGACGGGCTTCATCCCTCTGCCATGCCAGACGGACGACACGCTTGCCGAAGCCGCCGACGTGAGGTTCGAAACGCCGTCCATGCCGGCCGATGTCTATCTCAACGGGCCGATCGAAGCCGATGTGTGGATCTCGACCACCGCGCTGGACGCCGGCGTCTCGGTCCGCATTGACGACGTGGACGCTGCCGGCAATGTCACGCCGCTCACCGATGGCCTTCAAACCGCCTCGCTGCGTGCGGTGGACGCGAGCCGATCGCGCACGATGAACGGCCTGATGATCCAGCCATGGCATCCGTTCACGCCCGGCTCCGTCCAGCCGCTCGTGCCGGGCCAGGCCGTCCTGGTGCCGGTTGAGGTGTTCCCGACCAGTGCTCTCATCGCCAAGGGCCACAAGCTGCGCGTAGCGGTGGGCGCAAGCAACCTGCCGCAGGGCGTGCCACCGCTGCCTACGCTGCTCAACTCGTTGATCGGCGTGCTGACGATCTATAGCGATGCTGCGCACCCGTCCAAGGTGGTTCTGCCAGTGGTGCCCGCCACCGCGCTGTAGCAAAAGCGGCTGCTGGCAATCACACGGCCCCACTTCGGTGGGCCGTTTTCTTTACACACCGGCTACCGCCAAAACACCTAGCGAGCTAAATACATACGTAAAACTACGGAGCGTAAGTGATGCGAAGAGAAACTCGAATAGCTGACATTAAATAACCTAAATACGGTAGGAAAACGTTGGCGTCGCCCCGTCCGCATAATTCATCGCACGATTCGAAATGCTGATAAGCCAGCCCTTGCCACACAAGGTTTCGCTGGTAAAACAATCCCCTCACATGCATTAAGTAAAAACGCGCATGAGAAAGTTATTCAGGATTTTCTTTTGAATGCCGATAACCCCGTGGAGACCGGAAAATCAGACAAAGATAACTCGGTCACACCATGACATAACCTGCATCCTTCCTAAGTACAGCACCTTGCATATAACAAACGTGGTCGTCGACCGTCCTTTTCCAGCCGCTCCGGTGCGCGACCCCATCTCAATTCATTCAGCAAACCGGAGGACGCTGTGAACCTTTCGCAGATGACCATCAAGGCCAAGCTCACCATGGGCTTTGGCGTACTGGCAGCCATTGTTGTCGTGGTATCGGGCATGTCGTTGCGGGCGCTGTCCGAGTCGACCGAAGGATTCTCGAGCTACGTGCACGGCATCAGCGCCCGCGCAGACGTCGCCAACGACGTGCGCACGGCGGTCGATCGCCGCGCGATTGCCGCGCGCAACCTGGTTCTCGTGGTAACGCAAAAAGACCTGGATCTGGAAAAGGCAGAAGTCCTGCGCGCGCACGACGATGTGAAGAGCAAGCTCAAGCAGCTCAACGACCTGTTGGCGGGCGCCAAGGACGTCACCGACCGCGCCCGTACGCTGGTGGAAGACATCAACCGCGTGGAAGCGCAGTACGGCCCGGTGGCAACCGACATTGTCGGGCTGGCGCTGGCGGGCAAACGCGACGAGGCCGTCCAGAAGATGGACAACGAATGCCGCCCGCTGCTGGCTGCGCTCATCAAGACCACCGACGCGTATGCCACCTACACGCACGAACGTCAGGAGCAGCTCGTGCAGGCGTATGAGGCGCAGTACGTCTCGCAGCGCAATCTGCTGACCGGCCTGTCGATCGGCGCGGTGCTGCTGGCGGTGATTGCCGGCATGGTCATCACGCGTTCGATCACGCAGCCGATCCGCACGGCAGTGGATGTCGCCCGAACGGTTGCACGTGGCGACCTGAGCAGCCGCATCGACGTGCGCGGCAAGGACGAGACGAGTCACCTGCTCTCCGCCCTGCGCGACATGAACGGCCGCCTGACCGAGATCGTCGACAAGGTGCGCGACAGCAGCAGCAGCGTCGCGGGCGCCGCCAAACAGATTGCCGCCGGCAATGCCGACCTGAGCCAGCGCACGGAAGCGCAGGCATCTTCGCTGCAGGAGACCGCGGCCAGCATGGAAGAGCTGACGTCCACCGTGAAGCAGAACGCGGAAAACGCCCAGCACGCCACCGCGCTCGCCTCTACTGCCTCGGAAGTGGCGCTCAAGGGCAGCACGGTCGTCAGCCAGGTCGTGTCGACCATGCAGGACATCAGCGACCGCTCGAGCAAGATTGCCGACATCACCGGCATCATCGAAGGCATCGCGTTCCAGACCAACATCCTCGCGTTGAACGCCGCCGTTGAAGCCGCACGCGCGGGCGAGCAGGGCCGCGGCTTTGCGGTGGTGGCCAGCGAGGTGCGCAGCCTGGCGCAGCGTTCGTCAACGGCGGCCAAGGAGATCAAGGAACTGATCGCCTCGTCGGTGGAGCGCATCCATGACGGCTCCACGCTGGCGGGCGAGGCCGGAGAAACGATGACGGAGGTCACGCAAGCTGTGGCCCGCGTCACGCACATCATGGAAGAGATTGCCGCCGCATCGGTGGAGCAGAAGCGCGGCATCGAGCAGGTCAACCAGGCGATCTCGCAAATGGATGAAGTCACGCAGCGCAATGCGGCGCTGGTGGAAGAAGCCGCCGCCGCATCGCAATCGCTGCAGGACCAAGGGCAGGAGTTGAACGCCACAATGTCGTTCTTCCGCGTCGATCCGCACGCCGTACACGCCTGATCCGGACACTGTCACTGTTGTAGCCGTCATCTCCAATCTGTCCTTCAGCCCGCCGCCGAAAGGCCGCGGGCGTTTTCTTTTTTCTGTCCTGTGTCTTTCGTTAGGCCGTCGTTCGTGACTTCCGCTGCATTGGCGGGCTCGCACGCGCGACGCAAAGTGAACTTGCCCAGTCTCTCATCTGCGACGGGGCAAGTTGGGGCCGCGTTCGGCCCGCCCTGCCGACGAAGGCCACCATGCGACACACAAGCCCACACCTGCAACGCGGCCCGCTTCCCACCCTCCTGCCGTGCACGCAGCTCGACGACCGGAGGCCGGCATGATCCGGCTGCGCCTCGCGCATTCGCTGCGCCCACGGGCAGTACCGCAGACACAACCCATCCCGCCGCTCGCTGAACAACTGCGTGAAGAGTGCGAAGCCATGGCCCGCTTTGCCCTGCATCACGGGCTTCCCGTTGCGCCGGAACTCATCGCTCAGCTCGGCGAACTCATCGACGGTCAAACGTCTGCGCATGCCACACCGCACCACGCGCTGGCCGCAATCCACCGCAAACTTGCGGCAGCCATTGCCCCGGCCACACCGCAGGCCGTCACGCTGCTCGACGCACAGCATCGCAGCGATCATCCGTTCCCGTGGCTCGGCCCGGTGCCGTTGATCCGGCTGCTGACCAGCGCCGCGATCGTCTTCCTGATCGCCGTGATTGCCACGGGCATGTCGCCCGACGTGTCGAGCGCGAACATCGACCGGGGCTTTCTGGATTCGGACGGCGCGCCCCTGCTGTGGAACACGCTGTTCCTGCTGTTCTGCGCGGGCTTGGGTGCGTCGTTTGCCACGCTGTTTCAGGCACATCGCTACGTGGCCGCGTCCACCTACGACCCCAAGTACGACGCCTCCTACTGCGCGCGGTTGATCCTCGGGGTGATTGCCGGATTGATCCTGGTGGAGATGCTGCCCGCGCAAGTGTTCGACCGGGGCAGCATGCACAGCTTCGGCAAACCGGCGCTGGCGATGTTGGGGGGCTTCTCTGCCACGGCGGTGCACCGGCTGCTGCAGCGGCTGGTGGACGCGCTGGAAACGCTCGTGCGCGGTGATCGGTCCGCCGATACCGACGCCGCCATGCAAGCCTATCGGGCCCGCGCCGCCAGCGAGCGCACGCAGTGGCAAAGCGAACTCGCCGCCAACCTGATCGAGCTGCAGCAATCGTTCGACGGCACTGCTTCTCCCGAGGCGATGCGCAAGCGCCTGGCCGACTTCACGCGCGCCATGCTCGCCGCCAGCGACCCGGCGGCCACCCCGCCGCCGTCTCTCTCAGCCGGCGGCCCTTCCAAGGAGTGACCTCATGCTCTTCCTCTACAACATCCCCGCATGGGCGATGGGCGCGGTCATCGTCTTCGCCACGCTGCTCATTGCATTGGGCGGCTACGTGCTGTTCCGTCGTGTTTTCCCGGTCACGCTCGACGCCGAACAGCGCAACATGACCATCGCCATGATGACGGCTGTCACAACCATCAACTCGCTGCTGGTCGCCTTTTCTGCCATCTCGGTATGGGGTGCCTATCAAGCCGCGACCGACATCGTGGCCGCGGAAGCTGCGTGTGCTACGGAACTTGCACGCGACCTCTCCGCGTTCTCGCACCCGAGCGCCACCGCCGCGCGCAGCGAGCTGGTCACTTATCTGCAGCACGTTGTGCGCGACGAATGGCCGAGCATGCAGCAGCACGCGCATCCTGATGCCAACACGGAGGCTGCGTTCGACATCATGTTCGCTACGGCCAACCGCATCACGCCCCGCGACGACCGCGAGCGCGTGCTGCTGGTCGAAGTGCTCGCCCGTGTCAACGAGATGGTGAAGTACCGGGAGAAACGCCTGCAGAACCTGGAAGCCGCCATGCCCGGCACGCTATGGGGCGTGATGCTGATCGCCAGCAGCCTGTCGTTGTTGCTGCTCTACGCGCTGCCGGCCACGCGCTTTCACATGGCGCTGGTGGCGGTGTGGGCGACCACGCTCGGCCTCGCGTTCTTCTTTGTGCTGGCCGTGGACAGGCCCTTTGCCGGGGAAGTCAGCGTCAGTGCGACGCCGCTTGAGCGCGCCATCCAGACGTTATCGAACGACGAGCCGCAGGCGCATCCCGGGCTCGACTGAGCGCGCGCCGCCTCGCCGCGATGCCCCGCTTGCGTTGTCAGGGCTGGCGGGAGAGGTCAGCCCCGGGGTCGGAGTTCCCACGCTTCGGCCCTGCCATTTGCCGGCTCGTCGGGAGCCGGCTTTTTTACAGCGGATCGCGAATGTAGCCAACGAGTTTGTCGACCACCGGCCGGTTCGGCTTGGTCAGCAGGCTCACGACAATCGCCGCAACAAACCCCGCCGGTACGCCGAACGCACCCGAGGCGATCGGATCGACACCAAACCAGGGCTGGCCGAGTACACCCGTCATGCGCGTGAAGAACGGGTAGTTGGCGATGATGTAGTACACGCTCACGGCCAGCCCCGTCAGCATGCCGGCGATGGCACCGGCACGATTGGTGCGCTTCCAGAACACGCCCAGCACCAATACCGGAAAGAAGCACGACGCCGCCAGCGAGAAGGCTGCCCCGACCAGGAAGAGGATGTTGCCCGGCTTCAATGACGTCACATAGGCAGCCAGCAGAGCCACGCCCAGCAACACAACTTTGGCGCTCGTCACGCGCCGCTGGTGGCTGGCCGTGTTGTCGATCATGTGGAAGTACACATCGTGCGACAGCGCATTGGCGATGGTCAGCAGCAGGCCATCCGCAGTCGACAGCGCCGCCGCCAGCGCACCGGCCGCGATCAGGCCCGACAACACGTACGGCAGCCCGGCAATCTCGGGCGCGGCCAGCACAACCATGTCCGGCTGCATCATCACCTCCGCCCACTGCACGATGCCGTCGCCGTTGATGTCATGCAGCGCAAACACAGGCGGGTCGACCTTGCGCCAAGGCACGACCCATTGCGGCAGGTCGGCAAACGGGGTGCCGACGAGGTGCTGCAACAGATCGAGTTTGACGAGCGCCGCCAGCGCCGGCGCCGACACATACAGCAGCGCCACGAAAACCAGCGTCCAACTCACGGAATTGCGTGTCTCGCGCACCGACGGCGTGGTGTGAAAGCGCGTGAGGATGTGCGGCAGGCTGGCCGTGCCAACCATCAGGCAAAACACCAGCAGCACAAAGTTCAGTCGCTCGGTGCCCCGCTCGTTTTGCGACGCCGACGGGAATGGTTCGGTGGACGGTGGCGCCATGCGGCTGCGTGCCAGCGCATCTTCGCGCTGCTGGTTCCAAAGGATCGACGCGGTGGCCGCATCCGGCGGAAACTCTTCCCGCTGGCGCTCCAGCGCCTTGATCTCGCGCAGCGGCGCGTTGCGTTCGCGGGCAAGTTTGAGCTGAGCATTCAATGCCTCGCGCGCATGCTCGAACGACCGCGGCAACTGCGAGATGCGCTCCTGCAGCGCCTTGGCCTCATTCAGAAAGTGGTCACGCACGTGCTGCTCGGCCGGGTCGTGCGCAATGCGCCGCTCCTCTTTCTCGATCTGCACCAGCAGCCGACCCGTAGAAAGCTGCGGCACCGGATCGTGATACCGATGCCAACCGATGATCGCCACCACGCCCAGAAAGGACACGATCATGATGATGTACTGCGCCACCTGCGTCCACGTCACAGCACGCATGCCGCCCAGGAACGAGCACACCAGAATGCCCGCCAGCCCGAAGAACACGCCCACCGAAAACTCGACGCCGATAAACCGCGTGACCACCAGCCCCACACCCTGGATCTGCGCGACGAGGTAGACGAAGGAACACAGCGACGCGCCCAGCACCGCGATGCCCCGCACGACAGAACTTCCGCCGCGCTCGCCGTTGCCGTATCGGTTGGCTAGGAAATCCGGCACCGTGTAACCACCGAACTTGCGCAGATATGGCGCGAGGAGGAAAGCGACGAGGCAGTAGCCGCCCGTCCAACCCATGACATAAGCGAGGCCCTCATAGCCCGAGGCGAACACGATGCCCGCCAGGCCGATGAACGAGGCGGCGCTCATCCAGTCGGCCGCCGTGGCCATGCCGTTGAAGAATGCGGGGACGCGGCGCCCTGCTACGTAATACTCGGTCAGATCGGCGGTGCGGCAGATCAGTCCGATGCACGCATAGATCGCGATGGTGACGAACAGGAACACATAACCGAGCCATACGCCCGGCCCGCGCACGTGTTCGATCGCGCCCATCATCACGATGAAGAGCAGCAGCCCTACGGTATAGAGCCCGTAATACAGAAACAGCCGCTTGCGGAAGCGGCTGTCTTGTTGCGAGTCGGTGGCCAAGATTGGCGACCAGCGCTGGCGGTTAGCGCGTTTCCTTCAGTTGATCGAGGATGGCTGGGTTCTCAAGCGTGGACGTGTCCTGCGTGATGTCCTCGCCCTTGGCCAGCGAGCGCAACAGGCGGCGCATGATCTTGCCCGAGCGCGTCTTGGGCAGATTGTCGCCAAAGCGGATGTCCTTCGGCTTGGCGATCGGCCCGATCTCCTTGCCGACCCAGTTGCGCAACTCGTTGGCGATCTGCTTGGCTTCGTCGCCATCGGGGCGCGCGCGCTTGAGCACCACGAATGCGCAGATCGCTTCGCCGGTCATGTCGTCGGGGCGGCCCACCACGGCAGCCTCGGCCACGATCGGGTTCGCCACCAGCGCCGATTCAATCTCCATCGTGCCCATGCGGTGGCCCGAGACGTTCAGCACGTCATCGATGCGGCCCATGATGGTGAAGTAGCCGGTCTCCTTGTCGCGGATGGAACCATCGCCCGCCAGATAGAGCTTGCCGCCCAGCTCTTCCGGGAAGTAGCTTTTCTTGAAGCGCTCCGGGTCACCCCAGATTGTGCGGATCATCGACGGCCACGGACGCTTGACCACCAAGATGCCGCCCTGACCGTTGGGAACATCGTGCCCGGTTTCATCGACAACGGCGGCCATGATGCCCGGCAGCGGCAGCGTGCACGAGCCCGGCACCAGCGGCGTGGCGCCCGGCAGCGGCGTCATCATGTGGCCGCCGGTCTCGGTCTGCCAGAACGTGTCGACGATCGGGCAACGGCCGCCGCCGATATTCGTGTGGTACCACATCCAGGCTTCCGGGTTGATCGGCTCGCCCACGGTGCCCAGCAGGCGCAGGCTCGAGAGGTCGTACTGCTTGGGGTGGACCTTCTCGTCCGCTTCGGCGGCCTTGATCAGCGAGCGGATCGCCGTCGGCGCGGTGTAGAACGTGTTGACCTTGTGACGCTGGATCATGTCCCAGAAGCGGCCGGCGTTCGGATACGTCGGCACACCTTCGAACACGACCTGCGTGGCGCCGGCCGCGAGCGGGCCGTACGCGATGTAGCTGTGGCCCGTCACCCACCCGATGTCTGCGGTACACCAGAAGATGTCGTCGGGTTTCAGGTCGAACGTCCACTGCATGGTGAGCAGCGTCCACAGCAGATAGCCGCCCGTGCTGTGCTGCACGCCCTTCGGCTTGCCGGTCGAACCCGAGGTGTAGAGGATGAACAGCGGATGTTCCGCGCCCACCGGCGTGACCTCGCAGGTGTCCGGCTGGCCGGCTTCAACCTCGTCCATCGCGCGGTCGCGGCCTTCCACCCAGTTCACGTTGCCGTTGGTGCGGCGGTAGACGATCACGTGCTTGACGGCGTCCGTGCCTTCCATGGCGAGCGCTTCGTCGGCGATGGCCTTGAGCGGCAGCGCCTTGCCGCCGCGCATTTGCTCGTCTGCGGTGATGAGCGCCACGGCGCCCACATCGACGATGCGTTCCTGCAGCGACTTGGCCGAGAACCCGCCGAACACCACCGAGTGCGTCGCACCGATGCGCGCGCACGCCTGCATGGCGACGATGCCTTCCACCGACATCGGCATGTAGATCACCACGCGGTCGCCCTTCTTGATGCCCAGGGCCTTCAGGCCGTTGGCGAAGCGGCAGACGCGCGCGTGGAGTTCGCGGTAGGTGACGCGCGAGACGTTGCCGTCATCGGTTTCGAAAATGATGGCGACCTTGTCGGCGTTGCCGTTTTCAAGGTTGCGTTCGAGGCAGTTGTAAGACGCGTTGAGTTCGCCGTCTTCAAACCACTTGTAGAACGGTGCGTTCGATTCGTCCAGCACCTTGCTGAAGGGCTTGTGCCACAGCAGGTGCTCGTGGGCAAGGCGCGCCCAGAAGCCCTCGTAGTCTTTCTCGGCTTCGGCACACAGGGCACGGTACGCATCCATGCCGGCGATGTTTGCCTGTTTGACGAAGGATTCGGGCGGGTTGAAAACGCGCGTTTCCTGCAGGACAGATTCAATGCCAGCCATGGTGTCTCCTGATAGCGATGTCTGTAGTCGTTTTGCGGCGAATCTAAGGGGCTGACCTGACTCCAGCCTTACGCATTTCTGCGCCGCAAACCGACGTGAAGGGCATTACTATAATGCGTCACTTCCTGTTACGGCACGCATCGCAGCGCAACATAGCCGGCCAGAGAGCCGTGTCCCGTGCCGGTTTCCACTGATTTCTCATCGTGCCCATCCACGCCCTTTTCCTGATTGCTGCCATGGCACTGGTCGGCAGCAACGTCGGTTTCGGTAAATCGATCGTCGCCGTCATGCCGGTGATGCTGTTTGCGTTGCTGCGTTTTCTGATTGCCATCGTGTGCATGGCGCCGTGGTACAAGCCCGCGCGCATGCGCCGCGTGACGCGCGGCGAGTGGACCAACCTGTTCCTCCAAGCCTTCTTCGGTACGTTCGGTTTTACGTTGCTGATGCTGAACGGCGTGCGGCTGACCTCGGCGCTGGCTGCGGGCATCATCACCAGTACGATTCCAGCCGCGGTGGCGCTGCTGTCATGGCTGGTGCTGCGCGAAAAACCCTCGGGGCGGACGCTGGCGTCGGTGGTACTGGCGGTGGCCGGCGTCGCCATTCTCAACGCGTACCGCGGGGGCGAATCCTCGGGCGCTGCCCCTGCCGATGCGGCGCAGGCACTGCTGGGCAATGCGCTGGTGATGGGCGCGGTCTTATGCGAATCGATCTACGTGATTCTGTCGCGGCGGCTGACGCAAACCTTGCCCGCTATCGAGATCTGCGCGTACACGCACCTGATCGGCGGCCTGCTGATGCTGCCGCTGGGGCTCATGCCGCTGCTCACGTTCGATCTGTCGGGCGTGCCGTTGCCGATCTGGGGCCTGGTGCTTTGGTATGCGCTGTCGGCCAGCATCTTCTCGTTCTGGCTGTGGATGAAGGGCATTCGGCACGTGCCGGCTCACCTTGCGGGCGTGTTCACTTCGGTGCTGCCGATAGCGGCCGCCACCTATGGCATCGTGGCGCTGGGCGAAACCCCGGGCTGGCCGCACGGCATCGCGCTGGCGTGCGTCGTGGCAGGCATCCTTGTCGCGAGCTGGCCAGCACGGCCGCGACATCCGGCGCGCCGCTCCCGTGTGGCGGACCCGCTGGACCCGCTCGATCCGTCACTGGACCGCGAATAGCGCAGGCCGGCTGCAGCCGTCTTTCACTCAGCGATTCGGCAAACTTGGGACGCTACAATCGCCCGCTTTTCACCCGCCCCTGTTTGCCATGAAGTCGCCCATCGCTCCGCTGCGCCCGATTCCGCGCCTCATCTTCTTTTCCCGCTGGCTGCAACTGCCGCTTTACATGGGGCTGATCATCGCCCAGGCAGCGTATGTGTACCTCTTCGTCGTCGAGGTGTGGCACCTGGTTTCGCACCTGGGCGACATGGACGAAACCAAGATCATGCTGGCCGTGCTGGGCCTGATCGACGTGGTCATGATCTCCAACCTGCTGATCATGGTGATCATCGGCGGGTACGACATCTTTGTGTCCAAGCTCGGGATCGAAGGCCATGAAGATGAGCCCGAATGGCTGGACCACGTCAATGCCGGTGTGCTGAAGGTGAAACTGTCGATGGCGCTGATCAGCATCTCGTCGATCCACCTGCTCAAGACGTTCATCGACGCGGCCCAGAAAGACACGCACACGATCCTGTGGCAGGTAGCGATCCACGTGGCGTTCCTGGTGTCTGCGCTGGTGATGGCGTGGGTGGACCGCATCGTTTCGCACGCGCATCCGCACGGCGAGGCTGCCGACGCACATTGACGCTGCGCCCTTGTCGGCGCGGCGATTCCGACGAACGCGCTCGGACAATCCGCGCCCGACATTGGGTGTATGATCTCGGGCTATTCTGAGCCTGCGGCGCCCGCCGTCCAGGTCACAGGCAGGGAGTGAAGGCCACAGAGCACTGCCCTGCCGCACCGGCTTTTCATTCCTATACGTTGGTCCCCCACCATGACCGTCATTCGTCAAGAAGACCTCATCCAGAGCGTTGCCGACGCCCTGCAGTACATCAGCTATTACCACCCGATGGACTACATCACTGCTCTGGGCCGCGCCTATGAGCAGGAACAGAGCCCCGCGGCCAAGGATGCCATCGCGCAGATCCTGACCAACAGCCGCATGTGCGCAGAAGGCAAGCGCCCGATCTGCCAGGACACCGGCATCGTCACCGTGTTCCTGAAGGTCGGCATGAACGTGCGCTGGGGAAGCGAAAACGGCAACGCCACGATGAGCCTGGAAGACATGGTCAACGAAGGCGTGCGCCGCGCGTACAACGACGTCGACAACAAGCTGCGCGCAAGCGTGCTGGCTGATCCGGCCGGCAAGCGCACCAACACGAAGGACAACACCCCGGCCGTGATCAACATGTCGATCGTGCCGGGCGACACGGTGGACGTGATCGTCGCAGCCAAGGGCGGCGGCTCGGAGGCCAAGTCGAAGTTCGTGATGCTGAATCCGTCGGACTCGATCGTCGACTGGGTGCTCAAGACCGTGCCGACCATGGGCGCCGGCTGGTGCCCGCCGGGCATGCTGGGCATCGGCATTGGCGGCACGGCTGAAAAGGCCATGCTGCTGGCCAAGGAAGCCCTGATGGAGCCGATCGACATTCAAGACCTGATCGCCCGCGGCCCCAGCAACCGCGCTGAAGAACTGCGCATCGAGCTGTACGAGAAGGTCAACGCACTGGGCATTGGCGCGCAAGGCCTGGGCGGCCTGGCCACCGTGCTCGACGTGAAGATCCTGGACTACCCGACGCACGCCGCCAACCTGCCGGTCGCCATGATCCCGAACTGCGCCGCCACACGTCATGCGCACTTCACACTGGACGGCAGCGGCGTTGCCAAGCTGGAAGCGCCGGACCTGTCGCAATGGCCGAAGGTCGAGTGGGCACCGAATACGGAAACGTCGAAGCGCGTCGACCTGAACACGCTCACGCCGGAAGAAGTGGCCTCGTGGAAGCCGGGCCAGACGCTGCTGCTCAACGGCAAGATGCTGACCGGCCGTGACGCTGCACACAAGCGCATTGCAGACATGCTGGCCAAGGGCGAGAAACTGCCGATCGACTTCACCAACCGCGTGATCTACTACGTCGGCCCGGTTGACCCGGTGCGGGATGAAGTCGTGGGCCCGGCCGGCCCGACCACCGCCACCCGCATGGACAAGTTCACCGAGACGATGCTCGCCCAGACGGGCCTGATCGCCATGGTGGGCAAGGCCGAGCGCGGCCCGGTCGCCATCGAGTCCATCAAGAAACACAAGTCGGCTTACCTGATGGCCGTGGGCGGCGCGGCGTACCTGGTGTCGAAGGCCATCCGCGGTTCGAAGGTGCTGGCGTTCGAAGACCTGGGCATGGAAGCCATCTACGAATTCGATGTGAAGGACATGCCTGTCACCGTCGCGGTGGACAGCTCGGGCACGTCGGTCCACAAGACCGGCCCGGCGGAATGGCAAGCGAAGATCGGCAAGATTCCGGTCGCAGCGGGCTGATCCGTTCATTCACATTCAATATGACGACACGCGCGCAGGCACCGGTCGGGGTCTTTGATTCCGGCCTTGGCGGGCTCTCCGTCCTGCGCGCGATTCGCGCCGAACTGCCGGCTGAATCGCTTCTCTACCTGGCGGATTCCCGCCATGCCCCGTACGGGGAAAAATCTCCCGAATTCATTGCCGAGCGCACGCTCCGTGTGTGCGAATGGCTCGTCGACCAAGGCTGCAAGGCGTTGGTGATCGCCTGCAACACTGCCACGGCGCAGGCTGTACATGTGCTGCGGGAAAAGCTCGCGGTGCCGGTGATTGGCGTCGAGCCCGGCTTGAAGCCAGCGGTTGCCACGTCGAAGAGCCGTGTGATCGGCGTGCTCGCGACCGAAAGCACGCTGCGCAGCGAGAAGTTTGCACGCCTGCTGGCGGCTGCCTCCGGCGATTGCAAGGTGCTGAGCCAACCTGGCTACGGCCTCGTCCCCCTGATCGAGCGCGGCGATACCCACTCGCCTGCGGTGCTTGAACTGCTGCGGGCCTATCTGCAGCCCATGCTGGACGCGCATGCCGACACGCTGGTGCTCGGCTGCACGCACTACCCATTCCTGGAAGATGCCATCCGCGAGATTGCGGGCGACCGGCTGACATTGATCGACACCGGCCATGCGGTCGCGCGTCATCTCGGGCGCACGCTTACGGCGGCGGGATTGCACGCGTCGGGCCAGGCTGCTTCGCCGCGCTTCATGAGCACCGGCGACGTGCTTCCGCTGCAAGCCATGGTGGCTGCATTGCTAGGAGAGGCGCCCATGGCGCAGCGCGTCGACATTGGCGATGCGCCGCTCCCCCCTGCAGCGACCTCCCTCTCTTCGCAAGCTGAATAAAAAAACGCCACCTGGGTAGGTGGCGTTTTTACCTTGGGCCTCAGCCGAGGTTCGGCTGCGCGGCGACTTCGGCCTCGCTTTCTTCATCGGCCGGCTCGTACTTCGCCACCACAGCCGTGGCCAGGCTGTTGCCGATCACGTTGGTGGCCGTGCGGCCCATGTCGAAGAACTGGTCGATCCCGATGATCAGCAGCAGACCGGCTTCGGGCAGATGGAACATCGGCAGCGTGGCCGCCACCACCACCAGCGAAGCGCGTGCAACGCCCGCCATGCCCTTGCTCGTGAGCATCAGCACCAGCAGCAGCGTCACCTGCTGTGTGAAGCTCATTTCGATGTTGTACGCCTGCGCAATGAACAGCACCGCAAACGCCTGATACATCATCGAGCCATCCAGGTTGAACGAATACCCCAACGGCAGCACGAAGCTGGCAACGCGCTTGGGCACACCAAATTTTTCCAGCGCTTCCATCGTCTTCGGGTAAGCCGATTCGCTGCTGGCCGTAGCGAACGCCAGCATGGTCGGCTCACGAATCAGGCCCAGCAGACGGCCCAGCGAGCGGCCAAGCAGCACATAGCCGACAAAGAACAGGATCGCCCACAGCAGCGCCAGGCCCAGGTAGAACTCGCCGATCAGCTTGCCGTAGGTCACGAGCACGCCCACGCCTTCCACCGTGATTGCAGCGGCCATGGCGGCAAATACGCCCAGCGGCGCGAAGCGCATCACATAGTCGGTAATGCGGAACATCAGCTTGGTCAGCTCTTCCAGCCCGCGGCCGATCACGCTCTCCATCGGGTTCTTCATCGTCGACAGCGCGGCGCCGAAGAACAGCGAGAACACCAGGATCTGCAGGATCTCATTGGTGGCCATGGCTTCCACGATGCTGCGCGGGAACACGTGCGTGATGAACGCCTTGAGCGTGAAGTCGCCTGTCTTCAGGCCCGACGTGGCCGATACGTCCGGGAGCGCCAGGTTCATGTGCATGCCCGGCTGGAAGAAGTTGACCAGCAGCATGCCCAGCGCCAGCGACGTAGCCGATGCACACACAAACCAGATCATGGCGCGCAGGCCCACGCGGCCGACCGAACGGCCGCCGCTCATGCTCGCCAGGCCGGTCACCAGCGTCGAGAACACCAGCGGCGCAATGATCATCTTGATCATGCGCAGGAAGATGTCGGTGATGATGCTGAAGTACGAAGCGATGTCCTTGGCCGCCGCAGCGTCCTTGGCGTATTCGTGGCAGCCCCACCCGACGGCAATGCCCAGCAGCATTGCCAGCCCGATGTGGGAGGTCAGACGTTTGGTGTTCAAGACTTTCTCCAAGGGATATCGTGGCCGGAGGGACGGCGCACGACAGACGCAGATCTCATGGGGCCAAGGGCCGGCCCAAGTTCGTCATGCTTTGTAAAAAGCGACGATATTAGAGAAGCGCATGGCGATCATTATGTCGATGTTGCATAGCGTCATGCAATTTCTGCATACATTGATATGGCGCCATCGCCTGCCTGCTGCAATGCCGCATGGGCGGCGGAATTCCACGAGGCGAGTGGATTATTGAGCGCCGCGCAATACCGTCGGGGAGTACCAACAAGCGCCGCTTACGGCACACCGAATGCGGAGCGCGCATCACGCGGGCGGCTGATACCATCTTGGACTCAACTCACCCACCGGAGTCCCGCGATGAAAATGGCGCCCTTCGCGTTCGGCACGACCGATTGGTCCACCGTTGAAGCCACCGAACACGCCGGCGAGACCGGCATGGCGATCTGGCGAACACGCTACTTTGGCGACGAGTCGAATCGCATCCGCGTGCGCATGGTCGAGTACACCCCGGGCTACCTGGCGGATCACTGGTGCAAGAAGGGCCATATCCTCTTCTGCCTGGATGGCGAGCTGGAAACCACGCTGGAAGACGGCCGCAAGTTCACTCTCACGCCAGGCATGAGCTATCAGGTGGGTGACGATGCCGAGGCGCATCAGTCATACACCCGGAACGGCGCCCGGCTATTCATCGTCGACTGATCGACACCCGTCGCCGACGTGGCTCCAATCGATCCGGTGGCATCTGCTCGGGCCGCTTGCGGCGGCCCGTAGCTGCGTATGGTTAGCGCGGTGTGAATCCGATGGAGCGCCGCTCGCGCAACTCGGGCTTGATGGAATGCTCCTGCCGCAATTGCGCGAGGAAGGACTCCGGGTCAAGCATCTCGCCCAGCAGCACAGACTGCTGTTTGACCACCGCGAAGTCCCCAGGCGTCAGCATGTCCAGCGACGCCAACATCTCGCGCCACACAGGCTTGAGCGCGTCGGCCTTGCCGCCCAGCGCCTCGGCAATGAACATTTGCTCCCGCTGAGCGCGCACAAGCGGCTTGAAGCGGATCTTGAACGCAAACCGCCGCAGCGCCGCTTCGTCGATCCGATCAAACAAATTGGTCGTGCAGATGAAGATGCCGTCAAAGCGCTCCATGCCCTGCAGCATCTCGTTGACTTCTGACACTTCGTAATTGCGCACGGCCCCCTGTCGGCTCTGCATGAAGCTGTCTGCCTCATCGAGCAGCAGCAGTGCGCGTTCCTCTTCGGCGCGCGAGAACATCGCGGCGATCTGCTGCTCGGTTTCGCCGACGTACTTGCTCATCAAATCTGAGGCGCGTCGAATCATCAACGGCATATCGAGCTGCGCCGCGATGTGCTCGGCCAGCACCGTTTTGCCCGTGCCCGGCGGCCCGTAGAAGCACAACGTGCCGCGTCGCCGCGCGCGCAGCGCTTCGATGATGCGCTCGACGGAAAACCGCGTTTCCAGGTTCAGATAGTCCAGCTTGTATTCGGTCACGACGCGGTGCGCCTGCACCTCGGGTCGCAAGCCCATCGCCTGATCGGCGTGGTCGAGCTGGCGTTCGATCAGCGATTCGGCCGGCTCTTCCATCGCTGGCTGGGTCAGGCGCGCGAAGCGCGCGGCAGAATCGATCTGCGCTGGCGTGAGCGTCTTGCGCGCTGCCAACTTGGCCATGAAGGCGTCCGACACCTCCAGCCCTTCCAGATGCTTGCGGATGATGCTCTCGCGCACCGTCGGCGGCGGCACCTTCAGCTCAAGGTGGAACTGGAAACGTCGCAGGTACGCCGGGTCGATCTGCCGGATGGAATTCGACACCCAGATCACCGGCACGGGGTTCTGCTCCAGCGTCTGGTTCACCCACGCCTTGCCGTTGACGGAGCCACGCGGCTCCTCGTGGCCAAAGAGGCTCATCAGCTCACGCGTCGGGCCGGGGAATACGTCTTCCACCTCGTCGAACAGCAGCACTGCGCGGGGCCGCCCCCGCAGGAACGCCTGCGACACCTGCAGCGAGCGGTAGCGATCTTTGCCCGTGAGGCTGTTGCCGTCCTTGTCGAGGCAATCGACTTCGTACAACTCGCAGCCGGCATCGCGCGCGAGCACGCGGGCGAGTTCGGTCTTGCCGGTGCCGGGCGCGCCGTACAGCAGGATGTTCACGCCCGAGGCGCGCTGCTGCGATGCGTTCTCCAATAGCGCAGTCAGGTAGCGTGCATCGGTTTCCACATGCGGGTAGTCGGACTGAGACAGCATGGTCGGCGGCGCCGGGCGCGTGAAGACGGCCATCATGTCCGCCTCGCTGGCGTAGTCGCCCAGCAGCACGTGCAGGAGGCGGTCCGAAATACGCATCAGATCGCCCAGGTCGGTGACGCTGTTCTCGGGCAGCGGCGGTTCGATGAGTCCGAGCGTCTCCAGCCGCGAACCCGGCCGCAATGACGCCGCGACTTCCGCCGTGCTCGCTCCCGCCAGGCTGGCGAGCAGCTGGAACGCTTCCTGGCTGTGCGCGACCTTGCAGTCGACCATGACCGCGCGCAGGTCGCGCTTGTATTTCACCAGGGAGGCAAACAGCAGCAGCGCGCGTTCATGCGGCGGCAGCCCGAGCACGCGGGCGAGCATGTCGATGTTGCCAACGAGCAGCACACGCTCGCCGGAGAGCCGCTCGCCCAGCGCATCGCACGACGCGCCGAACACGGTGAACATGTCCTTGGCGTGATGCTTGACGTATTCGTCCAGGTAATAGAACAGCGAGCTTTCATCAAAGGCGCTGCTCCACTGGCCGTGGCGGTCCATGAACGTAGGCAGGTCGAGCTTGCCGACAGCGCGCCAGCCCGGCATGTCGGCGCAGCGTGCAGACAAGAAGCGCTGCAGCCGCTGGATGACCGTGACAGGCCAGATCAGCTCCGGCGCGCAAACGGTCAGGATGTCGTTGATGTTGGTGCGCAGATTGAAGCGCAGGCCCATCGCACAGACCGTACGCAGCGCAAATTGCGCGCACATGGAATCGAGCGACGAAAGCAGCGCCTGCGGTTGCCTGCCGCCCGTGGGGACGAACGTGCCATCGTCGTCAGCGTCGTCCATGTTGAGGTTGGCTTCATCCATGGTCGCCCCCTTCTTCCCCGTTTCACGGTTGGCCGGCCGGTCACCGTGTTTGAATGATTTTCATCCTAGCGCGTTTGCGCGCACAGCGTACCCCGGGTCGACCCGTGTCTTTGCAAGTTGCGAGCCTGCAGCGCCTGAAATGGCCGACCGCCTGCACAGGCAGGTTTTTGCCATCAGCCGTCTGGACGTGATTGCCACCCCTCCAAACAGGGAATTTCTTCGCAAATAGGAATCATTATCGTTTATACTTCACCTATCGACACAATAGGCTGAACGCAAACCGTGCTCGGTTGTCGCAACACTGTTGCAGTTGCAGGCCTACAATATCTGTCACGCTGGCGGGGACCCCGCCGGCTTCAACGCTAGGCGCCATGGAATTGCTCCTGAGTTTGCTCATCAGCATTGGGATTTCACTGATCGTCTTCGGCAAGCGCTGACGCTGCGCCGCTTTCGTTGTTCATCCCACCACCATCGCATCGCATTCCCTTTTTCTGCTTTCGATTCCCGGTCGTTGATGATTCACCCTCGTACTCTCAAGATTCTGGTGGTCGTGCTGTTGTTGCACGCGGGCGTGCTGATGCTGATTCAGCTGGGCCTGATCGCACCGCGCCCGACCGTCGAAGAACCGCTGGAAATCCAGGCGCACATCATTCCGGCTGCGCCTCAGCCGATCAAGCAACCGGAGCCGCCGAAGCAGCAGCCGGTCAAGCAGGAGGCGCCCAAGCCCGTCAACATCGTCAAGCCGGTCGCGCAACCCAAGCCGACGCCGATGCCGACGCCTACATTGCCGCCGTCGGACACCGCCCCGGTGGTGCCCGCCACCCCGCCGACGCCGCCGGCACCGGCTCCAGAACCCGCGCCCGCGCCGGCACCGGCGCCGTCCGGCCCCATCAGCATCGGCATCAACGACATCCAGTGCAGCGAACCACCGCTCGTCTATCCCAGCATGTCGCAGAAGATGGGCGAGGAAGGCCGCGCCATGGTCAAGATTTCCATCGGCACGGCCGGTGAGGTCACCAATGTTGTGGTCACGTCGTCGTCCGGCTCGCCTCGCCTGGACCGCGCTGCCGCCGATGCCGCGCGCGCCATCAAGTGCAGTCCGTACAAGCAGAACGGCCGCGCCGTGCCTGTGGTGGCCAGCAAGCCGTTCGTCTTCAAGCTCGACAACTAATTCGATTCCGCTTTTCGCTTAGCCTCTCGCTCAATTCAGGATATTCATCATGCAGGAACTCGGTCTTTCCCACCTCTGGACACAAGGCGACATCGTCACCCGCGCCACGGCGATTCTGCTGCTCATCATGTCGCTCGCCTCGTGGATCGTCATCTTCACCAAGGCGTGGGACATCGTGCGTCTGAAGTCGATGGCGCAAGGCGCTGAAAAGCGTTTCTGGCATTCGGACGATTTTGATCACGCCATGCAGACGCTTGGCTCGCCCAAGGACAACCCGTTCCACACGCTCGCACAAACAGGCCGCGAAGCCGCGCAGCATCACCGCGCCAGCCAGCCGCAGCTGCATGATGTGATGGATATTTCCGACTGGATCACGCGCTCGCTCAAGAGCGCCATCGACGAGTCGGTGGGTCAGATGCAATCGGGGCTGGCCGTCCTGGCATCGGTGGGCTCGACCGCGCCGTTCGTCGGCCTGTTCGGCACGGTGTGGGGCATCTATCACGCCCTGCTCGGTATCGGCGCAGTGGGCGTGCCGACCATCGACAAGGTGGCCGGCCCCGTGGGCGAATCGCTCATCATGACGGCTTTCGGCCTGGCTGTGGCCATTCCCGCGGTGCTCGGCTACAACGCCCTGACGCGCGGCAACAAGGCCATCATCGCCAAGCTCAACCGCTTTGCGCACGACCTGCACGCCTACTTCGTGACCGGCGCGCGCCTGCGCCCGGGCGCTTCGCGCGACGACGCCGGCGTGCGCCTCACTGCGGTCAAGCAGCAGTAAGGAGCAGCTATGTCCTTCGGATCTTTCGACAGCGACGACGAGGTGATGAGCGAGATCAACATGACGCCGCTGGTCGACGTCATGCTGGTGCTGCTGATCATCTTCATCATCACCATTCCGGTGATCAACCACGCGGTAAAGATCGACCTGCCGCGCGCGTCCAACAAGCCCGACGACGCCAAGCCTCAAAGCGTGAACGTCGAGATCAACGCAGACGGCCAGGTGTTCTGGAACAACCAGCCCGTGGACGAGGCGACGCTGCAGGCCGACATCGCTCAAGCCGCGCAGCAACAGCCGCAGCCGGAAATGCACCTGCGCGCAGACCGCAATGTTCGCTACGAGCGCGTGGCGCAAGTGATGGCGTCCATCCAGCGCGGCGGCCTCTCGCGCATCGGCTTTGTAACGGAGCCGCAGCACTAAGACGGCATCACCACGTTGCTCGACCTCCGTTCTCGCGGAACGCGGGCGGCGGCACGGCTATCGCAGCACTTCTACACGACCGGGCCTCGCGCCCGGTTTTGTTTTTCCGGCCGGGCTCAGCACATCGTCAGCCTGCACTTGTAATGATAACTATTCTCATTTAATCTATTTCGGATTCGCTGGCATCCTTTTGCCAGCCCACGTCTCAGCCCATGTTTCCGCCCGCCAGGACATCGCCATGAACGCTTCCGAACACCAAGACGCAGGACGTACCGTGAGCCGCCGTCGCCACGTCATCGTGGCCCGCAAGCGCCCCGCTGATCTGAATGCCGCGTCCGCAACGTCTACCGCATCGACTGCATCCGAAGCTGTTCGCGACATTCCCACCGCCATCGGGGACACGCGAATGATGACTTCCGAACAACTCTTTGCCGGCCAGAACGCGGTGGCGATCCGTCACAACGGCGCGGTCTACACGCTCCGCGTGACGCGCTTCGGCAAGTTGATCCTGACCAAGTAACACCGCAGCACGCACGGCTTTTGTGGGGACGTCTCTCTCAGGAGACATTCGGCCGTAGCCAGCCGTCGTCATTTCGCACTGCCGGACGAACGCCAGCCACGCCGTTCTTTGCCCGCATCGTGCGCGCCCAAAGAAAAAGGGCGCGACTGCTGCCGCGCCCTTCTCTCTGTTGGTTCGTCTTGCGTGACTGCAGATCAGCAGATCACGTGCAGCGCGGCAATGCCCGCCTTGGCGATCACGACGTCCTCGGTCGATTTCACGCCTGACACGCCCACTGCACCGGCACACGCGCCTTCCACCATCACCGGCACACCGCCTTCGAGCATGCCCTGCAGATGCGGCGCCGACAGGAACGAGATGCGACCGTTGTTGATGATGTCTTCGTAGATTTTCGACTCGCGGCGGCCCAGCGCTGCCGTACGCGCCTTTTCCGGAGCGATGTACGCCGAGATCGTGGCGCAGCCGTCCATGCGACGCAGGCCCATCAGATGCCCGCCATCGTCCACCACCGCGATCGTCACGTTCCATTGGTGCGCGCGCGCTTCTTTCTCGGCAGCATCCAGGATCTTGGTGACATCGTCCTGGCACAGGCACGGTTTTGTTTTCATGACGTTCTCCTTGGTGGTTGTAATGCAAAGGCGCAAGGGCTGCGCAAAGCCCGTATCAGGCAAAAGTATGCCATTGCCATCGACGGCTACCACGACACGCTCCTGAACCAATGACGCAAAAGAGTCGATACATTCCTGCGCTTCAGTATGGTTGAGGAGCGTTCCGTTTGCGCCGTACGGCGGCGTTTCTGGGCCGTTGCGGGCCGACGTTAGCACGGGGCGCGCGTCAGAAAGATGCACAAAGAAAAAGCCCGGGTATCGCCCGGGCTTGATGTTGCGATGCGGCAGCGCCTCTGCCGCTCTCCCTTTATTGCTTGCGATCGCTGCAGGCGCCGTCGGTGTACGGGTCGGCACGGCCCACCTTTGCCCCGTCCGTATAGGGGTCGGCGCGGCCCATCTTGGCGCCATCGGTGTAGGGGTCGGCACGATTGACCTTGGCCCCATCGGTATAAGGGTCGGCGCGGCTCACCTTGTGGGTGGGCTGATACGGGTCGATCGAGCCGGCGTGCGCGACCGCCGCGCCCAGCGCCAAGGCCAGGCCGCCGGCGGTTGCAATCAGGGTGCGCTTTGCAATGCGTTGCTTGGTGTCTTGCATAGGAACTCCTTCGGTCATGACACTGCGAACATGGCGTGCGCCGCTGCGGCACACGTATCCGCTTGATTCATGCGGACGTCATATCGACCGGATAGGCGGGATGCCAGTTCTGCACCGCGCCGCTTTGTCACGGTGCTGGAGGGGCGCCTATCCGACGTTTTGTTCCACGCAGTTACCGTGCCAAAACCTGCATGCCGGCAAAGAAAATGGGCTCCCGAAGGAGCCCATTTTCAGATCGAGCGCTTAACGCCAGTGTCCCCAGTGACGGCCGTCGTACCAGCGGTAACGCGGACCCCACCGGTACCAGCCTGCGCCCACCACCACCGGTGCGGGACCATAGACAGGCGGGCCGTAATAGACCGGTGCCGGGGCGTAATAAGCAGGGGGCGGCGGGGGCGCGTAATAAACCGGCGGCGGCGGCGGGTAATACACCGGTGCGGGGGCAACATACACTGGTGCCACCGGCACGCCAAACCCGATGCCGACGCTCACGTGCGCCGACGCCATCTGCGGCACGGCCAGCGCTGACAGTGCGGCAGCACCTGCAATCCACAGCACATTGCGTCGAATCATCTTCATCACCTGCAGCTTGAAGCGCCGGGCAAATCCGTAGCCGGCACGAAATACGTCTCTGTATTGTATTCAGGGCCGCTAACACAGGTGATACGGCGCTGGCGAATTAGTAACAGAACGTAACGCAACGCCGTCTCAGCATACGGACACCGGCATCAGTTCAGCGCGGTGCTGCAGTCGAGCTCGCCAGAGGCGATCATCGCTTCGGCATACGCGCGGGCGGCTTCCAGGGCGCTGGCGGCGCTCGGATACGTGTTGGCCGATTCGCGCACCGTCGTACGGGCTAACAGGGTCTCGCCATCGCTGACGCGAAGAATACCGACTTCGGCGCGCCAGGCTTGCGGCGAGAGTTCATAGGCAGATACCTCGATTTTGCAGTCGTCTCGGAAAGTCATGTGTCCTCCGGGTTGTATGGGGTAAGCGAAGCTGCGCGTCAATGCACGAACAGCCAGATCACCAGCAACACAAGCGCGGGAACACCCAAGAGCCACGCAACGAGATAGGACATGATGACCTCCTACATGGTTGATAGGCATGTAGGAAGTGTAGAGAGGCGCGCACGGGCGGAATGTCGATCTCCGCCCGTACCGTTTTGTAGGACTGTACCGAAATGACTGTCGGCACACGCCGACGCGTCTCACCCGGACAGAGGAGCTTCAGCGTGTCGTGGTGTCCAGGGCGCCCACGTCACTTGGCATTAGGATTCGGCTCGCGCCGGCCTCTTCAGTCGCCTCGGCCGCTGCCACTTCAAGGCCGACAGATGCTTTGAAAAAATTCACCGCCGCCTCGGCTCCAGGAGGCGCGGCGTCCACAAAATTTTCGGCAACGAAACCCCATTGGCGGCGGACTTCGTCACCATGGCGCTGCAACGCACGAGCGATTCCGTTTTGCGTCTCCACACCAATTTCAACAAAGTTGCGCGTGTAGCCTGAGACGCGTTCCCCAGCGGGTTGCAGATAGCGCGCTTGAGCGTTCCACCATTCGCCCGCGTCTTGCGCGCCAACGGCTTCGTGCAGGCAGTGCTCCGTCTCGCCGAGCCCCGCCTTGATGGCCTGCAGATTGAGCCCGATCAGACGATTGACGCCGCTGACCGCTTCGTCAGTGACAGCCATCCAGGTTTCGAGTTGTGATCGCTGCAGAACGCCGAGTTGCTCCAAAGTCATCATGTCGGTTGCTCCCTGGTGAGGTCGATGATTACGGCCACAATGAGCCGAGCGTTTCAGTGTAGTTGCGTGCCGAGCCGATTTCCGTGACATCACCCGTTTGTCCTACAGGCATATCGGACGCACTCGCCTGCGCCGGCGGCCACGTGCACGTTAGAGTCGAGCGCATCTTTCACCAGACCATGGAGTCACGATGAAACGTCTCGCTGCTGCCCTGATCGCTACCGCTTCCATTGCTGCCGCGCCGCAGGCTTTCTCGCAAGTCGCGGGCCACGCCGCACTCGGTGTATCCGTGACCGAACTGGACGCGGTCATTAAGGGCGTGAGTGTGAAGAAACAAGTGCTGGGCAAGACCATCTACAACGAAGCCAACGAGAAGGTCGGCAGTGTTCAGGATCTAATCGTGACGCCGGAGAACGCCGTCTCATTTGCGATCGTCGGAGCAGGCGGCTTTGTTGGCGTGGGGCGCCACGACGTCGCCATCCCTGTGAACCAGTTCAAATACGACCAGGGCAAGATCGTGCTGCCTGGCGCTACCAAGGATGCCATCAAGGCGCTGCCGGAGTTCAAATACGAGCGCCAGCAGAAGCCCGCCAAGGCCTGATGATCGGCGGGAACTTTGCTGCCGGAAGCTGCGCCGGAACTGTGGGAATTGGCTGACACGCCTTTCAGGCAACGTCACCTGCACATAACGGCGCGCAAGACCTTCAATAGAGGAACACAAACGACAAAAGGAGCTCGTTATGCGTGCCTTCGTATCCTTGATTCTGGCGGCCGCACTGGCATCCGTCAGCGGATGCGCGGACATGACGCCAAAGCAGCGCAATACCGCGTTGGGCGCAGCCGCAGGTGGTGTCGCCGGGGCGGCCATCTGGGGTGGTCCAGGCGCTACGCTGGGCGGTGCCGCACTGGGTGGTGTAGTCGGCAACGCAGTGACGAAATAAATCGCGCGCGCCGCATGTGCGCTGCAGGCAGGGCCAGGCGATGACGCCTGGCCCTTTTTGTTGGCTGAGAGCGGCGCCATGCCATCGCACATTCCCCTCATACGCATATGCAAATGCCGGCGCATAATCGGCGTTTTGCAACGGAGGCAATGTGCGATACGAGCAAGAGGGTTTTGGCGTGAGCACCACACCGATCCTGAGCGTCGAGGGCCTGCGCAAACGTTACGGTGATCAGACGGTCGTCGACAACCTCAGTTTCCACGTGCGACGCGGCCAGTGCTTTGGCCTGCTCGGCCCCAACGGGGCCGGCAAGACCACCACGCTACGCATGCTGCTGGGCATGACAATGCCCGATGCGGGCAGGCTGCGACTGTGCGACGAGCCCGTCCCCGAAGCCGCGCACCGTGCACGCATGCGCGTGGGCGTGGTGCCGCAGTTCGATAATCTGGACCCCGACTTCTCCGTCTCGGAAAACCTGCGCATCTTCGGGCGATACTTTGGCCTGTCAGCGGCGACCATTCGCGAACGCATTCCCACCCTGCTGGAATTTGCGCGGCTCGAACAGAAAGCCGATGCACCCGTGCGCGCGCTCTCGGGCGGCATGAAGCGGCGGCTGACGGTCGCGCGCGCGCTGATCAACGATCCCGACATCCTCGTCATGGACGAGCCCACCACAGGCCTCGACCCGCAAGCGCGGCACCTGATCTGGGAGCGCCTGCGCTCGTTGCTCGCTGCTGGCAAAACCATCTTGCTGACCACGCATTTCATGGAAGAAGCCGAGCGCCTGTGCGATGAACTCTGCGTGATCGACAACGGTCGCAAGATCGCTCAAGGCAAGCCGCAGGAACTCATCGCGCGCGAAATTGGCTGCGACGTGGTTGAAGTCTACGGCGACGATCTCAACGCCTTTCGCACGCTGCTCACACCGCTGGCCGACCGCGTGGAAATCAGTGGGGAGACGCTCTTCTGCTACGCACGCGATCCACAGCCGCTGGTAGCCGCACTGCGCGCGCAGGCAGAAACCCACACCATGCCGGGCCTGCGCTATCTGCATCGCCCAGCCAATCTCGAAGATGTGTTCCTGCGCCTGACCGGCCGCGAAATGCGTGACTGAGAGAACCCGCACATGCCCACTGAAACCGCACTCACTCCCACGCAAAAACAGGCCTTTCCGCAGCCGCTGCTGCCGCTCAACTTCCGCAACTGGCAGTACGTCTGGCTGCGCAACTTCATGGTGTGGCGCAAGCTGGCCATTCCATCGATGGCCGGCAACCTGGCCGACCCGATGATCTACCTGTTCGGTCTCGGGCTCGGCCTGGGCCTGCTGGTCGGGCGCGTTGACGGTGTGTCGTATATCGCATTCCTGGCGGCCGGCACCGTGGCGTCCAGCACGATGATGTCAGCCAGCTTCGAGGCGATGTATTCCGCGTTTTCGCGCATGCATGTGCAACGTACGTGGGAGGCGATTCTGTACGCGCCTCTGAGCCTGGGCGACGTGGTCCTCGGAGAGCTGTTCTGGGCGGCCAGCAAGTCGGTGCTCTCCGGCCTGGCGATCATGCTCGTCGCGGGCGCGCTCGGCTATGCATCGATGCCGCAGGCGCTGCTTGCCCTGCCCGTCATCGTGCTGACCGGCTTCACCTTTGCCTGCCTGGCGATGAACATGACGGCGCTTGCGCCCAACTACGACTTCTTCATGTTCTACCAGACGCTGGTGATCACGCCGATGATGCTGCTCTCGGGCGTGTTCTTCCCGCTGTCGCAATTGCCAGCGCCTGTGCGCGCGGCGACGAGCGTACTGCCACTGCCTCACGCGGTGGACCTGATCCGCCCGCTGATGCTCGGCCGCACGCCCGACAACATCCCACTACACCTTGGCGTGCTGCTCCTGTACGCCGTCGGCGCCCTGCTGCTGTGTCTCTGGCTGCTGCGTCGTCGCATGCTCAAGTAAGGCGCGATAGCAACGCCCAACAAAAAAGCCCGTCGTAATGACGGGCTTTTCGTTTGCTGCGTTCGAGATTTACTCGTTCACGGCGGAGCGCTGCAGGTGCAGTTGCGTGCGCGGATCATCGTTCTGCGCGTTTTCACGATCAGCCTTGGCGGAATTGTTGCGCGCGGCCTCGAGACGATCCAGGTACGCCTCGTCAATGTCACCGGTCACGTACTTGCCGTCAAAGCATGACGCATCGAAATCCTTCAGCGCCGGATTGACGTCGCGCACTGCACGCTTCATGTCTTCCACGTCCTGGTACACGAGTTGGTCTGCGCCAATGATCTTGGCAATCTCTTCGTGCGTGCGGCCATAAGCGACCAGTTCTCCGCGCGTTGGCATGTCGATACCGTACACATTCGGGAACTTCACCGGCGGCGCAGCTGAAGCGAAGATCACCTTCTTCGCACCGGCATCGCGCGCCATCTGCACGATCTCGGACGACGTCGTGCCACGCACGATGGAGTCGTCGACGATCAGCACGTTCTTGTCCTTGAACTCGATGGCCATGGCGTTGAGCTTCTGGCGCACGGATTTCTTGCGCACGGCCTGGCCCGGCATGATGAAGGTGCGGCCCACGTATCGGTTCTTGAAAAAACCTTCGCGGTACGGCACGCCCAGGTGGTTGGCCACTTGCATGGCGGCCGGACGGGAAGAATCCGGAATCGGCATCACCACGTCGATCCTGTCGGTCACCTCGCGCTTGATCTTCTCGGCCAGGTAATCGCCCATGCGCAGGCGCGCGTCGTACACCGACACACCATCCATGCGCGAGTCCGGACGGGCCAGATAGACGTATTCAAAAATGCACGGCGAAAGCACCGGGTTGGCAGCGCATTGCTTGGTGTGCAGGTTACCTTCTAGGTCGATGAAGATGGCTTCGCCGGGCGCCACATCGCGCTCGAACTTGAAGCCAATGCCTTCCAGCGCGACCGATTCCGAAGCAACCATGTATTCGATGCGGCCCTCTGGCGTTTCCTGGCTACCCAGTGCAAGCGGGCGGATGCCGAACGGGTCGCGCACAGCCAGCACGCCGTAGCCCGAGATCTCAGCAGCAATGGCGTACGAACCGCGCACGCGGCGGTGCAGGCCTTCCACCGCCGTGAAGATCGAATCGCGATTCAGCGGAATATCGTTGCTGGCACGTTGCAGCTCGTCGGCCAGCACGTTCAGCAGCACTTCGGAGTCGGACTGCGTATTGATGTGACGGCGATCGCGTCGGAACATCTCTTCGCGAAGCTGATCCGAGTTCGTCAAGTTGCCGTTGTGTGCCAGCACGATGCCAAAGGGCGCATTGACATAGAACGGTTGAGCCTCTTCCTCGCTGGAAGAACCCGCGGTCGGATAACGCACTTGGCCGATGCCGCTCGTGCCCGGCAGACCGCGCATATTGCGCGTGCGGAACACGTCGCGCACCATGCCGTTGGCCTTGTGCATGTGGAAAGTGCTGCCTGATGCGGTGGCGATGCCCGCCGCGTCCTGCCCCCGGTGTTGCAGGAGCAACAGGCTGTCATAGATCAGCTGATTGACGGGCGTGGCGGAGACCACCCCAACGATACCGCACATGTCGAACTCCAGCGAGAACGTATTTGGTGGCGCCCACACCCGTTGCGGGCGCCGAAGAAGCTTCCCGAATCGCCTAGCTTGTGGCCAGACGCTCCAGATCAATAGTGAACATACTTTGCGACATCCGGTGGCAACAACGGCTTGGCAGCTTGTGCTGCCTGCTCCGCATAGGGCCGCGTGATCGCATCGCGCCAGAACGGTTGCTCCGGCAGGCTGGTAAAGCCGGCCACCGTCATCAGCACGAGGATGATCACGCCACCGCGTGCCAACCCGAACACCATCCCCAGGCCGCGATCCGCCGGCTTGAGCCCCGCACTGGCCAACACCGCCGAAAGCAGCGCACCCACCAGCGACGTTGCAATCACCGTCACGATAAACAGTAGGACGAATCCGAGAATAGTGCGTGCGACCGGGCCGCCAGGCAGCGTTTCCGGCATCCAGCCGGCCGCCACGCCAGAAAACGTGTATGCCACCCAAGCCGCAAACAACCACCCCAGCAGCGCCAGCACCTCGCGAATCAGCCCACGAAACAGCCCGATCAGCGCCGACGTGACGATGATGAACAGCACGCCGTAGTCAAAAAAAGTCGGTTGCATCGGACAGCGGCTTGGATTGACTGTGGCGAATTGCGGCACGATGAATCAGCGAGCCAGACGGGTGCGCTGAGTACACGTTCGACCGCATCGTCATTGCTGCACGAGTTTGGGCGTCAGGCCGATCTGTTCGGCGCGCTTCTGCGCCGCTTCCGCAGATGCCCGATCGTTGAACGGCCCCGCGCGCAGCAAGGCCAGATCGCCCTTCTCAGGCACCTTCTTGTGTTCGATGTAACCAGGGATCTTCTCGCCCTTGAGCTTGCCCAGCCAATTGCGGGCACGGTCTTCGGAGGCAAAGGCACCGATCAGCAGGATGAACTTGCCGCCATTGGCATCGGTGCTCGGCGCCGCGGCTTGATGGGCGGGCTGGGCGGGCTGAGCGGCCGATGTGGCGGGTTTCGTTGCGGGCTTGGACTCAGCGACCGGCGTCACGCTCGCGACCGTCTTAGGAGGCGTCGCAGGCTTGGCTGCGGCAGGGGCATCCTGAGCCGCCGGCGCATCCGTGCTGGCAACCACCTCTTCGCCCTGGTCAAGCGCCTGCGCCTGATCTGTCGACGAACCTGACGTCCGCGGAGCGGAACGCCGGCTGGCGACCTTCGGTTCATCGGTCGACGGCTTTGCACCGCGATCAACCGGCTGACCCTGTATCTGCACGGCTACGGCATCGGTCACAGGTCGCGGCTTGGCATCGAAGATGAGCGGCAGCACGATCACTGCGGCCCCCACGAGCACAACTGCACCGATCAGGCGGCGGCGAGCACGTTGTTTTTGCGGGAGTTCGGGGTCAAGGCCGTCGTCGTCATCGTCGGTGCGACGCGACGCCCGGCTGCGGGCATTCGCCGATGCGCGCGAACCACGCACCGCATCGCGGGCCACATCGGCAGCACTGCCTGCGGCTGCGCCGCGCGTGCGTTCGCCTTCAGCGTTCTTGCGGGAGGAGAAGATGGAAAACAGTCCCATGAGGGCCCCGGGGTTTAGTGCGCGCGACGCTTGCGCTCCGCCAGCACGCCGGCAACGGTGTAGAACGATCCGAAGACCACGATTCTATCATCCTCAGTCGCCCGCTCCATGGCGTTGCGGTAGGCTGTGGCGGGATCGCTGAATGTGCTCACGCTCGAATCCTTGCCGGCGCGGAAACCGGCATCGGACAGCGCCCCCGCCAGGTTAGCCGCGCTTGCGGCGCGCGTCGTGGGCAAGTCAGTCAGGCACCAGTGATCGACCTTGTCGAGCATGTGGCTCAGCACGCCCGCGATGTCCTTGTCCTGCATCGCACCGAACACCGCATAGGTGTAGCGGTAGAAGCCCATGTTCTCGAGATTCTGGCCCAGCGCTGCCGACGCGTGCGGGTTGTGCGCCACGTCCAGGACAACGGACGGACGGCCCGGCAACACCTGGAAGCGCCCCGGCAATTCCACATGCGACAGCCCCAATCGCACGTCCTGCGCCGAGATCGGCAGCCGATCGCGCACAGATTCCAGCGCAGCCAACGCCGCCGAGGCATTCAGCAACTGGTTCGCGCCTCGCAATGCCGGATAGCCCAGGCTCGGCCAACGGCGCCCGCGTCCGCTGAAGCCCCACTGCTGCTTGTCTCCCTGGAAATTGAAATCGCGGCCGATCAGCCAGAGGTCCGCGCCAATCGCTTCAGCGTGTTTGACCAGGGAGATGGGCGGTACAGGGTCAGAGCAGATCGCCGGCTTGCCAGCGCGGAAGATGCCGGCTTTCTCAAAGCCGATCGCTTCGCGGGTGTCGCCAAGGTAAGCCATGTGGTCGAGATCGACGCTCGTGATGACGGCGCAATCGGTATCGACAATATTGACCGCATCCAGCCGGCCGCCCAGGCCGACTTCCAGGATCACCGCGTCGAGACCCGCGCTGGCGAACAGTTGCATGATCGCGAGCGTGGTGAATTCGAAGTACGTCAGGCTGACGGGCTCAGGAAAGCTGCAACGCGCGCGTTCCACCGCCTCGAAGTGCGGCAGCAGCATCGCGTCGGTGGCAATCTCGCCATTCACGCGTGCGCGCTCGTTGAAGTCGATCAGGTGCGGCGAGGTATGGCAACCCACCTTGTAGCCGGCCGCCAGCAGGATCGCCTCCAGCATCGCGCAGGTCGAGCCCTTGCCATTGGTGCCGCCCACCGTGAAGACGACTGACTGGAATTCCAGCCCGAGCGCATCGCGGACGCGACTGATGCGGTCCAACCCCATGTCGATACCGACCGGGTGAGCGCTTTCCAGGTGGATCAGCCAGTCGGGCAACGTGTTGAATGTAGGCATGCGAAATAGGTGGCACGGCATTAGGAAAACAGGCCGCGCAAAAACAAGAAGCGCGGACTCTCGCCCGCGCTTCGGTTCAACAGGTGTGCAGCATCAGGCCAGCGCGTCGGCCGGTTGCTTCTGCAGGAGCGCCAGAAGCTCGGCGATCTCGCGGCGCATGTTGCGGCGGTCGACAATCATGTCGATCGCACCCTTCTGCAGCAGGAACTCGGCGCGCTGGAAGCCTTCCGGCAGCTTCTCGCGAACGGTCTGCTCAATCACGCGGGGCCCGGCAAAGCCGATCAGGGCCTTCGGTTCGGCGATCACCACGTCGCCCATGAAGGCGAAGCTGGCGGACACCCCGCCCATCGTCGGATCGGTCAGCACGCTGATGAACGGCAGCTTGGCTTCCGCCAGCTTCTGGATCATCGACGTCGTCTTGGCCATCTGCATGAGCGACAGCAGGCTTTCCTGCATGCGCGCACCGCCGGTGGCCGACACGCAGATGAACGGCACCTTTTGCTCCAGCGCCGTCTGTGCGCCGCGCGTGAAACGCTCGCCCACCACGGAGCCCATCGAGCCGCCCATGAATTCGAACTCGAAGCAGGCCACAACGACCGGCAGCGCGTGAATGGCACCGCCCATCACGACCATGGCGTCGGTTTCACCCGTGTCGTCCATCGCCGCCTTGATGCGGTCGGGATACTTCTTCGTGTCCTTGAACTTCAGGGCGTCGACGGGGACGATCTCCTGGCCCAGCTCATAGCGGCCTTCGGCATCCAGCAGTGCGTCCAGGCGGGCACGGGCGCCGATGCGCATATGGTGATCGCACTTCGGGCAGACGTGCAGGTTGGCCTCGACGTCGGTCCGGTACAGCACCGACTCGCAAGCCGGGCATTTGACCCACAGGCCTTCGGGAATGCCCTTGCGCTGCGACGGGTCGGTCTGTTGGATCTTGGGCGGAAGCAGTTTGTCCAGCCAGCTCATGCGTGCTCCTTGAATGCAGTGTCGCCGAGATCAGGCATCGAGCGCCTGACGAATCTCCGCGATGAAATCAGTCAAGTATTGTACCGCTTGTTCGCGAGGTGCCTCCTCAAGCAGTTGCACAATGCGGGATCCGATGACCACCGCATCCGCAACACCGCCGATGGCACGTGCAGTTGCCGCATCACGGATGCCGAAACCGACGCCCACCGGCAGCCGCGCGTGCTGGCGGATCTGCGGGATGCGCTCAGCCACCGCGTCCAGGTCGATGGTGGCCGCGCCCGTCACGCCCTTGAGCGAGACGTAATAGATGTAGCCGCTCGCCACGCGTGCAATCTGCGCGATGCGTGCTTCCGTGGAGGTGGGCGCCAGCAGGAAGATCGGATCGATGCCGGCGGCGCGCATGGTCTTGGCAAAGGCCTCGCACTCTTCCGGCGGATAGTCGACCACAAGCACGCCGTCGACGCCCGCTTCGGATGCAGCCTTGGCAAAGGCTTCAACGCCCATGCGCTCGATCGGATTGGCGTAACCCATGAGCACCACCGGGGTGGTCGAATTGGTGGTGCGAAATGCCCGCACATACTCCAGCACCGTGCGCAGACCGACCTTCTTTGCCAATGCGCGCTCCGAAGCACGCTGGATAACGGGGCCGTCCGCCATCGGGTCGGAAAACGGCACGCCCAGTTCGATGACGTTGGAGCCGCCCTTGACCAGCGCGTGCATCAGGTCGACCGTCATTTCGGGGTACGGGTCGCCCGCCGTGATGAACGGAATCAGGCCCTTGCGGCCCTGTGCGGACAATTGTGAGAACGTTTGAGCGATGCGGGACATAGGGGGATCAGGTTTCAGGCGACCTTGATGGTCTCAGGCGCCTGCGATTCAGTCGGTTGGGCGTTGGCGGCCGCGGCGGCATGTACGGCGGCCACGCGCTCGCGTGCCACGCGGCAGTAGTCGGCGTTGATCTCGAAGCCGGCGAAACGGCGGCCCAGCCTTGCACACGCCGCTGCCGTGGTGCCGCTGCCCAGAAACGGGTCCAGCACCAGGCCGCCCGGCGGGCAGCTTGCCAGGATCATGCGCTCCACCAGCTCCAGCGGCTTTTGCGTCGGGTGCTCGGCGCGCTCCGGGTCTTGCCGGTGCAGGCGCGACACGCTCCACACGTCCTTCGGGTTGTAGCCGACTTCCAGCCACTTCTTGCCCTCGAAACGCTTGCGGCTGCGCGCTTTCTTCGTTTCGGCGTCGTACGGAATGCGCACGGCGTCGACATCGAAGTAGTAATCGCGTGAAGCGGCAAAAAAGCCGATGTTGTCGTGCACCGACGAGAACTTGCGCGTACTGCCGCCCATACTCGGCACGCGGCGGTCCCAGATGATCTCGTTGACCATCGTGAGGCGCTGCTTGAGCATGACGAACAGTTCCGGCGCGTATTGCCACGTGCAGAACAGGTAGAGCGATCCGTTGCGCGCCAGCTTCGGCCGCACTGCATCGATCCAGCGTTCGGACCAGGCGAGGTAGGCATCGCCCGACAGCTTGTCGGAATCGTTGCCGTAATCCTTGCCCAGCCCGTACGGCGGATCGGCGATGACGAGGTCCACGCTGCCGTCGGCCAGATGCCCGACCCCGGTAATGCAGTCCTCGTTGAAGATGCCGTCGATGGCGCGCTCGGTCATGCGTGTGCCAGTGCCGTTAGAGTTGGATGCCGGAGACTTCTGCGACGGTATGCATGTCCTTGTCACCACGGCCTGACAGGTTCACGAGCAGGATCTTGTCCTTGGGCAGGGTCGGCGCCAGCTTGCACGCATACGCCAGCGCATGGCTCGATTCCAGCGCCGGGATGATGCCCTCCATGCGGCACAGGTCATGGAAGGATTGCAGCGCTTCCTTGTCGGTAATGCCGACGTATTCCGCGCGCTGTACATCCTTCAACCAGGCGTGTTCCGGACCGACGCCCGGATAATCGAGCCCGGCCGAGATCGAATGCGTCTCGATGATCTGGCCGTCTTCATCCTGCAGCAGATAGGTGCGGTTGCCGTGCAGCACGCCCGGCGAGCCGCCCGTGAGCGACGCGGCGTGGCGGCCGGTCTCGATGCCCTCACCCGCTGCTTCCACGCCGATCAGCTTCACGTCGGCATGGTCGATGTACGGGTAGAAGATGCCCATGGCGTTGGAGCCGCCGCCCACGCAGGCGATCACGGCGTCCGGCTGGCGCCCGGTCATCTCTGGCATCTGCACCTTGCATTCCTCGCCGATCACGGCCTGGAAGTCACGCACCATCATCGGATACGGGTGCGGGCCCGCCACCGTGCCGATGATGTAGAACGTGTCGGCCACGTTGGTTACCCAGTCGCGCATCGCTTCGTTCAGCGCGTCCTTGAGCGTGCGCGATCCCGATTCCACTGGTACTACGGTCGCGCCCAGCAGCTTCATGCGGTAGACGTTCGCGGCCTGGCGGCGCACGTCTTCGCTGCCCATGTAGACGACGCATTCCATGCCGTAGCGCGCGGCAATCGTGGCGGTCGCGACGCCGTGCTGGCCGGCGCCGGTTTCGGCAATCACGCGCGGCTTTCCCATGCGGCGCGCCAGCAGCGCCTGGCCGATCACGTTGTTCACCTTATGCGCGCCGGTGTGGTTCAGGTCTTCGCGCTTGAGATAGATCTGCGCGCCGCCACAGTGTTCGGTCAGACGGCGTGCGTGATAGATCGGCGACGGCCGGCCGACGAAGTGCTTCAGTTCGTATTCGTATTCCTTGATGAATTCGGGATCGTGCTGGTAGCGCGCGTAGGCGGCGCGCAACTCATCGAGCGCGTGGGACAGTGTTTCCGCAACGAAGGTACCGCCGTAAGGGCCGAAATGGCCGTGGGCGTCGGGCAGGTTGTACATGGCAATCTCTCGAGGCATCCGCCAAGGTCAGGTTGGAGACCGTCGGCAGAGATATTCAGGAAGGCGTACGGCGCGAGAAACCTGCCAGATCGGCTCAGGCCTGAACCGATGCGTCCAGGGCTGCATCGGCCTCGCGCACCGCACGCACAAATGCGGTCATCCGGGCGTGGTCTTTCACGCCCCGTGCAGCCTCGATCCCGCTGCTGACATCCACAGCGTATGGCCGCACGCGTTCAATCGCGCCAGCGACGTTTTGCGCGCTCAACCCACCACTCAAAACGAGCCGAGGAGCGGCGCTTGTGGTTGGCAAGGATGGCGATTGCGGGAGCCATTGCGGAGGAATGAGGGTCCAGTCAAAGACGTGGCCGCCGCCGCCATACCCCTCGACAAATGCGTCGAGCAGCAGGCCTTGGGCAGCGGCAAACCGATCCGCGAATTCTACCAAATCGGCCCCGGGCTGAACACGCAGGGCGCGCAGCCACGGCAGCCCTACCTTCCTGGCAATCTCGGCGCACAGCTCCGCCGGCTCATCACCATGAAACTGAAGCAACGTCAGCGGCACTTGGTCGAGCACGCGCGCCACGTCGTCCGCGCTGGCGTTGACAAACAGACCTGTTACGGTGACGAACGGGCCGGCACGGCGCGCCAGTTCTGCCGCCCGCTCGATGGTGACGGAACGGGGGCTGGGCGGATAGAACACCAGCCCGATCGCATCGGCGCCGAGTGCGACAGCGTGGTCGACGTCGGCCGGGTGGGTCAGGCCGCACAGCTTGATACGGGTACGGTGCAACGGCATGGTGGGAGCAGGATTCACGGGCCGGCGTGCTCGTCGAACACGCCGCGAAACAGGCTGGACGATGCCGGAGACGCCGGCAACGAGAAAGCGTCAGGATAGCCGACCTCGGCCAGATACAGTCCGTCGGGCATGAACGTGGGTGCTGCGGCCACGCGGCTGCGGGCGGCCAGCACATCGCCCATCCACGACGCCGGCTGGCGGCCGCGCCCGATCGCAACCAGGCAGCCCATGATGTTGCGCACCATGTGGTGCAGGAACGCGCTGCCGCGAATGCGCACGAACACCCATTCGCCCTCGCCCCGCACCTCGACTGAATACATCGTTTTGACGGGCGACTTGGCTTGGCATTCGGCCGCGCGGAAGGACGAGAAATCGTGCTCGCCGATCAGCACCTGGGCCGCCTCGTTCATGGCTTCCACGTCAAGGGATTGGCCTGGCGGAAGCATCACGTAGCCCGCCTTGTCTTCGAGCAGCGGTGCGCGCGTCGGACCAAAGGTGAGTGCGTAGTAATACGTGCGGCGGTGCGCGGAGAAGCGCGCGTGGAAACCCTCCGGCATCTCCTGCGCCCATCGCACGGCCACCGTGGGGGGCAGAAAAGCGTTGGTGCCGCGCACCCACGAAAACGGCTCGCGCACGAGATCGGTATCCAGATGCACCACCTGGCCCAGCGCATGCACACCGGCATCGGTGCGGCCAGCCACCGTGGTCGGCAGCGCCACGCCGGCAAATTGCCGCAGCGCCGACTCCAGCGCGTCTTGCACGGTATTGCCGTGCGGCTGCGATTGCCAACCCGAAAACGCGGCACCGTCGTACTGGATGCCAAGCGCGATGCGCGTCATGCCGTGTGAATCCTCGTGCGGAAAGAAAAACGCCGGCAGGATACCACCCTGCCGGCGCTGTCGATGGCGTAAGACGCTTGGCGTCAGCCGATCTGGCGCATCAAGGCTTGCGCCTCGGCGTGGAACGACGGATCGCCCAGGTCCAGCACTTCCTGCAGCAGTTCGCGGGCACCTTCCTTGTCGCCAATCTCGATGTAAGCCTTGGCCAGATCGAACTTGATCTGCAGATCGCGCACACCATCGGCGCCATGCTCGCCCGACAGCGTGTGCGGCAGGTTGGTGTCCAGACGGATGGCCGATTGCGGTTCGTCGTTGGCGACTTCAGCGTGCTCTGCGTGATGCGGCTGGGATTCGAAATGCATCGGGGCCTGCGACAGGTCGGTCGGCTGAGCCCAGCTCGGCAGGCTTTCCTCCGCGGCACCCGAGGGTGCAGGAGCAGCCGTTTCTGCGGCGGGCGGCGTCGGGTTCAGGTCCAACGACAGGTCCGACAGATCCATATGCAGCGGCGGCGCGGCGACGGGCTGATAAGGCTCGCCAGCGTGTGCGTTGAATTGCGGCAGATCGGCCTGGGGTTCGGCATGCACCTTGAAGATGTCCGAAGCCTCTTCTGGCGCGGTGATCGGCTCGCCCGCTGCCGGCGCCGGGAACGACTCCAGCGGCAGATCGAAATCGGCCAGTTGCGGTGCCTTGGTCGACGGCGCGGACGGATCCAGATCGGGAGACAGCGTGGTCCAGTCGTCACCGCGACGCGTAGTCTGCCCCGTCACGGTGGGGCTGAAGCCTTCGGCGGCCACTGCGGCGCCCACACCTGCCAGGGCGGCGGCGCCTGCAACTGCGGCACCTGCGTGGCTGGGCTCTGCATGCGCTTCGGCACCCGGATGGCTTCCGTCACCCTGCACCGTCAGATACAGCGGGTTGGCCGGATCGAACTTGCGGCCCATCGCGGCAGCCTCTGCCCATTCCGGCGAGGCCGCGCCAACTTGCGCCAGCATCTCTTCAGCAATGGTCTGGAAGCCGTGGGCATCCTGACGATTGGCGTAAATTTCCATCAACTTCAGGCGAATGGCTTGGCGCTCCGGATGCTGCTCCAGTGCCTCGCGCAGGATTTCTTCGGCTTGCACATCGCGGCCGTAGGCGATGTAGACATCGGCCTCAGCAATCGGGTCGACTTCATTGCTCTCGTTGCCGCCGCCAATACGGAAATCCGCACCGAACACGCTGTGCTGCGAGGTGTCGACACTTTGGCCGCCGGCCGCGCCAAACAGCGAGTTGGCACCCGCCATGACGGTGCTTTCCTGCGACAGCAGGCTGTCCTGGAAGCCATGTGCCTGCTCGGGCTTCTGCTGGCGACGGCGATACACCACCAGACCACCCAGCAAGGCCACCACCAAGCCGCCCAAGCCCAAGGCCATCGGGTTGCCCAGCAGCGTCGAGAAGAACGATTCCTCTTGGATCGGAGGCGGCGGGGCCACAACCACCGGCGCCTTCTTCGGCGCGGCAGCGGGAGCCGATGCCGCAGCCACCGGTGCGCTGGCAGCCGCTTGCGATGCCGAGGCTGCAGCCACGGGCGCCGATGCGGCCTCCGGTGCCGAAGCCGCCGCAGCAGCCGTCGCAGACGAAGCCGGAGCAGCCGCGGCAGTTTCCGCCGACGCAGCGGCAGCCGGGGCCGGGGCAGCCGTAGACGCTGCTACGGGCGCAGGCGCATTGGCCGCCGCAACGGCCGGAGCCGCGGTCGACGGTGCAGCACCAGCGGCCGGCTTGGCAGCGCTGGCGGCCTTGGCCAGTTCAGCGTTCTTCAATTCAACCAGGCGTTGCATGTCGGAGAGGTTTTTCTCCAACTGCGCGACGCGCGATTCCATTTCCTTGAGCGCGCGCTCCTTGGCAACGAGCTCCTCGTCACGGGCGGCTGACGCGCCAGCCTTGCCGGCACGGTCCGCCTTGGACAGGCGCAGCTCGTCGCGGCCGCTTGCGGCCGGGGTAGCCTGATCCTGCACGCGGGCCGACACGCTGCCGCTTTGCTGGCGAGCGGAGTCCGTATCCGTCGCTGCGTTGGCTTCAGCCGCCGTTGCGAGGCGGTTGCGATAGCCGGCAAAACCGGACGTCTGCGCAATCACTTCGCGGCGCGCCTCACGCGCCGGCGTTTTCTGCGCCTCTGCCTGCGACGGCACCTTCAGCACCGAGCCGGTACGCAGCCGGTTGATGTTGCCGCCAATGAAAGCGTTGGGGTTGTTGCGATACAGCGCCAGGAGCATCTGGTCGAGCGAAACGGCGTCCTGACCTTGCGCGGCCGTCGATGCCACGTCGTACAGGCTATCGCCACGCTGCACCGTATACGAACCGCCGGGCGTAGCATCGGGCGCAGCGGCAGCAGGAGCTGCTTGCTGCGGACGTGCCGCCTGACGGGCAGCACGCGGCTGACGTGCCGGAACCGGTGCGGCGGCAGCCGGGGCCGCGGCTTGCGGTTGAGCGGCCGAGGCAGCCGGCGCCGATTCGGCGGCGCCTGGCGTCGTGGCCTGCACCACCGGCGTCGGCGCAAAATTCTGTGCGGTATTGCTGGAGCCCACCGGGTCCAGCAGGAACGTATAAGCCCGCGAAACGTGGCCGCTTGCCCAGTTCAAGTCGACCAGAACATCAACGAACGGCTCTGCGACGGGCTGTGTCGAGCGCAGACGCACCACGTAATTGCCGTTCGACTGGCGTTCCAGCGAGGCACGCAGCGAGGAGACGATCGGGTTGTAGGTCAGTCCGGCACGCGAATAGGCATCCGGCGCAGCCAGCTTGGCGACCAGGTTTTGTGCCTCTTCGGGCGTCACGCCGGTCAGATCGATTTCGGCCTGCAGCGGCTGGCCGAGGCTGGAACGCACATGCAGCGCGCCGAAACCGGCCGCTTGCGCAGCGGGCTGAATCAGCAGCAGGCTCGCCGCGGCAAACGCGACGGCCGACCAGCGAGGACTGCGATGGGACGATTCTCTCCGGCGGTATTGGCTCACCCTCACCTTCGACTCCGTTATCTTTTAATGTGCAAACGAACTTAACATCAACGAGTTAGCGCAGCAAGTTCACCCAAAACGTGAAATGCTGGATAAGAACCGCCGTCAATTCTTATGAAACGACACAATTGGCGAGATTCTGAAGCACCCGACGTACCCCCCGGAATGCGCGTGCTTCATCTGGCGCTAACCCTTCCCCGTGCCCCGTCCACCCCACGAATGGGCGGACGGCGTTCCGGCCGCTATTGTGTACCAACGTTACAAGCCGTGGGCATCCAGATGGCACAACGCCGCGCAGGCCGCGCGGCGTTGGTTGAAAAAGCACACTTTCTGTTGTCAGGCCGCAACGACAACGTCGGATACGCGGCCCGATAACGAAAGCAAAGCTTTGATCACTTGTCCAGCAGGATACGGAGCGTGCGGCGCAACGGCTCAGCGGCACCCCACAGAAGCTGATCGCCGATCACGAAGGCGCTTACATACTCCGGCCCCATGTTGAGCTTGCGCACGCGACCCACACCGATTTCCAGGCCACCCGTGATGGATGCCGGCGTCAGTTCCTTCTCGGTGATGCTGCGATCGTTCGGGACCCACTTCACCCACGGGTTGCCGGAGCGGATGATCTGCTCGATTTCGTCCAGCGGCAGGTCGCGCTTGAGCTTGAGCGTCAGGCCCAGGCTATGGCAGCGCATCGCACCAATCCGCACGCACAGGCCGTCGACCGGAATCGTCTGCGCCGTGCCCAGAATCTTGTTGACCTCGGCCTGGCCCTTCCACTCTTCCTTCGACTGACCGTTATCGAGCTGCTTGTCGATCCACGGGATCAGGCCACCCGCGAGCGGCGCCGGGAAGAATTCGGTCGGCACATCTTCGCGGATGGTCTTGGCAACCTTGCGATCGATGTCCAGGATGGCGGACGCCGGGTTGGCCAGCTCGTCAGCCACGGCGCCGTGAATTACGCCCATGCCCTTGAGCAGTTCACGCATGTGGTTCGCACCACCGCCCGAAGCTGCCTGGTAAGTCATCGAGCTGACCCATTCGACCAGACCTTCGCGGAACAGGCCACCCACGCCCATTAGCAGGATGGAGTTGGTGCAGTTGCCGCCGATGAAGTTCTTGGTGCCAGCCGCCACCGCGTTCTTGATGAGCGACAGGTTGACCGGGTCCAGCACGATCACGGCATCGTCTTCCATGCGCAGCGTCGAGGCGGCGTCGATCCAGTAGCCGTTCCAGCCGGCAGCGCGCAGCTTCGGGAAGACTTCGGTCGTGTAGTCACCGCCCTGGCACGTGATGATCGTGTCGCAGGCCTTCAGTGCTTCGATGTCGTTGGCGTCGGCCAGGGGCGCATCCGTCTTGGCGAATGCGGGCGCCTTGCCGCCGGCGTTGCTGGTGCTGAAAAACACGGTGTCGATGAGGTCGAAATCCTTTTCTTCCTGCATGCGTTGCATCAGCACGCTGCCGACCATCCCGCGCCAACCGACGAGACCTACCTTCATGATTGTGAACCTCTAGTGATTTTCCCCGCCTCGGTCGCCCGGCGTGACCGCGCGGGGAAGGCGAACGGGCACGACGGACGATCTACGAGATCGTTTTTTTGGTAATGATTTTCGTGGTCGTGCGAATCTCGACAGGCGTCATGCGAGCGCGCGCGGCGGTACCCTTGGCGGCGATAGCCAGGGTGCCCAGAATGCCCAGTACGAGGACGGGGAGCGCGATCGAGATCATCTGCAAAAATATACACGATTTGGCGGGTACACAATGCACTGCAGCATGTGTCCACCGAAAAAACGACGATTGCGGCACCGGATGTGACGGCACCGCAACGCCCGTTTCGTTACAGTGCAGCGACCACCGCGTCGCCCATCTCCACCGTGCCGACCTGCTTGCAACCCGGCGTCAGGATGTCGCCCGTGCGATAGCCCTGGGCGAGCACCTTCTTGACCGCGTTTTCGATGCGATCGGCCTGCTCGGCCTTGTTCAGCGAGTAGCGCAGCATCATTGCCGCCGACAGGATCGTCGCCAGCGGGTTGGCGATCCCCTTGCCGGCGATGTCCGGCGCGGAGCCGTGCGACGGCTCATACAGGCCTTTGTTGTTCGCGTCGAGCGACGCCGAGGGCAGCATGCCGATCGAGCCCGTCAGCATGGCGGCCTCGTCCGACAGGATGTCGCCGAACATGTTGCCGGTGACGATTACGTCGAAGTTCTTCGGCGCCTTCACGAGCTGCATGGCCGCGTTGTCCACGTACATGTGCGACAGCTCGACTTCCGGATACTCCTTGTGGACGTCGGTAACGATGTCTTTCCAGAACTGGAAAGTCTCGAGGACGTTGGCCTTGTCGACGCTGCACAGCTTCTTGCCGCGCTTGGCGGCAGCCTGGAAGGCGACGTGCGCGATGCGGCGGATTTCCGGCTCGGCGTAGCGCATGGTGTCGAAACCTTCGCGCGCGCCGGCGAACAAACCGTCGGGCGCCGCGCGCACACCGCGCGGTTGGCCGAAGTAAATGTCGCCGTTCAACTCACGCACGATCAGGATGTCCAGACCGGCGACGATTTCCGGCTTGAGGCTCGATGCGCCGGTTAACTCGGGGTAGCAGATCGCCGGACGGAAGTTGGCGAACAGTTGCAGGTGCTTGCGCAAACCCAGAATGGCCTGCTCCGGACGCAGTTCGCGCGCCAGCGTGTCGTACTTCCAGTCGCCCACGGCGCCGAACAGGATCGCATCGGCTTCCTTGGCGAGCTTGAGGGTGTCTGCCGGCAGCGGCTGGCCCTTGGCCTCGTAGCCGGCGCCGCCCACCGGGGCAAATTCCATCTCGAATGGCTCGCCCAGCACTTTGAGGACCTTCACGGCCTCGGCGACGATTTCCTTGCCAATGCCGTCACCCGGCAACACTGCAATCTTGGTCATGTGGTTGTCCTTGTTGTTCTGGTGTCTGCTCAGCCGACGAGCTTGTGCGCGAGCCACGGCATTCTGGCCAGGCGCTGCGCTTCGTAAGCCTTGATCTGGTCGGCGTAGCGCAAGGTCAGGCCGATATCGTCGAAGCCGTTGAGCAGGCAGTATTTGCGGAACGCCGTGATGTCGAACGGATAAGCCGTCCCGCCCGGCGTGACGACGACCTGCTTGTCCAGATCGACGGTCAGCTGGTAGCCCGTAAACGCTTGCGTCTCGTTGAACAGATGGTCGACCTGCGACTCCGTCAGCACGATCGGCAGCAGGCCGTTCTTGAAGCAGTTGTTGAAGAAGATGTCGGCAAAGCTGGGCGCGATGATGGCGCGGAAGCCATATTGCTGCAGCGCCCACGGTGCGTGCTCTCGCGAGCTGCCGCAGCCGAAATTCTTGCGGGCGAGCAACACCGATGCGCCCTGGTAACGCGGCTGATTCAGCACGAAATCCGGGTTCAGCGGTCGCTTGCTGTTGTCCTGGCCAGGCTCGCCGACGTCCTTGTAGCGCCATTCGTCGAACAGGTTTGGGCCGAAGCCGGTGCGCTTGATCGACTTGAGGAATTGCTTCGGGATGATGGCGTCAGTGTCGACGTTCTCGCGGTCGAGCGGCGCCACGAGGCCTGTGTGGATGGTGAATTGTTCCATGATTGCTCTCTCTATCCTGCCGCTCAAGCGAGCTTGCGCACGTCGACGAAGTGGCCTTCGAGCGCGGCCGCAGCGGCCATCGCCGGGCTCACCAGGTGGGTGCGGCCACCCGCGCCCTGACGGCCTTCGAAGTTGCGGTTGGACGTGGACGCGCAGCGCTCGCCGGGCTCGAGACGGTCCGCGTTCATTGCGAGACACATCGAGCAACCCGGCTCGCGCCACTCAAAGCCCGCCGACTTGAAAATCTTGTCGAGCCCTTCGCGCTCGGCCTGCTCCTTCACAAGGCCCGAGCCCGGCACGACCATCGCCAGCTTCACGTTCGACGCAATGCGCTTGCCCAGCTTCTGCACGACCCACGCCGCGGCGCGCATGTCTTCGATGCGGCTGTTGGTGCAGGAGCCGATGAACACCTTGTCAATGTTGATGTCGCTGATGGCAACGTTCGGCTGCAGACCCATGTATTCGAGCGCGCGCTCCATGGCATTGCGCTTGTTCGGGTCCTTTTCTTTGTCGGGGTCCGGCACGCGGTCTTCAATGCTGACCACCATTTCCGGCGACGTACCCCAGCTCACCTGCGGGCGAATCTCTTCAGCGCGCAGCTCGACCACCTGATCAAAGTGCGCGCCCTCGTCAGAATGCAGCGTGCGCCAGTAAGCGACGGCCTGCTCCCACTCCACGCCTTGCGGCGCGAACGGGCGGCCCTTGATGTACTCCAGCGTGACATCGTCCACGGCGACCATGCCTGCGCGGGCGCCTGCCTCGATCGCCATGTTGCACACCGTCATGCGGCCTTCCATCGACAGTGCGCGGATGGCCGAACCGCCGAACTCCATGGCGTAGCCCGTGCCGCCAGCTGTACCGATCTTTCCGATGATGGCGAGCACGATGTCCTTGGCCGTGCAGCCGCGAGGCAGCGTACCTTCCACCTTCACCAGCATGTTCTTGCTCTTCTTGGCGAGCAGCGTTTGCGTGGCCAGCACGTGCTCGACTTCCGAGGTGCCGATGCCGTGGGCGAGCGCGCCGAACGCGCCATGCGTGCTGGTGTGCGAATCACCACAGACCACCGTCATGCCCGGCAGCGTTGCGCCCTGCTCCGGCCCGATCACGTGCACGATGCCCTGACGCTTGTCGTTCATCTTGAATTGCGTGATGCCGTAGCTGTCGCAGTTGGCGTCGAGCGTATCGACCTGCAGTTTGGAAACCGGGTCCGCGATGCCGTGCGAGCGATCGGTGGTCGGCACGTTGTGGTCCGACACGGCCAGGTTGGCGCTGATGCGCCACACCGGACGCTGCGCCAGCTTCAGGCCCTCAAATGCCTGCGGGCTGGTCACTTCGTGCAGCAGTTGACGATCGATGTAGAGAACGGTTGTGCCGTCATCTTCGGTATGAACGACGTGATCGTCCCAAAGTTTGTCGTAGAGCGTCTTGGCCATGATGCGATCCGTGCACAACGCGCCATCTGAAATCAGGGCCGTTGCGCGAGCAGTTTCGTGGGGAGTGATCGATTATGCCACCCGGTGCATCTGACACCGGACGTGACTGACGAAAGGGGGTTTCGCCATTTCGCGAAGGCCTTTCCGACACCGGCACAGGTGCATGCAAGAAAAAACCCCGCCTGGTTTCCCGAGCGGGGTTTCTGTAAAACGAACAGCCTGACTTAGCGCTTGTCGATCGGCGGCACTTCGCGGGTCGCTGCGCCGTTGAACAGCTGGCGCGGACGGCCGATCTTGTATTCCGGATCGGTGATCATCTCTTCCCATTGCGAGATCCAGCCCACCGAGCGTGCCAGCGCGAAGATGCAGGTGAACATCGAGGTCGGGATGCCCAGGGCGCGCTGAACGATACCCGAATAGAAGTCGACGTTCGGATACAGCTTGCGGCTGACGAAGTACTCGTCTTCCAGGGCAATCTTCTCCAGCTCCATCGCGAGCTTGAACAGCGGGTCGTTGTGCAGGCCCAGCTCATTCAGCACTTCATGGCAGGTTTCGCGCATCAGCTTCGCGCGCGGGTCGTAGTTCTTGTACACGCGGTGGCCAAAGCCCATCAGGCGCACGCCGCTGTTCTTGTCCTTCACCTGCTTGATGAACTCGGGAACCTTGTCCACAGTACCGATTTCTTCCAGCATGTTCAGAGCCGCCTCGTTCGCACCACCGTGCGCCGGGCCCCACAGGCAGGCGATACCGGCAGCGATGGCTGCGATCGGGTTGGTGCCAGACGAGCCCGCCAGACGCACCGTCGACGTGGAGGCGTTCTGTTCGTGGTCTGCGTGCAGGATGAAGATGCGGTCCAGTGCCTTCTCCAGCACCGGGTTCACCTTGTAGTCTTCGCACGGCGTGGCAAACATCATGCGCATGAAGTTGCCCGTATACGACAGGTTGTTCTGCGGGTAGATGAGCGGCTGGCCGATGTTGTACTTGTAGGCCATGGCCACCAGCGTCGGCAGCTTGGCAATCAGGCGAATCTGCGAGATTTCGCGCTCGCGCGGATCATTGATGTTGGCGGCATCCGGATAGAACGCGCTCATGGCACCAACCAAACCCGTCAGCACGGCCATCGGGTGGGCGTCACGACGGAAACCGCGCAGGAAGAACTGCATCTGCTCGTGAACCATGGTGTGATTCGTCACCACATGGTTGAACTCTTCCTTCTGCTTGGCGTTGGGCAGTTCGCCCTTCAACAGCAAATAGCAGATTTCCATGAAATCGCACTTGCTGGCCAGGTCGTCGATGGCGTAGCCGCGGTACAGCAGCTCACCCTTGTCCCCATCGATGTAGGTAATCTTGGAATTGCACGACGCAGTCGACATGAAGCCGGGGTCGTACGTGAACTTGCCCGTCTGACCGTACAGCTTGCGAATGTCGATCACGTCCGGGCCGACCGTGCCCTTATAGATCGGCAGCTCGACGCTGGGCGAGCCATCGGAAAACGATAGGGTGGCTTTCACTTCGGACGGCGTCATGTCGGTTTCCTTCTCTGCTGTTTATAAAAATGAAGTCGGGAGACTCCCGCCAGACGGATCAAGGGGCGCCGGCCGGGGGCGGCTGGACCGATTCGTCTTGCGGCAACCTCTCGCGCGCCGGTTCAGACCGAGCGCAGCAAGGTCAGGACGTGCTGAATGTGGGGCACGTCGAGTTCGCCCTCCGGCTCCTTGCGTGCAAGCAGGAGATCCATCAGGTCGTTGTCGGGTAGCTCGAACAACTGCGAGAGTGCGGCAACGTCGTCGTCCGACAGTTCCGTCTCGTAGCGGTTGAAGAAGCGCTCGACGATGATGTCGTTCTCAAGCAGACCGCGTCGGGCACGCCAGCGCAAACGGGCACGCTTGTGCGGATCGGACTGATGGGAGAACGTCGGAGTGTTCACAGCAACCATACTTCCTAGAAATGTGTCGCCGGAGAAACCGCCCCGGCGACACACAATGCCAAAATGCGCTGACTCGCGCCTTACACGGCGCGACGCACCATCAATTCCTTGATCTTGCCGATGGCCTTAGTCGGGTTGAGACCCTTCGGGCACACATCGACGCAGTTCATGATGGTGTGGCAACGGAACAGGCGGTACGGATCTTCCAGGTTGTCAAGCCGTTCGCTCGTCGCCTGGTCGCGGCTGTCGGCGATGAAACGATACGCCTGCAGCAGACCAGCCGGGCCGACGAACTTGTCCGGGTTCCACCAGAACGACGGGCACGACGTCGAGCAGCTCGCGCACAGAATGCACTCGTACAGGCCGTCGAGTTCTTCACGCTCTTCGGGCGACTGCAGGCGCTCTTTCTCGGGCGGCGGCTCGTCGTTGATCAGGTACGGCTTGATCGAGTGGTACTGGTTGAAGAACTGCGTCATGTCGACGATCAGGTCGCGCACCACCGGCAGCCCCGGCAGCGGGCGCAGCACGATCTTCTCGGGCAGCTCACGCATGTTGGTCAGGCACGCCAGACCATTCTTGCCGTTGATGTTCATCGCGTCGGAGCCGCACACGCCTTCGCGGCAAGAACGGCGGAACGCGATCGACTCGTCGAGCTTCTTCAGCTTGACCAGCGCATCGAGCAGCATGCGCTCGTGACCGTCGAGTTCAACCTCGTAGGTCTGCATGCGGGGCGCTGCGTCCTTGTCCGGATCGTAGCGATAGACTTCAAAAATACGCTTCATTTTTGTGGGTCCTTCTTATCCGTTAGAACGTACGCGCCTTGGGCGGCACTGTTTCCACCGACAGCGGCTTCAACTGCACAGGCTTGTAGTCGAGGCGATTGCCTTCGGAATACCACAGCGAGTGCTTCATCCAGTTTTCATCGTCGCGGTTCGGGAAGTCGCTGTGGGCGTGTGCGCCGCGCGATTCCTTGCGGGCGGCAGCCGACACCATCGTCGCCTTCGCCACTTCCACCAGGTTGGCCACTTCCAGCGCTTCGACGCGCGCGGTGTTGAACACCTTGGACTTGTCCTTCAGGTGGATGTTGCCAGCGCGCTCGGCCACTTCCAGGATGCGCTCGACGCCTTCATCCATCAACTTCTGCGTACGGAACACGCCAGCGTGCGACTGCATGTTGCGACGGATGTCGTTGGCAACGTCCTGCGCGTATTCGCCCGAGCTGGACGAATCGAGCTTGGCCAGGCGCGACAGCGCGCGGTCGGCAGCGTCGGCCGGCAACGGCTTGTGCTCGCGGTTCTTCAGGTTCTGGGCAATGATGTGGTTGCCCGCCGAACGGCCGAACACCACCAGGTCGAGCAGCGAGTTCGTGCCCAGGCGGTTCGCGCCGTGCACGGACACGCACGAGCATTCGCCGATCGCGTAGAAGCCGTTGATGACCTCGTTCGGGTTGCCATTCTTCGGCACCACGACCTGACCGTGATAGTTCGTCGGAATGCCACCCATCTGGTAGTGGATGGTCGGCACCACAGGAATCGGCTCCTTGATGGCGTCGACGTTGGCGAACTTCAGGCCGATCTCGCGGATCGACGGCAGGCGCTTCATGATGGTCTCGGCGCCGACGTGCGTCAGGTCAAGCAGCACGTAGTCGCCGTTCGGGCCGCAGCCGCGGCCTTCCTTGATTTCCTGGTCCATCGAGCGCGACACGAAGTCACGCGGCGCCAGATCCTTCAGCGTCGGGGCATAGCGCTCCATGAAGCGCTCGCCGTCCTTGTTACGCAGGATGCCGCCCTCGCCGCGCACGCCTTCCGTAATCAGCACGCCCGCGCCGGCCACGCCGGTCGGGTGGAACTGCCAGAACTCCATGTCTTCCAGCGGCACCCCTGCGCGCGCTGCCATGCCCAGGCCGTCACCGGTGTTGATGAAGGCGTTGGTGGACGCTGCGTAGATCCGACCCGCACCGCCCGTGGCGAACAGCGTCGTCTTGGCTTCGAGGATGTAGACCTCGCCGGTTTCCATTTCGAGCGCGGTCACGCCCAGCACATCGCCTTCTTGGTCGCGGATCAGATCCAGCGCCATCCATTCGACGAAGAAGTGGGTCTTGGCCCGCACGTTACGCTGATACAGCGTGTGCAGCAGCGCATGGCCAGTTCGGTCAGCTGCGGCGCAGGCACGCTGCACGGGCTTTTCACCGTAGTTCGACGTATGGCCGCCGAACGGACGCTGGTAGATGGTGCCGTCAGCGTTGCGGTCGAACGGCATGCCGAAGTGTTCCAGTTCGTAGACCACGTTCGGCGCCTGGCGGCACATGAACTCGATCGCGTCCTGGTCGCCAAGCCAGTCGGAGCCCTTGACGGTGTCGTAAAAGTGATAGTGCCAGTTGTCTTCGCTCATGTTGCCCAACGAAGCACCGATCCCACCCTGCGCTGCAACAGTGTGCGAGCGGGTGGGGAAAACCTTGGACAGCACGGCCACGGAGAGGCCGGCTTCTGCCAGCTGCAGCGATGCGCGCATGCCCGAACCGCCCGCACCGACGATCACGACGTCGAATTTGCGGCGCGGCAGCCCAGTCTTGACTGCGACCATGTCTTAAACCCTCCAGAGAATCTGAGCTGCGTAGCCCGCACAACCGACGAGCCACAGAATCGTCAACACTTGCAGCGTCAAACGCACTGCCACGGGCTTCACGTAGTCCATCCAGATATCACGGACACCAATCCAGGCGTGATAGGTGAGCGACACGAACGCCAGGAACGTCAGCATCTTCATCCACTGGTTGGAGAACAGCCCAGCCCAGCTTTGGTACGACGTGTCTTTCGAGAGCAGGAATGCAGCCAGCAACACGATGGTGTAGACCGCCATGATCACGGCGGTGACACGCTGCGCCAGGAAGTCCTTCAGACCGTAGTGCGCGCCGACGACGAGGCGCTTGGGACCGATATTGTTGTTTGCCATCAGGAACCCCTCAGAACAGGCCGAACAGCTTGGCGCCAAACACCACCGTCAGCAGCAGGCTGACGATGAGCACGCTCACAGCTGACTTGGAAGCCGAGGTCTTGTCGATACCGATATGCAGATCGAGGATCAGGTAACGGATGCCAGCGCAGAAATGGTGCAGATAAGCCCAAATGAGCGCGAGGACGACGACCTTGGCGAAGCCGTTGGACAGAAGCGCCGTGAACTTGGCGAAACTGATTTCCGACGTGAGACTTTGCTCAAACAAGTACAGCACGAACGGAAGAAGAAGGAACATCAGCGCACCGCTGGCACGGTGCAGGATGGACACCTTACCGGCCCAGGGCAAGCGGTAGCGGGCAATGTCGCCCAAACCGATGTTCCTGAATACCGGCCTGGCTTTCTTGATGGCTTCTGCCATGGTCAGACCCCAATTGGCTAATCAACAAACAAAACAGCTTTGCACAAATCCGCGAGATTCTAGCGCGCTTTTGTTGCGCAGCGCACCATTAATTCCATGCGGGACGCTCCACTTTTGTGCTTCCTGCCCTCACCTGCCAGTGGCGTAGTACGGGGCAGATTGTCCTATCTACTCTGACTTCATGACGCGCAATGCACCGTTGCGAGACTCACAAAGTGAAACGCCATTGAGTTGGCTGCCAGCCGCACGAATCGAGCCCGAGGACGCACTGTCAACTCAGCTCGTTCTGGTAGTAATGCCGCGTCGTGACGTACAGACCACGGCGTATTTCCACCGGCTTGTCGCCGAACGTATGCGACACGCGCTCCACCGAGAGGAGCGGCGAGGCGGTCGCCACCGACAGCAACTCAGCCGTGGCGGCATCCGCTGCCACCGCACGGATGCGCTCCGTGGCGCGCAACATGCGCACACCGAATTCCGCCTCGAAGAACGCGTACATCGGCCCCTTCCACTCTGTCAGCTTTTCCGCGGTCAAGCCCTTGAAGCTTGCCCCGGGCAGCCAAATCTCTTCCAGCACGGTCGGCTCACCCGAAAAGAAGAGGATGCGGCGGATCTGCACGACGCTGTCGCCGGCCTTCAGTTCAAGCAAACGGGCAATCTCGGCCGGCGCACGCATGCGCTTGCACTCCAGCACACGACTGCTCGGGTAATGCTGCTCACCCTGCTCCGGCATCAGACGCAAGAAACGGAATTGCACGCCTTCTTCGTAGTGCGTGGTGACGAAGGTGCCCTTTCCCTGGCGCCGCGCGACCAGGTTTTCGGCCGCCAGCTCGTCGATCGCCTTGCGCACCGTCCCCTGGCTGACCTTGTAGCGAGCCGCCAACTCCATCTCACTGGGGATCATTTCGCCGGGCTTCCATTCGCCGGCTTGCAGGCTTTGCAGGATCAGCGTCTTGATCTGCTGATACAGCGGACTGAACGTGGGAGAGCCCCCCGCGCCGCCAGCAGATGCAGGCGATGCGCCGCCCTCGCCGCCTGGGGGCGGCATCGCAGCTGACAGAGGACTGGGTGTGCTCGACATAACTGCCGATTTCACCACAAAAGCGACAAACGCGTCCAGCCCGTTTATAGAATGTCTTATGTCTTATATAAGACAGAAGATTAATTGACTTCTGGGCAAAGCCGGACCTACACTCGCGCCTGTTCCGGGCGACGGCCCACACACACGCAACGACGCCCTCAAGGTCAATCGCAAGTGTGTTTCCACATCGTCATGCGGACGCAGTAAACTGCGAGGCTCTTGCCGATTCTGAGCCGACCGCCCACGAGGCGCCGACCGTTGCCGGCAATGCCTGCGAGGCTGCATTGACATCCTGCCGGGATGCCCGCCGCGCGCAGTGCGATCCGCTTTCACTACCGTTTGGAGAGTTCTCATGGCAAAAGCACCCATGCGCGTCGCAGTGACCGGCGCTGCTGGACAGATCGGTTACGCCCTGCTGTTCCGCATCGCCGCCGGCGAAATGCTGGGCAAGGATCAGCCCGTCATCCTGCAACTGCTGGAAATCCCCGATGAGAAGGCCCAAAAGGCGCTCAAGGGTGTGATGATGGAGATCGAAGACTGCGCATTCCCGCTGCTGGCCGGCATGGAAGCGCATTCCGACCCGATGACCGCCTTCAAGGACGTCGACGTGGCCCTGCTGGTGGGCGCGCGCCCCCGTGGCCCGGGCATGGAGCGTGCAGACCTGCTGTCGGCCAACGCCCAGATCTTCACGGCACAAGGCAAGGCGCTGAACGCCGTGGCCTCGCGCAACGTCAAGGTGTTGGTGGTCGGCAACCCTGCCAACACCAACGCCTACATTGCCATGAAGTCGGCGCCGGATCTGCCGCGCGAGAACTTCACCGCCATGCTGCGCCTGGACCACAACCGTGCCCTGTCGCAAATCGCAGCCAAGACCGGCAAGCCGGTGTCGTCCATCGAAAAGCTGTTCGTGTGGGGCAACCACAGCCCGACGATGTACGCCGATTACCGCTACGCCACGATCGAGGGCAAGAGCGTCAAGGACATGATCAACGACCCGGTGTGGAACAACGACGTGTTCCTGCCGACGGTTGGCAAGCGCGGCGCCGCCATCATCGAAGCGCGCGGCCTGTCGTCGGCTGCTTCGGCTGCCAACGCCGCCATCGACCACGTGCGTGACTGGGTACTGGGCAGCAACGGTAAGATCATCACGATGGGTATCCCGTCGAACGGCGAATACGGCATTCCGAAGGACGTGATGTTCGGTTTCCCGGTCACCACGGAGAACGGCAAGTACAAGATTGTCGAAGGCCTGGAAATCGACGAGTACAGCCAAGGCAAGATCAAGATCACGCTCGACGAGCTGGAAGCCGAGCGTGCAGGCGTGCAGCACCTGCTGTAATCCGCATGATCTGAAGGAAGAAACCGGAGCGGATCGGCAGCGAACCCTCCGGTTTTTTCACACCTGGATTTCGAACAAGACGCAGGCGCTATAGGCGCCGCACAACCGATACCACTCCGTGCACCCCACCGAGGTTTTGTTCCAGGACGATGCCCTTCCGGCTCAACTGCCGGTCTGCGACCACTACGCGGGCGCAGAAAAACTGATGCGCAAGTCGCTCGCCCTGCAACAAACCCTTGGCCCCGTCTTCGACATCACGTTCGACTGCGAAGACGGCGCCGCCATCGGCCAGGAGCGCGCACACGCCGAACTTGCCGCCGCGCTCATCAACAGCGACGACAACCGCTTCAACCGCGTTGGCGTGCGTATCCACGATCCGAACCACGATGCGTGGACGCAAGACGTCGATATCCTCGTAGGCCTTGCCGGCCGCCGCCTCGCCTACGTCACGGTGCCCAAGGTGCGCGACGTGGTGGAAGTGGCACGCGTGACCGATCGCATCAACCAGGCCGCCAAGGCAGCGGGCATTGCGCGGCACCTGCCGATCCACGTCTTGATCGAAACACATGGTGCCCTGGCGCAGGTGTTCGATATCGCCTCGCTGGTGCAGGTGGAATGCCTGAGTTTCGGCCTGATGGATTTCGTTTCGGCACACAACGGCGCGATTCCCGGCGCGGCGATGGGCTCGCCTGAGCAGTTCGAGCATCCGCTGATCCGCCGCGCGCTTGCCGATATTTCCGCCGCGTGCCACGCGCACGGCAAGGTGCCGTCGCACAACGTCAGCACCGACATCAAACACCCGGACCGCGCCGGCGCCGATGCCACTCGCGCGCGCAACGAGTTCGGCTATCTGCGCAAGTGGAGCATCCATCCGGACCAGATTGCGCCGATCGTTTCGGCTTTCCGCCCATCGCACGAAGAAGTGACACACGCGAGCGCCATTCTTGCATCTGCGCAAGACACCGCGTGGGGACCGATCCAGCACGAAGGGCGGCTGCATGACCGCGCGAGCTATCGCTACTGGTGGGCCGTGCTGCAACGGGCGCACACCACCGGCGTGGAGATGCCGCCCGACGCGGTTGCGCGCTTCTTCGCGTGACGGGCACAGACAGGAGAATCGCCATGACTGCACACACCCAAGCCAGCGCAGGGGCATGCTTCCGCCAGGCGCTGGTTGAAGAATCTCCGCTGCAGGTGGTTGGCACCATCAACGCCAACCACGCGCTGCTGGCCAAGCGCGCCGGCTATCGCGCGATCTATCTTTCGGGCGGCGGCGTGGCAGCGGGCTCGCTCGGATTGCCGGATCTCGGCATATCGGGCCTGGACGACGTTTTGACGGACGTCCGCCGCATCACCGATGTATGCGATGTACCGCTGCTGGTCGATGTCGACACGGGTTTCGGCGCTTCCGCATTCAACGTAGCGCGCACGACCAAGTCGCTCATCAAGTTTGGCGCCGCGGCCATGCATATCGAAGACCAAGTCGGCGCCAAGCGCTGCGGCCATCGACCCAACAAGGAGATCGTCTCGAAGGAAGAGATGGTCGACCGGATCAAAGCGGCCGTCGATGCTCGCACCGACGCCAACTTTGTCATCATGGCCCGCACCGATGCGCTGGCCGTCGAAGGGTTCGACCGCGCCCTGGAACGGGCCGTGGCCTGCGTGGAAGCCGGCGCGGACGCGATCTTCCCGGAAGCAATGACGGAACTCTCGATGTACCGCAAGTTCGTCGACGCGGTGAAGGTGCCGGTGCTGGCGAACATCACCGAATTTGGCCAGACGCCGCTGTTCACGCGCGATGAGCTGGCCTCCGCGGGCGTGTCGATGATCCTGTATCCGCTGTCGGCATTCCGGGCGATGAACAAGGCTGCGGAGAACGTGTACGCAGCCATTCGCCGCGACGGCACGCAACAGAACGTCGTCGACACCATGCAGACGCGCATGGAACTCTACGACAGCATCGGTTACCACGACTACGAAGCCAAGCTGGACGCGCTGTTCGCACAGAACCGCGGGTAAGCCGGCCAGCCTCCCGACCAACGCAAGCAAGGAGAACGGAAGACAAACACTGCGGGGCGAGTTGCGCGGGAACGGTCCCAAGATCGATGCTGATGCCAAGCCGATACCGCCGTTTGACGGAGATGTCGGTCTTGCATGTAACAGAACGTTGGGCACGGCGTCCAAATCGGTCAAAATACCGGCCGGTGTGCGAAATGCCGTGGCAACCGCGACCTGGCTGCCGCCTCCCTACTCTGTCTTACCGAATTACCGAAGGAAACCCTATGAACAAATTCATCGTGGGCGCCTGTGCCGGCGTTCTTTCGCTGGCTGCATCGCAATATGCAGCCGCCCAGACCGCGCCCGCAAAGCCGGCCGCCAAAAAGGCTCCGGCCAAGAAGAAGGTCACCAAGAAGGCAGAGCCTGTTGCAGCCGCCAAGCCTGAAGGCGTGCAATGGAAGTGCGAACTTGGCAACGAGCTCTACATTGCAGGTGACATGACGCGCGACCAGATCATCAAGCTGCACTGGAAGGGCAAGAACTACGACCTGCCGCGCCAACTGACCCGCACCGGCGCCGACCGCTACTTCGACCAGAAGACCGGCTTCGACCTGGTCGTGATCCCGGCGAAGGCCATGCTGTTTGATCGCAACGAAGGCCACCGCCTGGCTGATGAGTGCCAAACCGCTGAAATGGCTGCCGGCGCACCGGCCCCGACGCAAGCCGGCGCCCTGCGCGCGCCGGCCGGCCTGCCGCTGATGACCCCGGACAGCCCGGCTCCCGCGCCGGCCCCGGCGCCGGGCACGGCCCAACCGGCCCAGCAGTAACCCGCCATCGCGCAAGAGGCCCACGGGAGCCGCCCATGTCCGCAACGGTTGCGAACATCCGCATGAATCCAGACAAGGTCATCGTCGACGACGTGACCTTGCCCGGAGGCGCGGGGCGCCCTGGGCCCACAGCATCCGGGGCCATCGAGCCAATTGGAACGATGGCGCTCGGTACCGCCCTGGTCGCCGGTCAGGCCATCGAGGCGCACCAAGACACCGTCGTCCGCGGCACGCGCAGCACTGCGCTGCGTATGAAAATTGCCTGCGCGGACGACAAGCCTTTCACCACGATTGACCACGACGCCAAGAAACGTCCGATTGCCGATGGCATCCCCGCCCGCATCAACGGCGGCAAGACGTTCAGCGGAGTTGTGGCGCAGTATCCGCCCGGTCAGAAGCCTTGCCGGTCGACGCGTTTGCCGGTTTGTATGTGATTTGATTTTGTCGATTTGATGTATCCGCACGGGGCACCCTGGTACCCCGCGCAATCCTCAAGCCTTGGAGTCATGCCATGCCCCACAATCTGAAAAAAACACTCAAGGAATTTAAGGTCAACGGCGGCCAGACCGGCAAGTTCTACTCCCTGCCGCAACTGGGCAAGGAGCTGGGCGTGGCGATCGAGCGCCTGCCGGTGTCGATCCGCATCGTGCTGGAGTCCGTGCTGCGCAACTGCGACGGCAAGAAGGTGACCGAAGAGCACGTCCAACAATTGGCCAACTGGAAGCCGAACGCCGAGCGCGTTGACGAAATCCCGTTCGTGGTGGCCCGCGTGGTGCTGCAGGACTTTACCGGCGTGCCGCTGCTGGCCGACCTGGCCGCCATGCGCAACGTGGCCGAGCGCATGGGCAAGAACCCCAAGAAGATCGAGCCGCTCGTGCCGGTCGACCTGGTGGTGGACCACTCGGTGCAGATTGACCACTTCCGCGAGAAGAAGGCGCTGGACCTGAACATGCAACTGGAGTTCTCGCGCAACAACGAGCGCTACCAGTTCATGAAGTGGGGCATGCAGGCATTCGACACGTTTGGCGTGGTGCAGCCGGGCTTCGGCATCGTCCACCAGGTCAACCTGGAGTACCTGGCACGCGGCGTCCATAAGAAGGACGGCGTGTACTACCCGGATACGCTGGTCGGCACCGACAGCCACACCACCATGATCAACGGGATTGGCGTGGTGGGCTGGGGCGTGGGCGGCATCGAGGCAGAAGCCGGCATGCTGGGCCAGCCGGTGTATTTCCTGACGCCGGACGTCGTAGGCGTGGAGCTGAAGGGCCGCCTCCGCGAAGGCTGCACGGCAACCGACCTGGTGCTCACGATCACGGAAATGCTGCGCAAGGAAAAGGTCGTCGGCAAGTTCGTCGAATTCTTCGGCGAAGGCACGGCCAGCCTGTCTCTGCCGGACCGCGCGACCATCGGCAACATGGCACCGGAATACGGCGCCACGATGGGCTTCTTCCCGGTCGACGACAAGACCATCGATTACTTCAAGGGCACGGGCCGCACGAAAGAGGAAATCGCTGCGTTCGAAAGCTACTTCAAGGCGCAGAAGCTGTTCGGCGTGCCGAAGGCTGGCGAAATCGACTACACCAAGACGCTGACGCTGGATCTCGGCACGGTGGCGCCGTCGCTGGCCGGCCCGAAGCGCCCGCAAGACCGCATCGAAATCGGCAACGTGAAATCGACGTTCTCGTCGCTGTTCTCGAAGCCCGTTGCGGAGAACGGCTTCAACAAGAGCGCCGAAGACCTCGACAAGACCTTCACGACCGCCAACGGCGTGAACGTGAAGAGCGGCGACGTGCTGATCGCGGCCATCACTTCGTGCACGAACACGTCCAACCCGAGCGTGCTGCTGGCAGCCGGCCTGCTCGCCAAAAAGGCCGTCGAAGCCGGCTTGGAAGTGGCACCGCACATCAAGACCTCGCTCGCCCCGGGGAGCCGTGTGGTGACGAAGTATCTGGAAGCCGCCGGCCTGCTGCCGTACCTGGAAAAGCTGGGCTTTGGCGTGACGGCCTACGGCTGCACGACCTGTATCGGCAATGCCGGCGATCTGACGCCGGAATTGAACGAAGCTATCGTGAAGAACGACATCGTTGCTGCCGCCGTGCTGTCGGGCAACCGCAACTTTGAAGCGCGTATCCACCCGAACATCCGCGCCAACTTCCTGGCTTCGCCCCCGCTGGTCGTCGCCTACGCGATCGCCGGCAACGTGACGCGCGACCTCATGACCGAACCGGTCGGCAAGGGCAAGAAGGGCAAGGACGTCTACCTGGGCGACATTTGGCCGACCTCGGACGAAATCGCCAAGCTGATGAAGTTCGCAATGAACGCCGACACGTTCCGCACGAACTACGAACAGGTCAAGAAGCCGTCCAAGCTGTGGGCCAACGTCAAGGGCACGAAGGGTCAGGTCTACGACTGGCCGAAGTCCACGTACATCGCCGAGCCGCCGTTCTTCGAAGGTTTTGGCATGACGCCGGCTGTTGCCTCGGCATCGGTCAAGGGCGCCCGCGCACTGGGCGTCTTCGGCGATTCCGTGACGACCGACCATATCTCCCCGGCCGGTTCGATCAAGGAAACGTCGCCGGCCGGCAAATACCTGCTGGCCAATGGCGTGCTGAAGGCCGACTTCAACAGCTACGGCTCGCGCCGCGGCAACCATGAGGTGATGATGCGCGGCACGTTCGCCAACGTGCGTATCAAGAACCTGATGATCCCCGCCAAGGCCGACGGTTCGCGCGTGGAAGGCGGCGAAACGCTGTTCCAGCCGAGCGGCGAACAAATGTCGATTTACGACGCCGCCATGAAGTACATCGCCGAAGGCACGCCGACGGTCGTGTTCGGTGGCGAAGAGTACGGCACGGGCAGCTCGCGCGACTGGGCCGCCAAGGGCACGCAGCTGCTGGGCGTGAAGGCTGTGATCGCACGCAGCTTCGAGCGTATTCACCGCTCGAACCTGGTTGGCATGGGCGTGTTGCCGCTGCAGTTCAAGGGCAGCGACTCGGCGCAGTCGCTGGGCATCGTGGGAGACGAAACCTTCGACATCGAGGGCCTGGACGGCGAAATCAAGCCGCAACAGGACGTCACCCTGGTCATCCACCGCGCCAACGGCGAGACCACGCGTGCACAAGTGCTGCTGCGCATCGACACGCCGATCGAAGTTGACTACTACAAGCACGGCGGGATCCTGCCGTTCGTGCTGCGTCAGCTGCTGGCGGCTTAAGCTTCACGCCACTGCGCTGCTGCAGAACGGAAACCGGCTCTTCGGAGCCGGTTTTTTATTGCCTGCCGAATCAAACAAGGTGACGATGCCCCAATCGATGCGCAGGCTTTGATACAGTGTGCCGCATCGGCCGCGTGATGTGCTCGCCCCCTTAGCGGCGACATTGTCGCCCGCCCTCGCCTGATCGTTTCATTGCTGGAGTTCCGCACCCATGGCCCAAGTGGTACTTGCCTTCATCGTCGTGGCGGCCGCCGTGTTCTACATCCTGTTCAAGGCCCCGCAGACCGACGCCCAGGCCCCAGCCCAAACCGCGTCCGCTGCGGCGGCTGCGCCCGTTCCTCCGCCTCCGCCGTTGGCTGCTTCTGAGCCCGCCACCGAGACGCGTGCCGCACCGGCCAGCGCACCGGCCGCACCCGAACCCGCAGTGGCTTCCGTCCCCGCAGCCGCGAGCAGCATCGCAGCGTCAGCACCGGCACCTGCGGTCAAGCCTTAACGTTTTCGCGCTACGGGTTTCGTCAGAAGCGTCGCGCGGCAGCGTACAAGGGTAAAATAACGCCCCTTCATTCATCCAACGAACGGTACGGCACAGCATGGCAGGATTCCGCTCCAAGGCTCCCCAACGTCTTTCCCCCGATGCAGAACGGCTGGTGGCCGATGCGCTGGCGCTGGACGCGTCGGGCAGTCGCATCGAAGACGTCTATTGGGAACAAAGGCTGTCCGAACGTCTTTCCCGGCTGCTCAAGAACGGCAGCCAGACCGCGCTCGACGCCGCGCTAGATCATCTTTTCAAGCACAACGAGGAAGCCTCCGACGTGCTGGCCGAACAGGCCGAGACACTGGCTGAATCGGCCATCCTCAGCTCGGGCGGCGTCGAATATGACGCGCTGCTGATCGCAGCGCCCATCCTGGCACACACGCGTTACATGATCCCGTCGGGCACCATCAAGCCCGAGATGGCGCAAACGCTCCAGGTACACCTGCAGGCCCACGTGATGGCTTCCAACGCCCGCGTGGCACTCGCGCCGTACCTGTACAGCATCGACCAGTTGCCGCGCACCCATTCCGACACCTTTGCGCTCACGCACAAGCTGGCCGCCTATGCGCTGGCCGGGCAGCCGGCAAAGGTCGAATTGCGTGACATGCCCGAGACGGCACCGATCCTGGCCGATCCTCGCTACCTGGTAGCGATCGTCGTGGCCCAGCACGGTCAGGCGCTGTTTCGCTGGCAGGAAGACTCCAAGGAGCATCACGCCGAGCGTTCCGCCTGCCTGGAGCAATGGCGCGAGCAGGTCACGCCGACCATCTCCGCGCTGATGCCGGGCTGCGAGTTCGACCTGCTGCTGCCCGACGCCTTCTTCCTGTCCTGCCGCGAGTCCGACAAGCAGATCCGCCCGTTGACCGTGCGTGCTGCCGTCAATTACTTGCAGGGCGCGCTCGACATGCCCGCCAACCGCTTCGGCGCCATCATCGGCGCATTCGGCGAAGAGCAGATCGAGGAATACCGCGTGGCCTTCACGGTGCGCGGCGAGAAAGACCTGATCTACGGCATCGTCTGGCCCGTGTACGGCCGCGATGGCGGAGCCACGGATGTCACTGCGGAAGGCGAACCGGGCAGCCCACTTGAGCAGATCTGCGATGAGCTGCGCGCCTGCGGCATCGAAGATATCTTCCGCCACGGTCAGCTCTTCGAGCCCGAGTATTGCGAAGACTGCGGAGCCCCGCTCTATGCAGACCGCTCGGCCGAAATCGTCCACGCAGAAATGCCGGAAGACGCACCGACCCAGCAGCCGCTGTTCCACTGATCGGCGGCGCACGCAATCAGAGCCACCCTCGGGTGGCTTTTTTATTGCTCCGCCATCGTTCATATTGATTCTCGGTTTGCGTCGCACACGCCAATGCGGGCTGCGGCACAATGACGATCTTCCGCCACATGGCATCACCGCCCGAACCCCAGGAGCCTCTCGATGACAACACGTCCCCTCTTGTGTGTTCCCATCCGCGCCTTGATTCGCAGTTTCGCCGCAGGCGCATTGGCTGCGGCCGCCGCGATGCCGTTCGCGGCGCAGGCCGACGACTTGCGCATCGGCCTGTCCGCCGACGTCACGTCGATGGACCCGCAGTGGAACAACGCCGGCCCCAACAACGCCATGGCGCTGCACATCTTCGAGTCGCTTGTCTTTCTCGACAAGAACGGCCGCTACACGCCTGGCTTGGCCACGTCTTGGAAGCCCGTCGACGCTAACACCTGGGAGATCAAGCTCCGCCCCAACGTGAAGTGGAGCGACGGCACGCCGTTCACCGGCGAAGACGTGAAGGCATCGATCGAGCGCCCGGCACGCCTGACGAACAGCCCGGGCCCGTTCACGAGCTATACCAAGTCGATTACCGAAGTACAGATCGTCGATCCGCTCACGGTGCGCCTGAAATTGTCGACACCGAATTACGCAAGCATTCCCAACGATCTGAACAGCCTGCCCATCATTCCGAAGAAGGTGGCAGACGCCTCGCAGGCGGACTTTGATGCGGGCCGCGCCATGATCGGTACGGGCCCGTTCCTGTTCGACCACTTCACGCGCGGGCAGGAAATCGTGCTGAAGAAGAACCCGCACTATTGGGGCCGCGTGCCGCAGTGGGACAAGGTGACCTTCAAGATCATCACGGACAATGCCGCGCGTACAGCCGCGCTGCTCTCGGGCGATGTGGATGTCGTCGAGGCCGTACCGGCTGCGGACGTGCCGCGCATCAAGCAAGACCCCAAATTCCACCTCGAACAGCAGGTGTCGTGGCGCACGATTTTCTGGCAGATGGACCAGAGTCGCGATACGTCGCCGTTCGTGACCGACAAATCCGGCAAACCGCTGGCCAAGAACCCACTCAAGGACCATCGCGTGCGTGAGGCCATCGCGCTGGCCATCAACCGCGATGCCATCGTCAGCCGCGTGCTGGAGGGCCAGGGCGTCGTGGCATCGAGCATCGTGTCGCCGCAGATCTTCGGGCACCCGGGCGGCAAGCCGATCGCATATGACCCGGCACGCGCCAAGAAACTTCTTGCCGAGGCCGGTTACCCGGACGGGTTCGGGCTCACGCTGCACGCAACCAACAACCGGTATCTGAACGATGCGCAGGTCGCGCAGACCACCGCCCAGCTGCTCACGCGCATCGGCATACAAACGAAGGTGGAAACCTTGCCGGTGGCAGCGTACTTCTCGCGCGCGCGTCAGGGCGAATTCTCGTTCATGATGCTCGGCTGGGGCTCGGTGGCGGCGGACGTGGCGCTGCGCAGCATTCTCGGCACGCCCAACGCGCAAACCGGTTATGGCTCGTGGAACTGGGGCCGCTACAGCAATCCGGAGCTGGACAAACTGGTACAGACGTCGCTCTCAACGGTCTCGAGCGAACAGGCACACGAGCAGGCCGCCAAGACCGCGGCGCGCTTTGCCCAGACCGACTACGCGATCATCCCGTCCCATCACCAGCTCGCCACGTGGGCCATGCGCAAGGGCATTCGCTACGAGGCGCGCACCGACGAATGGTCGCTCGCGTGGTTGTTCACCAAGCAGTGATGGCCAGTTGGTAACCAACACCGTGCCGTAACGCGCTGTTACAGCAAATTCGCCTGATGTGCCGCATTGGGGACGCATTGGGGTAACTAGCAGGAACTTTCGACCCGAGCTTTCCTCTATCATGGCGATTTCCACGCCGACACCCTGTAACACTCGTGATGTTGCGACCCAAACTACTCTGTCTCGGCGTCGTCGCTTTGCTGGCCGCCTGCTCCAACTTGCAGACTGAACCGACCAACCCGTCGGGCCAGGCCACCAACGCCACGCCGAGCACCCCGGCCGCTCAAGCCAAGCCGGTTATCCAGCCCGCCGCCACCACGCCGCCCATCGTCTTCGGTTCGACCGACAGCAGCGGCACCACCACGGTCAACCTGCCGTCCAAGGACAAAATGAGCCTGTCCGAGTACCGCGCACAAACCCGTGACCGCCTGATTCAATCGGAAGGTGCCCGCCCCGACGTGGCCGACTGCGCCGCGCATGCGAGCTGGATCATTCCGCGCTCGACCAATTTCGATCAGTTCCGCCTTCCTACCGGTGCGCTTTCCAACGACCAGGCCAAGGTCGAGCCGTGGGACTCGCGCTTCTCGTCCAGCAAGCAAGGCGCCATCAAGGTGTCGAGCGTGATCACTTTCAATGCCGCCGTGCACAAGCGCGGTACGGGCAATGACCAGTGGGAACCCGTGCGGGTGCGCTGCGGGTACGACGAAGGGATGATGCTGGCGTATGAGCTGCTCGACGCCAATGGCCAGCCGTTCGCCGCGCCGGCCGCTGCGCCCGCGTCGTCGACAGCGCGCACGCATTGCCGCCGCGGCCATCGCTGCACGACCAGTGCGGCGGCGCGCGGGAAGAGCACAGCCAAGGGTAAGGCCTCGACAAAAGCGACGGCCAAGTCTGCCAAGGGTAGCGGCACGGCCAAGACCAAGTCGACCGCGGCAAGCAAATCCACCGCCAAATCGACGGCCAAAAAGACGACGAAGAAGTCGTCCTCGAACTAAGCGCAACGCGCCGCCGACACAGGCGGCGCGACGCTTATTTTCAGCCGAGATACTCCAGGATCGCCTGCAGCATGGCCGCACCCAATGCGGCGCTGCGGGCGCCGTCCCAGCCCACGCGTGCGTCGGGCAGGTCGGCGTTGTCCTTGAACGGCATTTCCAGCGTCAACGACAGACAGCCATACGTGTGGCCGATGTACTTGGAGGCGAGCTTCAGCGCGTCTTCGTTGTACTTGCTGGCCTCGTAGCCGTATCGCGTCTGGAAATCGGGGGACGCACGCAGGAACGCCGCGACAAAGCGGTCCTGGTCGGCACGCTGTGCATCGGTAAAGCCCGGCAGCATTTCGCTGCCCGCCACGAACACATAAGGCAGCGCCTCGTCGCCGTGGATGTCGAAAAACAGGTCGACGCCGGTTTGCTCGATCGCCTGACGCACCGCCAGCACCTCGGGGCTGCGCTGCGCATCGGGTTCCATCCATTCGCGGTTCAGGTTGGCACCGGCCGCGTTGGTGCGCAGGTTGCCCAGCAAGGAGCCGTCCGGGTTCATGTTCGGCACGATATGAAAGACGGCGCGCTCGGCAAGCACGCGACCGACGGGATCGCCACTCCAGACCCCCTGACGCGTCAGACGTGCGAGCAGCCCTTCAACGAACCACTCGGCCATCGTCTCGCCCGGATGCTGGCGCGCGATGATCCACACGTTTTTCTTGCCGGGACCGGGTTCGCCGACGGTGATGCTCGTCATGTCGCGGCCCTGCACCGTTTGCCCCAAGCGCTGGGTGCGCACACCTGGCCTCGTTTGCGCAGCGGCCACGAGCGAGAGGTGTCGCTCGTCCGAATACGGCTCGAAATAGGCAAACCAGATGCTGTCGTGCTCGGGCGTCACCTCGATCGTCAACGTCTTGCCGTCATAGCGGGTCGGCACGCGGAACCAATGCTCGCGGTCGTACGAGGCGACGGCACGGTAGTCCTTCCAGCCGGAGGCATAGGTGCATTCGCCGGCGTTTTCCAGCGCAAGCGTGCAGGCCTGGCCCAGCACCCCTTGCAGGCGGAAGTGAAACCATTGCGTGAAGTCGGCGTGCGAATCGCGGCGAATGCGCAGGCGGATGGCATCGGCGCGGGCGGCATCGACGATTTCGATGGCGCCGCTGTCGAACGCGCTGGAGATGTGCGGTTGCGTGGCTGTCATGTCGGATCCTGTCATCAGGTGAGCTTGCGGCGGAAGATCCAGCGCTCGTCGTCGGAATCGGCAGCGACAAAAGCATAGCCGTCGACATCGAACGCCTTCAGCTTGCGCGGATCGGTGATGCGGTGCTCGATCGCATAGCGCGCCATCAGACCGCGCGCACGCTTCGCATAGAACGAAATGATCTTGTACTGGCCGTTCTTCCAGTCCTCAAACACCGGCGTGACGATGCGGGCCTTGAGCACCTTGGGCCGCACCACCTTGAAATACTCTTCCGACGCGAGATTGACGAGCACGGGGTCGTCGTCCTGCTTGAAGAGCTTGTTAAGCGCAAGCGTCACGTCATCGCCCCAGAAGGCGTACAAATCCTTGCCGCGCGGATTGACCAGGCGCGTGCCCATTTCGAGGCGATACGGCTGCATCCAGTCGAGCGGGCGCAGCACGCCGTAAAGCCCCGACAGAATCCGCAGATGCTTCTGCGCGAACTGCAGATCGTCCACCGCCAGCGAGTTGGCATCGAGCCCGCCGTAGACATCGCCGTCGAAGGCCAGTGCGGCCTGCTTGCTGTTTTCGGCCGTGAATTCGGGCGACCAATCGGCATAGCGCGTGGCATTGAGCGCCGCCAACGGGTCGGAAATGTGCATAAGCGTGCCGATCTGGGCCGGCGACAGCTTGCGAAGCACGTCAATGAGTTCTGCGGAGCGCTCGATGAAATCGGGCAGCGTGTGGGTCTTGGTGCGCGGCGGCGTGTCGTAGTCGAGCGACTTGGCCGGCGAGAGGACGATGATCATGTCAGAATCGCGGTTCACAAGTCTGGAATTGTATCGAATGGCAGACGCTGCCGCCCTCGCCCACTCCACCCAGGCTCCGACCCCGCGCGTGGTGCTGGACTCCAACATCTGGGTCGACATCCTGATCTTCGACGATGCGGTTGCGCGCCCCATCCGCGCTGCGCTGGAAGCCGGCCGGCTGGACGCCATCATCAGCCCCGCCTGCCGCGAAGAACTGCGCCGCGTGCTCGGCTATCCGCAATTCGCCCGCTACGCCGTCGACGCGCAGGCCGCACTCGCGTGGGTCGATCGCGTGACCCGATCCGTCGCCGATCCTGAACATGCGGCCCGCGTGCAAGGCGAAGCGTTCGTCCCGCGCTGCAAGGATCGCGACGACCAGAAATTTCTCGCCCTCGCCGATGCCGCCGACGTTGCCTATCTCGTTTCCAAGGACCGCGCCGTGCTCAAGCTCAAGCGCCGCATGGCTAAGTATTGCGACGTGGCGGTGCTGCCGCCCAAGCAGTTCGTCGCGCTGGTCCAGTTGGAAAACACGCCCCTTGCTGCCATCCCGAATCAAGCTTGAAGCCGTCTTGTCATGACCACTGTTGAATCGCTCGCACCCATCGCCCCGCCGCCGTCGCGCCTGCCGAATGTCGGCACCACCATCTTTACCGTGATGTCCGCGCTGGCCGTGGAAAAGCAGGCCGTCAACCTGGGCCAGGGCTTTCCTGATTTCGATTGCGACCCGCGCATCGTCGATGCGGTGTCCGACGCCATGCGCGCCGGCCTGAACCAGTACCCGCCGATGACGGGCGTGCCTGCCCTGCGCCAGGCCATCGCCGCCAAGGTCGCCAATCTGTACGGCCACGCTTACGATGCCGACCGCGAGATCACCATCACCGCCGGCGCCACGCAGGCGCTGCTGACGACCGTGCTGTGCTGCGTGCATCCGGGCGACGAAGTCATCGTGTTCGAGCCGACGTACGACAGCTACATTCCGTCGATTGAACTGGCGGGCGGCAAAGTCGTGCCGATCACGCTGAACGCGCCGGACTTTCGCATCCCGTTCGACACGCTGGCCGCGGCCATCACGCCGCGCACGCGCCTGATCATGCTCAACACGCCGCACAACCCGACCGGCACGGTCTGGCATGCGGACGACATGCGCAAGCTCGCCGAGATCCTGGCGCCGACCAACGTGCTGCTGCTCTCCGATGAGGTGTACGAGCACATGGTGTACGACGGCGTGCCGCATGCCTCGGTGGCGCGCATTCCCGAGCTGGCGCGTCGCGCTTTCGTGGTGTCGAGCTTCGGCAAGACGTATCACGTGACGGGCTGGAAGGTCGGCTACGTGGCCGCCCCCGTCGCGCTCATGGCGGAATTCCGCAAGGTGCACCAGTTCAACGTGTTCACCGTCAACACGCCGGTGCAGCACGGCCTGGCGACCTACATGGCGGATCCGCGTCCGTATCTGGAGTTGCCGGCGTTCTACCAACGCAAGCGCGACCTCTTCCGCGCCGGGCTGGAGAACACGCGCTTCAAGCTGCTGCCCTGCCAGGGGACGTACTTCCAGTGCGTGGATTACAGCGCCATCTCCGATCTGCCCGAGGCCGAGTTCGCCAAGTGGCTGACGAGCGAGATCGGCGTGGCGGCGATCCCCGTATCGGCGTTCTATTCGCAGCCGCACGAATCGGGCGTGGTGCGCTTCTGCTTCGCCAAGAAAGACGAAACGCTCCAGGTTGCGCTGGAGCGCTTGTCGAAGGTGTAAGACCTTCAGGCCGAGGCGGATCAGCGCTTGCTGGCGTAGTGCGCCAGCATCTGCTCCAGATTGGCCTTGCTGTCTGCCCGCACTTTCTGCACGTTGGGGTTCTCGGCCATTTTGGCCAGGTAAGGCTTGACGCCCTCGACCTGCGCCAGCAGGTCTTCACCGTAGATGATCTTGGTAGCCTGGCTGACCAGGGGGAAATGCACGATGGCCGCGCAATCCGCAATGGTGAACGTGTCGCCCGCGACATAAGGCGAGAACTTGAACAGCTTGGCCGCCGCCGGGATGTTCTTCTGCAGTTGTTCGCGCACCTTGACCTTCAGGTTGTCGCTGATCTTGCCGCCGAAGAACGCCTCGGGAAACAACTGGCGCGCCACCAACTCCAGGTGCAGCTCCAGGAACGTCACCACCTCTCGCACCTTGGCCGCCTGGAACGGATCGGCCGGAACCAGCGGATGCTCCGGATAACGCGCCTCCAGATAGTCGACAATGACCTGCGATTCGCACATGCCGAGATCGCCATCCTTCAGATACGGCACCTTGTGCAGCGGCGAGATTTCGCCGTCGGTCTGGTCCGGCCAGCGCAGTGATTCCTCAAAAGGGAGTCCCTTTTCCAGCAGGGCGAGCTTGACTTTGTTGTAGTAGTTGCTCGCAGAAAAGCCGTAAAGCGTCAGCATCAAACCGTCTCCTTGGTAATTTGGCCGTTCGTTATGGTCGGTGCGGATGCCAGAAATCGCACGCTCGTGCTATTTTAGCCAGACTTCTTTCGATCGCAGCGGATTTCATATGCAGACTATCGGGATTGTGGGCACCGGCGCCATGGGGCGCGGCATTGCACAGATCGCGGCCCAGGCAGGTTTGCGCGTCAAACTGTTCGACGCCAATCCGCAAGCCGTGGAAGCGGCGCGCACTGCACTGGCCGATACGCTCGCCAAGCTGGCCGCCAAGGGCAAGATGACGGCGGAGGAAGCCGACGCCACCGTCGCGCGGCTCGTTCCTGCGGGCGCGCTCACCGATCTGGCCGACTGCGATCTCGTGGTCGAGGCCATCGTCGAAAAGCTCGACGTCAAGCGCGACCTCTTCCGTCAGCTCGAAGACATCGTTCGCGCGGATGCCATCCTGGCGTCGAATACATCATCACTGTCGATCACGGCGATTGCCGCGACATGCAAGCACCCCGAACGCGTCGCGGGCTTTCACTTTTTCAACCCGGTGCCGCTGATGAAGGTGGTCGAAGTCATCGACGGCCTGCGCAGCGCGTCCGCAACCGGTGACGCGCTGGCCGCACTGGCCAAGCGCATGGGGCACACCGCCGTGCGCTGCATCGACATGCCAGGCTTCATCGTCAACCACGCCGGGCGCGGCATGAATACCGAAGGGCTGCGCGTGGCGCAGGAAAGTGTGGCGGCCTATGCGGACATCGACGCCATCATGCGCGAGCAGGCCGGCTTCCGCATGGGGCCGTTCGAGTTGATGGACCTCACAGGGCTGGACGTTTCGCACCCGGTGATGGAATCGGTCTACCGCCAGTTCTACGACGAACCGCGCTATCGTCCGTCGCAGATCACAGCGGTTCGCTTTGCCGGCGGCATTCTGGGCCGCAAGACGGGCGAAGGTTTCTATCGTTATCCGGATGGACAGAAGCAAGTCCCCGCCGAAGCGCCCGCCCCGTCTGCGCGCCCGTCTTCGGTGTGGATCAGCCGCGCGCATGACGCCGGCCACGCCGCAGCGCAGCGCCTGTTGCTCGATCTGGGCATCACGCCCGAAGCCGGTTCCAAACCGTCCGCCGACGCATTGGTCATCGTCACGCCGCGCGGGCTGGATGCCACCGCCTGCGTGGCCGCCGAGGGGCTCGACGCACGCCGCACCGTGGCGCTCGACACGCTCTATCCGTTTGCCGCCACCAAGCGCCGCACGCTGATGACCACACCCGCCACCGATGCAGCCTACCGCGATGCCGCACACAGCTTGTTCGCGTCCGACGGCGTGCCGGTCACGGTGATCCGCGATTCGGGTGGCTTTGTCGCGCAGCGCATCGTCGCGTGCATCGTCAACATCGCGTGCGATATCGCACAGCAGCGCATTGCCACGCCCACCGACATCGACCTCGCCGTCACGCTGGGACTCGGTTATCCCAAAGGGCCGCTGGCACTCGGCGATACGCTGGGCACGAACGCCATCCTGGAAATCCTGCAGAACCTCTACGCGCTCTATGGCGACCCGCGCTATCGCCCGAGCCCGTGGCTGCTGCGCCGTGCCCGTCTGGGCATGTCGCTGCTCACGCCTGACGCCTGATGCCTGATGCCTGATGCCTGATTGCCGCTTACCCTGACGAGGCCGCCATGACCGCGCAATTGCTCTCCAAACGCATCGGCTCGACGCTGGTGCTGACGCTGTCCAACCCTGACGCGCGCAACGCGCTGGACCCGGTGATGTACACCGCGTCGATGGAAGCGCTCGACCGTGCCGTCACTGACAACGAGATCCGTGCCGTCATCTTCACGGGCGACGGCAACGCCTTCTGTGCGGGCGGCAATCTGAACCGCCTGCTGGAAAACCGTAGCAAGCCGCGCAGCGTTCAAGAAGAAGGCATCGACGCGCTCAACCACTGGATCGAGACAATCCGCACGTTTCCCAAGCCCGTAATTGCCGCAGTGGAGGGCCCAGCGGCAGGCGCCGGTTTCTCGTTGGTACTGGCTTGCGACTTTGCGATTGCCGCGTCGGACGCGAAGTTCGTGATGGCGTATGTGAACGTCGCGCTGACGCCGGACGGCGGGGGCTCGTGGCACATCGCGCGCTTCCTGCCGCGCCCGCTGGCGAGCGAAATCATCATGCTCGGCAAGCCTGTCAGCGCGGAGCGGCTCGCGCACTTCGGCCTCATCAATGAGGTCGTCAAACCCGGCGAGGCGCTGGACCAGGCGCTGGCACTGGCGGAAAAACTCGCTGCGCAATCGCCGCACGCAGTGGGCCGCATCAAGGGCCTGATCGCCCACGCCGAAGACGCCTCGCTGCACGACCACCTCAAGGCCGAGCAGCACAGCTTTGTCGAAGCGCTGCACCACGCCGACGGCAACGAAGGCATCTCGGCGTTCCTGCAAAAGCGCAAACCTCAATACCGCTGATTTCCGGCCCGCATGGTTCCCTTCCCGACACCCCAGCGCCGGCGCGTCTATCTGATGCGTCATGGCGCCGTGACGTACTTTGACGAAACCGGCCGCCCTGTTCCCTCGCCCGAGGCCGTCCCGCTCAACGAACTCGGCCGCAGCCAAACCACCGCTGCCGGCAAGATCTTTGCGGCCGAGGGCATCGTCTTCGACCGCGTGATCGTCAGCGGCCTGCCGCGCACGGTGGAAACCGCGCAGCGCGTGCTGGCCGAGATGCCCGCGATGCAGGAACGCGGCATCGCGCTTGAACACTGGCCCGAGCTGCAGGAAATCCGCGGCGGCAAGCTGGCGGAAATTCCCGAGCACGAACTCGCGCAGGCTTTCATCGGCGCGTTTGAGGGCACGGTGTCCGAAGACCGGCGTTTTCTCAACGGAGAAAGCATCGGTGAATTTCTTGACCGTGTTATTCCAGCCATCGCCCGCCTGCGCGCGCAAACGGACTGGGACACCGTGCTGCTGGTGCTGCATGGCGGCACCAACCGCGCGATCCTCTCGCACGCCATCACCGGGGGCGAGCGCGTGTTCTTCGGCAGCCTCGCGCAGACCGCCGGCTGTATCAACGTGCTCGATGTCGGCCAAGCCCCGACCGACTGGGTGCTGCGCATGAGCAATTTTTCGGCGCCTTCGCCAACGCATGTCGGCTCACGACTGACGACGATGGAGGTGCTGCTGCAGCAATACCTTCGCCATCGGCAACCGACCTGAACTTTCCTCGACACACAACAAGATTCGGAGACACACCCATGGCACAAACGGACCAGCAGGATTTCTCGGCCTTCGAGGGCACGCGCCCCGTGGCAGAACAGCAGAAGTTCGACATCGGCGCGCTGGAAGCGTGGATGCGCGAACATGTGGACGGCTTTGCCGGCCCGCTCACGGTTGAACAGTTCAAGGGCGGCCAGTCGAACCCGACGTTCAAGCTGATCACGCCGTCGCGCACGTACGTGATGCGCGCCAAGCCCGGCCCGAAGGCGAAGCTGCTGCCGTCCGCGCACGCGATCGAACGCGAATATCGGGTGATGGATGCGCTCGCCAAGACCGACGTCCCCGTCGCCAAGATGTATGCGCTGTGCGAAGACGAAGCCGTGATCGGCCGCGCCTTCTACATCATGGAGTTCGTACAGGGCCGCGTGCTGTGGGATCAGGCCCTGCCCGGCATGGCGCCTGCCGAGCGCAGCGCGATCTATGACGAGATGAACCGCGTCATCTCTGCGTTGCACACTGTGGACTACGCCGCCATCGGCCTGGCCGACTACGGCAAACCCGGCAACTATTTCGCGCGTCAGATCGAGCGCTGGAGCAAGCAATACAAGCTGTCGGAAACCGAGTCGATTCCGGCCATGGACAACCTGATCGAATGGCTGCCCAAGCACGTGCCGCAGGAAGCCGAGGAAATCACCAGCATCGTTCACGGCGACTACCGGCTCGACAACCTGATCTTCCACCCGACCGAGCCGCGCGTGCTGGCCATCCTGGATTGGGAACTGTCGACGCTGGGCCATCCGCTGGCTGACTTCAGCTACCACTGCATGAGCTGGCACATCGAGCCGGGCCAATTCCGCGGCGTGGCAGGACTCGACTTCGCGGCACTCGGCATTCCCACCGAAGCCGAGTACATCCGCCAATACGAGGAACGCACCGGCCGCCGCATCACGGGCGACTGGAACTTCTACCTCGCCTACAACATGTTCCGCATTGCCGGCATCCTGCAGGGGATCATGAAGCGCGTGGTGGATGGCACGGCATCGTCGGCGCAGGCGATGGAGGCCGGCAAGCGCGCCCGCCCGATGGCCGAACTGGGCTGGAAGTACGCGCAGCAGGCCGGAGCCTGACGCCGCGGCTTTACTAGTACTCGCGCGCCGCTTCCAGCGGACCCGACATTGGCGCCTCCAGCTCCAGCACCACCCCGCCCGGCAACTGCACGAAGATCTGTGCAGCAGGCCGCGCGGGGTGTTTTCTGACCTGGTGCGGCATGCTGCTCTCCCGCACAGCGGCCAGCACGTCGGCCGCATCTTTCCGGGTGCGGAATGCGATGTGCGAAAACAGCAGTTCCGGCGTATCCCCCTCCTGCGTCACGAGGTGGACGAGCGCATCGTCGTTTTGATACAGCCACGTGCCGGGAAACGGAAACGCCGGGCGCGGGCCCGGTTTCCAGCCGAGCACATCGGCGAAAAATTTCAGGATGGGTGCATCTCCTGCCACGTGAAAGTTCACATGGTCGAAGGTCCAATCGCTGTCAGTCGTCATAGCAAACCGCCTCCTTCAATGTCGATGATTGCGCCGGTCATGAAGCCGTTGGTCATGGCCAGCAGGTAGCCCTGGGCCAGATCATCCGGCGTGCCGACACGACCGACTGGCAAGCCGCTGCCGATGCGCGCGAGCATGGCTTGTCGATCGGCCGGGGCGCCCCACACGTCCGTATCGACCACGCCCGGGCTGATCACGTTGACGCGGCGCGGTGCGAGTTCCTTCGCCAGGTTCTTGGCGGCGGCTTCCACTGCAGCATTGATCGAGCCACGCAGCAAACCGGTTGCCGTCGCCTTGCGCGAGAGCAGGCCCGAGGTGAGCGTAATCGATGCGTTGTCCGCCAGATACGGCAACGCAGCCTGCACCGCCATCAGTGCGGCAAACAACTTGGTGCCAAAGGCCTGCTCGAGGTCGGCACGTTGCAGCGAGGCAAACGGCGGCGGGCTCGTGCGCGAGCCGATGGTGATGACAAGGTGGTCGATCTTTCCAGCGCCCGCAGCCTGCGCCAGCGCGGCGGCCAGCGACGCCGTGTCGTTTGCATCGACGGCAATGCCCCGGATGCCATCATCCGCCTTGGCCGAGCGGCCCAGCACCGTCACGCGGGCCCCTTCCGCTGCCGCCGCGCGGGCCACGCCCTGCCCAATACCGGTCGTACCGCCCAACACCACCACCGACTGGTCCTGCAAGGTCTTCGAAGTCATGCCAATGCTCCTTTGCTGTGAGAAGTAGAAGAAAAAACCGTCAATCGATTGGGGCCATTGTTTCATCAAACAAAAGCAAGATAATCCAGCTATGCTTTGATGATTCTCCAAATCCGCTTTGACAATGATCGCCCTCGACGACCTCCGCCTGCTCGTGCGCATTGCTGACGCCGGCAACCTTTCCGCCGCCGCGCGCCAGCTCGGCTGGCTGCCCGCCACCGCCAGCGCGGCGCTCAAGCGCGTGGAGACCGAACTCGGCGCCCGCCTGTTTGAGCGCACCACGCGCAGCATGCGCCCCACCGAAGCCGGTCAGCGCTATCTAGGCTATGCCAGACAGGCGCTGGAAGCCCTGGACGAAGGCGCGGAAAGCCTGGGGCAGGATCGCACGGAGCTGTCCGGCCCCATCCGCATTGCCGCCACATCAGATCTGGGCCGGCACATCCTGCGCCCTTGGCTCGACGCGTTCTGCGATGAGCACCCCGGCGTGCGGATCACGCTGGTGCTGGGCGACCGGCTGGCCGACCTGATGCGCGAAGACCTCGACTTCGCGCTGCGCTATGGGAATCTGCAGGATTCGGCGCTGGTGCGGCGGCCGTTGGCGTCGCATCCGCGCGTGATCGTGGGCGCGCCGTCGTACTTCCGGCAGCATGGCCGGCCCGCACACCCGAGCGACCTCGCCGACCATCGCTGCCTGATCCTCCTGCGCAACGGCGAGCCCGTCACGCGCTGGCAACTCACGCACGCCAGCGGCCCCGCCCCGATCGACGTGCGCGGCGGTTTCCAATGCGACGACGGCGCCGTGGTGCGCGACTGGGCCGTCGCCGGGCGTGGCCTGGCATTCAAATCATGGTTGGATGTCGCGCAAGACGTGTGCGCCGGCCGTCTGGAGGTGGCATTGCCGGCATGGAGCCATGCGCCCACGCCGCTGCAGCTTGTCGCCCTTGCGCGTCGCCATCGACCGGCGCGACTGACGGCGTGTGCGGATTTTCTCGCCGCCCGCTTTGCGGAGTTCAGCGCGCGTTACCCGTTCCCGTCCGCACAGGCGGCAGCGGCATCGCAAAAACCGGTCAGGGCACCCCGGGAGGCCAAGGCGACCAAGGCGACAAAAACCAAGCCGGCCGTCGCCGCGAACACGTAGGTGTGCTTACTGGTTGTTGCGGCGGCGGACCACCCACCACGCAACGATCACGGTAAACGCCGCCACCAGCCCCACCATCAGCCAGAAGCCGTGGTGGTTGTCGGCCAGCGGCACGCCACCCACGTTCATGCCGAAGAGCCCTGCGACGATATTGATGGGCAATGCCAGCACGGTTACCAGCGTCAGCGTGAACAGCGTCCGGTTGTTCTGCTCGTCCAGACGCGCGATCACCTCTTCCTGCAGCAGCTTGATGCGTTCGATCAGGCCGCTCATGTCGCGCAGCACGACGGAAAACTCCTCGGTGGACTCGCGCAATTGCTGCACATCTTCCGGATGCAGCCACGCCGGCGGTCGCGCCAGCAAGCGAAAGACCGAACCGGGCTCGGGTGCCAGCATGCGCTGAAGCCGCACCAGCACGCGGCGCGTCCCCGCAAGCTCCTGGCGCCCTGACGTGATCTTCGACGCAAGAAAACGGTCTTCGATGCGGTCGATATCGATGCCCGTCGTGCGGACGATCTGCGTCATCAGGTCAGCCTGATCGCACATCAAATGGCCCAGCAGATCGGCTGGCGAGCGGAACGTCTCACCGCTGCGAACGCACTCGCGCAACCGGTCGACCGAATGCAATGGCTTGCGGCGCAACGTCACCAGCAGGCGCCGGTGTGCGTAGACCCACTGCGTTGCCACCTGCGTGGGCGTGCGCTCGAAATCGAAGATCACGTCATTGAAGACGGCGACGAGCGCGCCGTCCTGCTGCTCGATGCGCGTGGAATGGGCCTCCTCGCCCAGCAACTCGAGGAAAGGCTCCGGCAGCTCGAGATGGCTTTGCAGCCAGCGCAGGCACCCCGCCCGCGATAGGTTGAAATGCAGCCAGATGAAGGCGTCCTGGGCACCCTCGCCTTCCACATGCTGGAGGGCATCCGCGATCTCGGACGAATCCAGCGCAACGCCCGGCTTGCCCGGTTCGAAACGAAAACCGCAGATGAAGCCGGTATTGTCGGATTGGAAGCTGATCGCGGACGCAGTCGCAGTCATACATCAGAAGGGAAGACAGTTTGCCGGGAAGCGCGGCCGCCGGACAGTCGAATAGCAAATGCCATCAATCTGTCATAAACCGGCGTGGTTACGCCATCTGCGCTGCGCAGCCCCGATGATTGCGTCCGCCCCGGCGTTCGTCAACGCCCGTCTGCGAATGCCGCCACGGTGTCGTCCAGGGCCACCTCTGCCATCGCTGCGAACACGTGGTCGCGCAGCCAGCGGCTGGCGGCATCCTGGTCGCTGTTCGTGTGCCAGTACAGGTACAGCTCAAGCGGCTGCACGTTGAACGGCAGCGGCAACATCACGTTGCCATACGGCTCGTTGGCGATGCGCGCGTAGCGGATCGGCAACGTCGCAAGCAGGTCGGTACAGCTCACTACGCGGCAGGCTGCCGGGTAATGCTGACAACGCAGCCGTACGCGCCGCTCGTGCCCGAGGCGGCGCAGCTCCACATCCTCCAGCCCCGCCCCGCGGCGTCGGGACGATACGTGCACGTGTTCGCATGCGAGGTAGCGCTCCAGCGTCAGGGGTTCATTTGCAATGGGATGGCCGGGGCGCGCCAGCACCACCATCGGGTCGGTCAGTAAGGGCGCGTGCCGGATGGCCGGAGATGCCGGCAGCAGAATGTCCGCCGCCGCATCGATGGTGCCGGCCAGCAGCTCGGTTTCGAGCTGCCGGCGGTCTCCGCGCACGGTCGTCACGTCGATGCGCGGTGCCTCCTTGGCAATGGCGGCCATGAGCGGCGGCAGCAGCGTGGCTTCCAGCGCATCGCGCATCGACAACGTGAAGCGGCGCTCACTCGTGGCCGGGTCGAACCGCGTGCCCTCGCGCAACGTGCGCTCGAAGCCCTGCAGCGCGGAGCGCACCTCGGCGATGAGCGTGCGCGCCAGAGGCGTCGGCACCATGCCCTGCCCGCGCCGCTCGAACAATGGATCATCAAACAACTCGCGCAGACGCCCGAGCGCGTGGCTTACCGCCGGTTGCGTCAAGTTGAGCGTGCGAGCGGCCGCCGTGATCCCGCCTTCCGTGTAAATGGCGTCGAAGACGACGAACAGGTTCAGGTCGACGCGCGATATATGCATGAAATTGATGGACCGCAATCTACGAAATTCATTTCTCTTATTGTAGGCGAAGGCTTATTCTGCGGACACCATTTGGGAGTTGCGCCACGCGCCATGACCACATCCCCCGATCTCGCCGTTCCCCCAGGCTTTCTTCTGCTGAACAAGCCGAGCCCTTTCCTGACGATGCTGGGGCCGGTGTATGCCAAGGGAATGGGCGCGTCGATGGTGATGGGTTTTCATGTACAGCATCACCACCTGAATCGGCGCGGCATTCTGCATGGCGGCGTGGTGGCATCGCTGGCCGATGCAGCGCTCGGTTATTGCTTGGCCGAACCCGGCGAAGGCACCGGCGGCGCGCTGGCCATGTCGACTGCCAGCCTGACGGTGGATTTCATCGCCTCTGCCGGAGAAGGCGACTGGATTGAGATCACCCCGAAAGGGTTGCGCACCGGCAGCAAGCTGGCCTTTGCGCAGGCCCTCTTCCATCGCGGCGACCGGTTGATTGCGCGCGCGAGTGCCGTGTTTGCCGTGCTCGGCGGGCGTATTTGACGCATGGCCGAGCGCGTCTGGTCTGAACTGAGTTGAGGGTTGCCCGTTCAAGGCGCTTGTTCGATGTACTGAGGAGACACCATGAATTTCGATTACACGCCCAAGGTCAAGGACATGCAGGCACGCCTGCTTGAATTCTTTGACCAGCACATCTATCCGAACGAGCTCCGCTTCCACGAAGAAATCGAGGCCAACCGCCGTGCCGGCAACGCGTGGATCCCGACCAAGGTGATCGAAGAACTCAAGCCGCTGGCACGCAAGGCCGGGCTGTGGAACCTGTTCCTGCCGCGTTCGCCGCGCGCACCCGAAGGGCTGTCGAACCTCGAATACGCGCCGCTGTGCGAAATCATGGGCCGCGTGCCCTGGGCGCCGGAAGTGTTCAACTGCTCCGCGCCCGACACCGGCAACATGGAAACGCTGGAGCGCTACGCGTCCGAAGAACTGAAAGACCGCTGGCTCGAACCGCTGCTGCGCGGCGAGATCCGCTCGGCCTTCCTGATGACCGAGCCGGCCGTGGCCTCGTCGGACGCCACCAACATCGAATGCCGCATCGAACGCCAAGGCGACGAATACGTCATCAACGGCCGCAAGTGGTGGTCGTCGGGCGCCGGCGACCCGCGCTGCGCCGTCTACATCGTCATGGGCAAGACCAACCCGGATGCGGGCCGCCACGAGCAGCAATCGATGATCGTAGTGCCGGCCAACGCGCCGGGTATCACCGTCATGCGCCCGCTGTCGGTGTTCGGTTACGACGATGCGCCGCACGGCCACATGGAAGTCGACCTGAAAGATGTGCGCGTGCCGGTGGGCAACATCCTCCTGGGTGAAGGCCGCGGTTTCGAGATCGCTCAAGGCCGCCTGGGCCCGGGCCGTATCCACCACTGCATGCGCAGCATCGGCGTGGCCGAGCGCGCGTTGGAGCTGATGTGCAAGCGTCTGTCGTCGCGCATCGCATTCGGCAAGGCCATCGCACAGCACAGCGTCTGGCACGAACGCATTGCCGAAGCGCGCTGCATGATCGAGCAGGCCCGTCTGCTGACGCTCAAGGCCGCGTACATGATGGACACCGTCGGCAACAAGGTCGCCAAGGCCGAAATCGCGATGATCAAGGTCGTGGCCCCGAACATCGCCTGCCAGATCGTCGACTGGGCGATCCAGGCACACGGCGGCGGCGGCGTGTCGGGGGATTTCCCGCTGGCGTCGGCCTATGCGCACCAACGCACGCTGCGCCTGGCCGATGGCCCGGACGAAGTGCACCGCGCGGCCATCGCCAAGCTGGAACTGGCCAAGCATCTGCACCTGAAAGACGTGGTCGACATGCCGGTCACACGCGGCGCCTGACCTGACGCACGGCTGTACCGTTCACTCCTTAACCCCGCCTTGAGCGGGGATTTTTTTGCCCTCTGCCCGGCGTCTGCGCGCTTTTGCGTTCTGTGCTGGAATGGAACACTTTGCGGGCTGCTGGTGGCCCGCACCTCTCTTCCCGGCCAGAAGCCAAGGAGCCAACTCGATGATCGACGTCTATAGCTGGGCCACGCCCAACGGGCACAAAGTGCACATCATGCTGGAAGAATGCGAGCTGCCTTACCGCGTTCACGGCATCAACATCGGCGCCGGCGACCAGTTCAAGCCCGACTTCCTCAAGATCAGCCCCAACAACAAGATCCCAGCCATCGTCGATCAGGATGGCCCCGACGGCAAACCGATCTCGCTCTTCGAATCGGGCGCGATCCTGCTGTACCTCGCAGGCAAGACCGGCAAGTTCCTGCCCGACGACGTGCGCGGTAAATACGAAGTGCTGCAGTGGCTGATGTTCCAGATGGGCGGCGTCGGCCCGATGCTCGGCCAGGCGCACCACTTCCGCATCTACGCGCCTGAGAAGATCGAGTACGCAGTCAACCGTTATACGAACGAGGCCAAGCGTCTGTACGGCGTGATCGACAAGCGCCTGGGCGAATCGAAATTCCTCGGTGGTGCGGACTATTCCATCGCCGATATGGCGACGTGGCCCTGGCTGCGCAGCTGGAAGAATCAGGGAATCGAGCTGTCGGATTTCCCGAAGCTGCAGCGCTGGTTCGAAGCCATTGAAGAACGGCCCGCCGTGCAGCGCGCGGTAAAGGTGCTGGCCAAGGAGCGGCCGGCTGTGCAGGACGACAAGGCGAAGGAAATCCTTTTCGGCGCGACGCAGTACGCGCGGCGCTGATTCCGCGTCTTCGCATCGAAAGACAGGCTGCGAGATGCGGCCTGTTTTTTTTGAAAGTCGTCAATGCGGGGCGCGGGCGAGCGGCCTACACTGGCTCCACTCCATTCACGCGATCCCACACAAACGCTATGGCAGCCTCACTCAAAATGGGCCTCGCGGCTGCGGTGTCCATCGCGGTTTATCTCGGACTTGCCGCGCTCGGTTCGGGTGGCGTGGGCGCATTCCTGGCCCATCCCGCACGCGTCGTACTTGTGGTGATCACGGTATTGCTGGCCATCGCCGCCTTGCTCGCTGGCGGCAACCTCAGCCCCGGAGAACGTGAGGATCGATCCAACCGCTGGGTGCTGCCGGTGTTTGGCGTGATCGGCTTCGCCAGTGCATGGCTGCCGGCGTACACAGACCGGCTCAACCTCTGGTGCATCGATGGCGATGCCGTACGTTGGCTGGGTGTCGTGCTCTACGCCGCAGGCGGCGCGTTGCGTGTGTGGCCGGTGTATGTGCTGGGCAATCGATTCAGCGGACTGGTCGCGATCCAGCCCGGCCATACGCTTGTGACCGGCGGTATCTACCAATACGTGCGCAACCCGAGCTACCTGGGGTTGCTGATCGGCACGCTGGGTTGGGGACTGACGTTCCGGGCACTGGCCGGTGTGGTGCTGACGCTCTTGCTGATTCCACCATTGGTGGCGCGCATGCGTGCAGAAGAAGCCCTCCTGCACTCGCAGTTCGGCGCGGAGTACGACGCCTACCGCGCCCGGACGTGGCGCCTCATTCCCGGCCTCTATTGATGCCGTTCATCATCATGCTGGCGATCGTTGTCGCGCGATTGCATGCGCCCATGTGGCGCGGACGCTCCGACGCTACATGACAGAAGACACCTGATCGCCAGACCGGGGCAACGCAAAGCACTGCACGTCCGGGGCGGTGTAGACGGTCGGATACGGCGACCGGGGCCCCGTCTGCATCCGCAGCGGTTGTGTCGCCAATACTTCGGCCTCGTTACGCTCCCGCACCGTCAATGGCTCCGGCGGCGGCACCGGCAAGCGCACCGGTTGATTCACCGCACACCGCACAGGTTTCCCATTGGCCAGCCGCACATCCATCGTGTAGTAAGGCCCGTCGATGGTCGGCGTACAGGCCGCCGCGCTCAAGACCCACGTCATCACGGCTACAGAATGCAACGCCTTCATCACCCACCTCCGCAACGCATGCGTGAGTGCTTTTGACTGAGCGCGACACCCACAAGTGCCGCAGTTTCAGGCAGCCGCCGTCAGCATCCCCTGTTTCTCAATAAAACGGATCACTTCATCCACCCCACCCTGCGCCCGCAGGTTGCACATCACGAACGGCCGATCGCCGCGCATCTTGCAGGTGTCGCTTTCCATCACCTCCAGCGACGCGCCAACGTACGGCGCCAGGTCCGTCTTGTTGATGATCAGCAGGTCCGACTTGGTGATGCCGGGGCCGCCCTTGCGCGGGATCTTCTCCCCGCCCGCCACGTCGATCACGTAGATGGTCAGGTCCGACAGCTCGGGGCTGAACGTCGCTGCGAGGTTGTCACCGCCCGACTCGATAAAGACCACATCCGCATCCGGAAACTTCGAGAGCATGCGATCCACCGCTTCGAGGTTGATCGACGCATCTTCACGGATGGCCGTGTGCGGGCAGCCGCCCGTTTCGACACCCATGATCCGTTCGGCTGGCAGTGCGCCGGAGATGGTCAGCAGCCGCTGATCTTCCTTCGTGTAGATGTCGTTGGTGATCGCCACGAGGTCGTAGCGCTCGCGCATGGCCTTGCAGAGCATTTCGAGCAGCGTGGTCTTGCCGGAGCCCACCGGGCCACCCACGCCAACGCGCAGGGCTGGAAGTTTCTTGGTTCGCATGATGATCAGGTTCAGGATCGAAAGAGTCGTGAATATTGCGTTTCATGCCGGGCGGACAACACGCCCAGCCCCGGTGAAAACGTAGACAGTTCGGGCGGATGAGATGCCGCACGACGCGTCGCCTCTTCCACCGCATGGGCCACGCCAGCGTGCAGACCGAAGAGAATGCGCTGCCCCGCAGCCTGCCCGAGCGGAACGGCCTTCACCGCCGCCGCCATCTGGTTTTCGACCCAGGCAAAGCAGTACGCCGTCACCCCATCGCGCGGGTCGACATTCAGCGCGGCAGCGGCGGCGGCAAAGGCCGTTGGAAACGTCACGGAAGCACGCGCAGCCAATGCGCTGCGCAGTGAGGCATCGCCCCATTCCATCTGCTGGATAAGGCGATTGAGCGACCAGCCCATCTGAGACGTTTCGAGCCGCAGCTCGCGCGTCTCGCGGGTGGCGAGAAACCACGCATCGCGCTCGGCCACGGCATCGAAGCGGCCCGCCTGCCAGTCGGCAAACTGCAGCAGCCACAGCGGTGCCTCGCAGGCGGCCAGCACGTCGAGGCCCTCGGCAATCCACGCCGCAGCCGACGCCTCATCGGCCACGTGCCGGACGTCCACCGCCGCTTCCAGCCCTTGCGAATAGCTGAACGCGCCCACCGGCAGCGCCGGGGACGCGAGATGCAGCAAGGCGGTGAGCTGCGCCGCGTTAGTCATGGTGATGGTGGTGATGGCCGCAGCCGGGCCCGTGGACATGGCCGTGGTCGTGATCGTGATCGTGGCTATGCGAGTGACCATGGTCGTGGTCATGCGCGTGACTGTGACCATGATCGTGCCCGTGGTGCTCGTGATACAGCGCCTGCGCGGCCGCGTAGTCCTCTTCGAACGTCGCATCGTGGCCGTGACGATGGCCGCCGCCATAGGCGCCCGCCTCCGGCTCGAACGGCGCCTCTACATGCGCGACGGTCACGCCCAGGCGTACGAGCATGTCTTCGAGCACTGGATCGGCTTCGAGCTGCAGCGCATCTGCGCTGACCTGCACGGGTGTGTGGCGATTGCCGAGGTGGTAGGCAGCACGCATCAAGGCGAGGCGGTTGGCGCTCGTCACACGCAGGACGTGCTCCGGTGCGGCCTGTACTTCAACCAGCGTGCCGTCTTCAGCGACCAGCACATCACCGCCGCGCATGACGGTGCCGCGCGGCAGCACGACGGCCACGTCACGGCCATCGTCGAGGGTGGCGCGCAGGCGGCTGCGGCTGCGCTCCAGGAATGGGAGTACCAGGTTGGGTGCGCGCTTGACCAGCACGGGGGCCAGGCCGTGCGGCGCGGGGAGGTGTTTGTTGATGGAGAGCATGGTCAGTATTCGTTCATGATTTTGCGGGCGGGCCATCCGTGGTTTCACCCCCTGCCGGGGGCGACTCACTTTCTTTGTCTTGCCAAAGAAAGTAAGCAAAGAAAGGCGCGCCCGAGATGGCGACCCATCCCTTGAATTTTCGTAACCGGACGGAGACGGGAAAAACTCGCTTCGCTCAAACAGTTTCCCGTCTTGTTTCCGCCCGCTTACGAAAATTCAAGGTGCCATCTAGGGCAGGGGTAAAGCACACAATCTTCTGTCCGTGCGCTACTCCGTTGTACGTTTGGACCCATCGCACGCACTTGCACTTGCACGCACTCGCACTCGCACTCGCACTCGCACTCGCACTCGCACTCGCACTCGCACTCGCACTCGCACTCGCACTCATCGAGTCCTGGCACTCACCTCAGTTCCCCGCCGGTGTGGCCGTTGACGTTCCTGCCCTAGATGGCGCCTTGAATTTCTGTAAGCGGGCGGATAAAGGAAGGAGGCCTGTCTGAGCGAAGCGAGTTTGCCTCCTTCCCCGCCCGGTTACATAAATTCAAGGGGAAGTCGCCATCTCGGGCGCGCCTTTCTTTTGCCTACTTTTCTTTGGCAAGACAAAGAAAAGTAGGTCAGCCCCGGCAGGGGATGAAACAAGGGATGAACCACCAAGCCCCAACCCCAAAAAAACTCAAAACAAAAAATACCTCTGCGCCATAGGCAACACCTCCGCCGGCTCGCAAGTCAACACAGTCCCATCCGCCACCACCTGATACGTCTCCGGATCCACAGAAATATCCGGCTGCCAGTCGTTATGGATCATGTGCGCCTTGGTCACGGTACGCGTGCCTTTGACCACCGCGGTGGTCTTAGCCAGCCCATACTGCTCCGCCACCCCAGCAGCGGCCGCAGACTGCGACAAAAAGCTCAACGACGTCCGCCCCAGCGCCCCACCCGCCGCCCCAAACATCGGCCGATAGTGAACCGGCTGCGGTGTCGGAATCGACGCATTCGCATCGCCCATCGCCGCAGAGGCAATCATCCCGCCCTTCAAGATCAGGCTCGGCTTCACGCCAAAGAACGCTGGCTTCCACAGCACGAGGTCTGCCCACTTGCCGACTTCAACCGAGCCGACTTCGTGCGCAATGCCGTGTGTGAGCGCGGGGTTGATCGTGTACTTGGCCACGTAGCGTTTCACGCGGAAGTTGTCGTGTCCGCCGCGCGAGTCGTTCGGGTCGCCAGCGAGCTTGCCGCGCTGCACCTTCATCTTGTGCGCGGTCTGCCAAGTGCGCAGCACGACTTCGCCCACGCGGCCCATCGCCTGCGAGTCGCTGGAGATCATCGAGAACGCACCCAGGTCATGCAGGATGTCTTCGGCGGCGATGGTCTCGCGGCGGATGCGGCTCTCGGCAAAGGCAATGTCTTCGGCGATGGACGCATCGAGGTGATGGCACACCATCAGCATGTCCAGATGCTCGTCCAGCGTGTTGACGGTGAAGGGCCGCGTCGGGTTGGTGGACGATGGCAGCACGTTCGATTCGCCGCACACGCGGATGATGTCGGGTGCGTGTCCGCCGCCCGCGCCTTCCGTGTGATACGTGTGGATCGTGCGCCCCTTGAACGCGGCGACGGTCGCTTCAACGAAGCCCGACTCGTTCAACGTATCGGTATGGATGGCGACCTGCGTGTCGGTGTCGTCCGCCACGCCCAGGCAGCAATCGATGGCGGCGGGCGTGGAGCCCCAGTCCTCGTGCAGCTTCAGGCCGATGGCACCCGCGTCGATCTGCTCGCGCAGCGCGCCCGGCAGGCTGCCATTGCCCTTGCCCAGAAAGCCGATGTTCATCGGGTATGCGTCGGCCGACTGCAGCATGCGCTGCATGTACCACGGGCCCGGCGTGCAGGTGGTGGCGTAGGTACCGGTGGCGGGGCCAGTGCCGCCGCCGATCATCGTCGTCACGCCGCTGTTCAGCGCTTCGTCGATCTGCTGCGGGCAGATGAAGTGGATGTGCGTATCGACACCGCCGGCGGTGACGATCATGCCCTCGCCCGCGATGATCTCGGTGCCGGGGCCGATGACGATCGTCACGCTCGGCTGGATGTCCGGATTGCCCGCCTTGCCGATCGCCGAGATGCGGCCGTGCTTCAGGCCGATGTCAGCCTTGACGATGCCCCAGTGGTCGATGATCAGCGCGTTGGTGATGACGGTGTCAGCGCAGTCTTTCGATTCGCGCTGGCTCTGTCCCATGCCGTCGCGGATGACCTTGCCGCCGCCGAATTTCACTTCCTCGCCGTAGATGGTGAAGTCGCGTTCAACTTCGACGATGAGGTCGGTGTCGGCCAGACGCAGGCGGTCGCCCGTCGTGGGGCCGAACATTTCCGCATAGGCGCGGCGGGTGATGTTGAGTGTCATGTCCGTTCCTTCTGGGTCGACTTCACAGCTTGCCCATCACTCGGCCGGCAAAGCCGTAGACCACGCGGTCACCGGCCAGCGCCACGAGCTCGACCGTGCGCTCCTGCCCCGGCTCGAAGCGCACGGCCGTGCCGGCGGCGATGTTCAGCCGAAAGCCGCGCGCAGCTTCGCGGTCAAAGCGCAGCGCGTCGTTCACTTCATAGAAGTGATAATGCGAGCCGATCTGCACCGGGCGATCGCCCGTGTTTGCCACCGTGACCGTCACCGTGGGGCGGCCTGCATTGAGTTCCAGATCGCCGTCTTGCGGCAGCAGTTCACCGGGGATCATGTCGCGCCCCTTCACACAGCTGCCGCGAGCAGGCCGGCACCATACAGCGCCACGCCCACACCCGACAGACGCGCCAGCCATGCCAGACGCGGCTTCAGCGCAAAGCCCCCGCCGATACCGGCGGTGTGCAGCAGCGCCGTCGCCACGGCAAAGCCGCCGACGAAATACGGGAACATGGTCTGCGCCCCTGCGGGGAATTCCGTGCCGTGCGCATAGCCGTGGAACAGCGCGAACGCGCCGCACAGCAGCGCACCGCCCCACGTCGGCAGCTGGGCGCGTGCGGCAATCAGCAGGCCGAACACCAGCAGCGATGCGGCGATCATCGGCTCGGCCATCGGCACCGCCACCCCGCCGGCGCCGAGCAGCGCGCCCAGGATCATCAACGCGACAAAGGCGATGGGCGCCCACAGCGCATCGCGCACCGAGCGGAAGGCCAGTGCGCTCCACACGCCCACGGCCACCATCGCCAGCAAATGGTCTGCACCGGTGAGCGGATGCAGGAACCCGGCGAGCAGGCTGCCCTCGGCGGTATGGCCAGGGTGGCCGGGGTGGGCAAACGCGATGGAGGCGGCAAACGTGAGCGCAATGGCCGCAGCGGGCCGGACGAAGCGAGACAGGGTAGGCGTCATGGCAGGACTCGTAGTAGTGAGTGGCGTGCGGACTTCAAAACTTCAAACAATCGGGTGGTGGACGGTGACGAGCTTCGTGCCATCGGGAAACGTGGCTTCGACCTGGATGTCGGGAATCATCTCGGCCACGCCGTCCATCACATCATTGCGCGTGAGGAGCGTGGTGCCGTAGTGCATGAGGTCGGCGACCGTCTTGCCGTCGCGCGCGCCTTCCATGATGGCGGCGCTGATGAAGGCGACGGCTTCCGGGTAGTTGAGCTTGAGGCCGCGGCCCTTGCGGCGCTCGGCCAGCAAGGCGGCGGTGAAGACCAGCAACTTGTCTTTTTCGCGCGGGGTCAGTTCCACGTGGGGCTCTCTTCGGTGAGGGTCAATTCAGTTCAGTGCAGATCGGGCGATTCGAGGTCAGGTCGCCATCGTGTGGCCGTCATGTAGACCAGAGGCGCAGCGGACGGCCTACCACGCCATGCATCGGCTCGCGCAGCGCAAGCCACGTCTGTGACAGCAACGCGCGCGCATCTTCGGGCCGGCGTGCAAGCACGCGCAGCAACAAAACGTTTGGCAGGCCAGGCGCATCTTGCGTGAGACACGTGACGCCCGCGCGCAGGTCGAAGTTGTACGGCAGGTGCTCGGCCATCGATTCGGCGAGTGCTTCGGTGGCGCCTTCGCCCACGGCCCACAGCGTGCCGACCACGTGGAAGCCGGCCATGCCCGTCGTCGCATTCAGCACGGGCGATTGCGCGTCGAACGCCGCCGATTCAATCCACAGCGGCTGACCGTTGCAGCGCAAGGCGGTGCGCATGGCGATGCGGCCTTCGGCCCACGATTCACCGGCGGCGTGGCGGCCGAGCATGGTGGTGTCCCAGCCGATTGCGGTGGCGCCCGGTGCCAGGTCCAGCCTCAGGTCGATGATCGGGCAGGCCTGGTTGAAGACGATGTTCTCTTGCGGGAGCCAGTCGAGCCGCGCGCCTGCCTCCGCCCGGATGGCAACGCGCTGCGTGGCCGTGCGGCCGAGCGACTTGTACCACTTGGTGGCGCCGGGCGTGGTCAGGACCGCATGCGCGTCGGCACCGAGTTCGATGTCGATATCGAGCACATCGCCACCGGCAATGCCTGCGGGCGGATGCAGCATGACGGCATGGCAGACGCGCTCGCCTTCCGGATACAACGCCTTCTGCACCCGCAGCGGCCCTTGGTGCCGGCACGTGGCCAGCACGGTGCGCTCCCCGCGCCGTGCAAACGCCAGGCGCAGCGAGGCTTCCCAGGACGCGAACGAATCGGCCTGCGGCGGGACAGGAAAATCGGGATGGCGCATCAGGAGAGCAGCACGACGGCTAGGAATTTCCTCATCATAGCCAGATGCCACGGATTTGGCATTCGACTTTTTCCCCGGAACGCCGGGCCATCAAACGGCCACAAGATCGCGCACGCCATCGGTTTCCATATTGGCGGCGTCGCCCTGGGCGATGACCTCGCCGCGGCTCATGACGACGTAGCGGTCGGCAATGCTGCGGGCAAAGTCGTAGTACTGCTCCACCAGCAGGACCGACATGCCGAACTCATCGACGAGGCGGCGCAGCGTGCGGCCGATCTCCTGGATGATCGACGGCTGGATGCCTTCGGTCGGCTCGTCCAGGATCAGCAGGCGCGGTTCACTCATCAGCGCGCGGCCGATGGCAAGTTGCTGCTGCTGGCCGCCGGACAGGTCGCCACCGCGCCGGCCCTTCATCTCCTTGAGCACTGGAAACAGCTCGTAGATGGAATCGGGCACCTTGGACGGCGCCCGCTTGGCGGCCGCACCAATCAGCAGGTTTTCTTCCACCGTCAGACGGGGGAAGATCTCGCGCCCCTGTGGCACATAGGCGAGCCCCTGAGAGACACGCTCGTACGCGGGCAGCTTCTGGATGGTGCGGCCTTCCCAATCGATCAAGCCGCTGGCGGTGGGCACCACGCCCATCAGGCATTTGAGCAGCGTCGTCTTGCCCACGCCGTTACGGCCAAGCAGCGTGGTGAGCTTGCCCGTGGGGACGTCAAAGCTGACGTTGCGCAGGATGTGGCTGCCGCCGTAGAACTGGTTCAGTTTCTGGACCTGCAACATATCAGCGCCCCAAATAGGATTCGATCACACGCTCATCGCGCTTGACGGCATCGAGCGTGCCTTCGGCGAGGACACTGCCTTCAGCCAGCACGGTCACGCGCCCTTCTGCCCCTGCCAGCGCGGCGACGAACTCCATGTCGTGCTCGACGACCATGATCGAGCACGTGCCACGCAGGCCGTTGAGCAACGTTGCGAGCTGCATCGTCTCCTCATCCGTCATGCCGGCGACCGGTTCGTCGAGCAGCAGCAGTTGCGGTTGCTGCATCAGCAGCATGCCGATCTCCAGCCGCTGCTTTTGCCCGTGTGACAGCAGCCCGGCGGGCCGATAGGCCTCCGCTTCCAGATGGATACGACCGAGCGTTTCTTCGATGCGCTGGCGGCCGTCGTTCAGCAGGCGCGCGCGCAGCGAGACCCACCAGCGCTTGTCGGCCTTCATCGCCAGTTCCAGGTTTTCCCACACGGTGTGCTGCTCGAACACGGTCGGCTTCTGGAACTTGCGGCCGATGCCGATCTGCGCGATGCGCGGCTCGGTCAGGCGCAGCAGGTCGATGGTCTGGCCAAGGAAGACGCGGCCGGTCACGTCTGCATTGCGCGGCCCGGTCTTGCCGGTAATCACGTCCATCATCGTGGTCTTGCCCGCGCCGTTGGGGCCGATGATGCAGCGCAGCTCGCCGTGGTCGATCGACAGCGTGAGCGCGTTCAGTGCGCGAAAGCCGCCAAAGCGCACCGTCACGTCTTCGAGATACAGGATGGCGCCGTGCGAGACGTCGATCGTGTCCGGCTCGACCAGATGGCCCATGCCGGTGGCGGTGCCGGTCTCCGCGCGGTCAGGGAGTGCAGTGAACGTGCTCATGCGTGATCTCCGGTGACGGTCGCGGCTTCATGCGCCTTGGCTTGCGCGGGCGCCCGCTTTTTCATGCGCAGCTTGCTCATCAGGCCCAGCACACCGTTCGGCAGATACAGCGTCACCAGTACGAAGATCGCCCCGAGCACGAACAGCCAGTATTCCGGCACCCATGCGGTCAGCAACGTCTTGGCCCCGTTGACGAGGAACGCGCCGATGATCGGGCCGATCAACGTACCGCGCCCGCCCACGGCCACCCACACCGCCATCTCGATGGAGTTGCCCGGCGACATCTCGCCTGGGTTGATGATGCCAACCTGCGGCACGTAGAGCGCACCCGCAATACCGCACAGCACGGCCGAGAACGTCCACACGAACAGCTTGTAGCCGAGCGGGTTGTAGCCGGAGAACATCACGCGCGCTTCGGCATCGCGAATGGCGGTAACCACGCGGCCGAACTTGGACGTGACGATGGCGCGGCAGGCGATGAACGCCAGCACGAGCGCCACGAACGTCGCCACGAAGAGCACGGTGCGCGTAGGCAGCGCCGGGATCGGGAAGCCGAGGATGCGCTTGAAATCGGTAAAGCCGTTGTTGCCGCCAAAGCCCGTCTCGTTACGGAAGAACAGCAGCATGGCCGCGTACGTCATGGCCTGCGTGATGATCGACAGGTACACGCCCTTGACGCGTGAGCGGAAGGCGAAGAAGCCGAACAGCCACGCCAGCACGCCGGGCACCAGAATCACTAGCAGCATGGCCCAGGCAAAGTGCTCGGTGCCGTGCCAGAACCAGGGCAGCTCCTTCCAGTCGAGGAAGACCATGAAGTCCGGCAGGTCGCTCTTGTACACGCCTTCGCGACCGATGGAGCGCATCAGGTACATGCCCATGCCGTAACCGCCCAGCGCGAAGAACAGCCCGTGGCCGAGGCTCAGGATGCCGCAATAGCCCCACACCAGATCGAGCGCCAGCGCCGCCAGCGCATAGCACATGATCTTGCCGACGAGCGTGAGCGCATACGCCGACAGATGCAGCGGGCTGCCCTCCGGCACAAGCAGCGCGCACACCGGCGCGCCAATGCACACGATGAGCGATACGAGCACCAGCGCAGACCACCCGCGCCGCGACAGCAGCGGCATGCGCGCCGGAATATCGAGAGAGAACTTGGTCGTCGTCATATCAGGCCTCGGCGCTGCGGCCCTTGAGGGCGAACAGGCCCTGCGGACGCTTCTGGATGAACAGCACGATCAGCACCAGCACGATGATCTTCGCCAGCACCGCGCCATAGAACGGCTCGATGAACTTGTTGATGAGCCCCAGGCCGAACGCGCCGATGATCGTGCCGGCCAACTGCCCCACCCCGCCCAGCACCACGGCCATGAACGAATCGATGATGTAGCTCTGGCCGAGATCCGGCCCGACGTTGCCGATCTGCGAGAGTGCGCAGCCGCCCAGGCCGGCAATACCGGCACCGAATGCAAACGCGTAGCTGTCGACCTTCCACGTGCGCACGCCAACGCAGGCAGCCATCGTGCGGTTCTGCGTGGTGGCGCGCACGAACAGGCCCAGGCGCGTTCGGTTGAGCACCGCCCAGGCGATCGCCACCACGGCCAGTGCAAACAGCAGGATGACGAGCCGGTTGTACGGCAGCACGAGGCCCGGGTACAACGCGATGCCGCCGCTCATCCAGCTCGGGTTCGCCACCTCCACGTTCTGCGCACCGAAGATCGAACGCACGGCCTGCATCAGCAGCAGGCTGATCCCGAACGTGGCGAGCAGCGTTTCCAGCGGACGGCCATACAGGTGCCGCAGCACCAGCCGTTCCAGCGCAAAACCGACGATGGCCGCCGCCAGGAACGCGGCAGGCAGCGCGGCGGGCAAATACCAGTCGAATGCGCTGGGGAAGTGATTGCGGAAGATCGTTTGCACCACGTAGGTGGCATACGCGCCGATCATCAGGAACTCGCCGTGCGCCATGTTGATGACGCCGATGAGCCCGTAGGTGATGGCCAGCCCGAGCGCCGCCAGCAGCAGCACCGAGCCGAGGCTCAGCCCCGCAAACAGGTTGCCGACCAGCTCGGCCTTGCGTTGCTGCGCGGCCAGGCCGTCGAGCGCCTGTTGGGCCGCGGCGCGCAGTTCATCGTCGGCGCCGCTGTCCTTGGCAAGCAACGGGGCGATGCGCTGGCGCGTCTGCGGGTTGGTATCGCCCGCAAGCAGCTTGAGCGCTTCGAGCTTCTCGGCATGCGTGCCGTCGTCGAGCGCGAGATTGGCCCACAGTACATGCAGCTTGCTGCGCAACTCCGGATCGGTTTCATGCTTGCGCGCCGCGTCGACAATGGGGCGCGACGCCGTCTCGGGATGCGCAAGCAACGTATCGACGGCCTGCGCGCGCACGGCACGATCGGGCGATTGCAGCACGAAGCCACTCGCCGCGCTGTCCACTTGCGCACGCAGGGCATTGTTCAGTGTGAGGGACTGCAGATCGTCGGCCTTGACGGTGACGGGTTGCCCAGTGATCGCGTCCAGGTACTTCTCGCCGTCCTGACGCACCATGCCGGCGGCGGGCGCGAAGAACAGCGCGTCATTTTGCAGAGCTTGCAGGATCGGCCCGGCTTGTTCGGCGGGCGCAGCGGTCAGCGCGTTGAGCGCCTTGACCTTGGCATCGAAGTCGTCTTCGGCCAGCGGCTTGAGATCGGCCTGGGTCAGGGGTTGTCCGGCGGCCCACGCAAGGTCTTGGGGCGTCGCAGCCAGACAGAAAGCGCACAGCAGTGCGGCAAGAGAATGAAACAACCAGCGGGACAAGCGCATCATGGCAATCCGATGCGTGGCGGCAGGTGTTGGGGCCGTCCGCCACGTCGTGCAGCGTCGTTCAAAGGACCGGCCGCGCTGTATGCGCCGCCGGTCCGCCTGATTACTTCACTTCGTCAGGCTTGCCCTCGTTGCCCGGGATGTACGGGCTCCACGGCTTGGCGCGGATCACCGTCGGCGTCTTCCACACGACGTTGAACTGGCCGTCGCCGCGCACCTCGCCAATCATCACGGGCTTGCTCAGGTGATGGTTGTTGTTCATCACCAGCGTGAAGCCCGACGGTGCCTTGAACTGCTGGCCGTACATCGCCTTGCGGACCTTGTCCACGTCGGTGGAGCCGGCCTTCTCGACAGCCTGCTTCCACATCATGATGCCGACGTAGGTGGCTTCCATCGGGTCGTTGGTGACGCGCTTGTCGCCGCCCGGCAGGTTATTGGCCTTGACCCAGGCAGCCCACTTCTTCTTGAAGTCGTCGTTGACCGGGTTCTTGACCGACATGAAGTAGTTCCATGCGGCCAGATGGCCTACCAGAGGCTTGGTGTCGATGCCGCGCAGTTCTTCTTCACCCACCGAGAAGGCCACCACCGGCACGTCCTTGGCCTTCAGGCCGGCGTTGCCGAGTTCCTTGTAGAACGGCACGTTGGAGTCGCCGTTGATGGTCGACACGACGGCCGTCTTGCCGCCCTGCGCGAACTTCTTGATGTTGGCAACGATGGTCTGATAGTCGGAGTGGCCGAACGGCGTATAGACCTCTTCGATGTCGCTGTCCTTCACGCCCTTGCTGTGCAGGAAGGCACGCAGGATCTTGTTGGTCGTGCGCGGGTAGACGTAATCGGTACCGAGGAGGAAGAAGCGCTTGGCGCCGCCGCCTTCCTTGCTCATCAGGTATTCCACGGCCGGAATGGCCTGCTGGTTGGGTGCCGCGCCGGTGTAGAAGACGTTCTTCGACATCTCTTCGCCTTCGTACTGCACCGGGTAGAACAGCAGGCCGTTCAGCTCTTCATACACCGGCAGCACCGACTTGCGCGACACCGACGTCCAGCAGCCGAACGTCACAGCCACCTTGTCCTGCGTCAGCAGCCCACGCGCCTTCTCGGCAAACAGCGGCCAGTTCGATGCCGGGTCCACCACCACCGGCTCCAGCTTGCGGCCCAGCACGCCACCACTCTTGTTGATCTCGTCGATCGTCATCAGCGCGACGTCTTTCAGCGACGTCTCGGAGATGGCCATCGTACCCGACAGCGAATGCAGGACGCCGACCTTGATCGGTTCTTTTGCCTGAGCAAACGCGAGGCTCGACACGGACAACAGCGTTGCGGCGGCGACGGCAGACAGCTTCAACAGCTCACGACGTTTCATTGCGGCTCCTTGGGTTTATTGGTGGCGAGAACGACTCCCGGGCCCTAAAAGTGCAACTACCGTGCCATCACATTTGGCTCATTCGAAGGGAAATTCGCGCCAAAACGGTGCCAATGCAGCGCCAAGTCAGCGCATTTATTGTTTTGAATGCGCCTGCTTGGGGCGCGCGAATACAAGCACAAAACAAGCGGAGCGCAAGGGCAAACCGACGCAAAGAGAAAGGCCGGCATTGCGCCGGCCCGGTGAGCTTGCGAAAGACGCGACTCAGGAATAGCGGCGCGAAATCGATTCGGCCACGCAGACGGGGCGGTCCTGCCCTTCACGTTCGATGGTCACGGCCCAGGTCATCTGCGCGCCCGTCAGCGTCGGTGCATTGGGCAGTGGTGGGAGCGCTTCCATTGCCACCAGCGTCACGCGGGCACGCACACGGCTGCCCACCGGCACGGGCGCTGTAAAGCGGACTTTGTTCAGGCCATAGTTCACGCCCATTTTCACGTCCGACATGTTGATCGCGTTCGCCATCAGCATCGGCAGCAGCGACAGCGTCAGAAAGCCGTGCGCCACCGGTGCGCCAAACGGCGACTCGCGCTTGGCGCGCTCCACATCCACATGAATCCACTGGTGATCGCCCGTGGCCTCGGCAAAGAGGTTCACCTGCTGCTGCGTGATCTCGGTCCAGTCACTCACCGCAACTTCCTGGCCGATCAAACCTTTCAGTTCGTCGAGCGATTCGATGATGCGCATCTGCGTTGTCTCCTTGTTGTGATGCGATGACGTGTAATCAAGCCTTCGGGCGCCGGCCAAACAAGCCCATGCCCGTGACCGTACAGACTAGTTCGCCGCGCTGGTTGCGCGCTTCCCAACGGTTGACCGCCACGCCACGGTCCGGCTTCGACTGCGACGGACGCACTTCCATGCACGTGCTCGACACCGACAGCGTGTCTCCGGGATACACCGGCTTCATCCACCGGATTTCATCCACACCCGGGGAGCCCATGCTCGCCGCCTTGCCGAGGAAGCCGGTCACCATCAGCCGCATCATGATCGAGCACGTCATCCAGCCGCTCGAGATGATGCCGCCGTAGATGCTGTGCTTCGCGGCTTCCGCGTCGATGTGGAACGGTTGCGGATCGTACTGCCGTGCAAAGGTCAGGATCTCTTCTTCGGTGACCGTGTACGTGCCCATCTGCAGCGTGCGACCGACTTCAAAATCATCGAAGTAGAACTCGTACGATCGTGTTGCTTCTGCGCTTTCGTTCTCCGCCATGTCGTCTCCTCCAAATGACAACGCCCCGCACGAATGCGGGGCGTTCAGGTTTGCCGTTACGCCGCCTGCTGGAATCCAGGCAGCGATGCGAAGCGTGCCAGGTGATGATCCACGTCACCCAGCGTCGTGTTGATCATCGTCAGCCGCTTGAACATGTGCGCGGCGGGCAGCTCGTTCGTCACGCCCATGCCGCCGTGCAGTTGCACAGCTTCCTGGCCAACGTCACGTGCTGCCTGGCCAACACGCGCCTTGGCCGCAGACACATAGCGGCGGCGTGCCTCCACATCGCCATCCTCAAAGTGCGCCGCTGCCAGATACGTAATCGAACGGGCTTGTTCGCCATGGATGAACATATCGACCATGCGATGCTGCAATGCCTGGAAGCGTGCGATGGGCACGCCAAACTGCTGGCGGGTCTTGGTGTACTCAAGCGTTGCGGCGTTCAGCGCATCGATGAGGCCGATCGCTTCAGCGCACAACAGCACGCAGCCGAGATCGGCGACGGCGTCGATGGCCTCCCACGCTTCACCGGCCTTGCCCAGCAGCGTTGCCGGCGCGTTGTCGAAGCGGATGTCTGCAGCGTGCAGGTTGTCGATCGTGCGGTAATCCTTGACCGTCACACCAGCGGCATCGCGGTCGACCACGAAGAGCGACAGGCCCGACGTATCACGCGCCTCGCCACCGGTGCGCGCCGAGACGATGAGCTTGTCTGCCTGCGCGCCATGCACCACAACGGCCTTCTCGCCGGTGAGTGTCCATCCGCTGCCCTGCTGCGCAGCGCGCGTGGTGACATTGAACAGTTCGTAGCGCGATTGGCGCTCGCTGAAGGCGATAGCCAGCTTTAGAGCACCACCCGCGACCTCTTCCAACAGCGCGTCTTGGCCACCTGCGAGCTTCAACGCCTGGGCGCCCAGCACGGTCGCCTGATACGGCTCGACGACCAGGCCTCGACCCAGTTCCTGCATGACCACCAGCAGGTCCATCGCACGGCCGTCGAAACCGCCTTGTGCTTCGGGCACGGGCAGCGCAGTCAGACCCAGTTCGGCCAGCGCATCCCAATGGGCCTGGGACACCCCTTCAGGCGAGTACACCACCTTCTTGCGCGCCTCAAAACCGTAGTCCTTGTCGATGAAGCGGCGCACTGCATCGGCCAGTTGCTTCTGTTCGTCGGTGAACGAGAAATCCATGTTTGTCTCCGCTATGTGTTCTGTCGCCGTTTTGCTCAGACGCCAAGGATCATCTGCGAGATGATGTTGCGCTGGATCTCGTTCGACCCGCCGTAGATCGAAGTCTTGCGATAGTTGAAGTAGTACGGTGCCAGCGGCGCGGCATCGTTGTCGCCCGTCACGGCCTGCAAGGTCTCGCCTTCCAGGTAGCTCGGGTCGAACGGCTGGGCGTACGGCCCCACGGCCTCGACCATCAGCTCGGTCAGCATCTGCTGGATCTGCGTGCCCTTGATCTTGAGCAGCGATGCCTCAGGCCCCGGACCCTTGCCGGCGTTCTCGCTCGACACCACGCGCAGCACCGTCATCTCGAGCGCCAGCAGTTCGATCTCCAGCGAGGCCACCTTGGCGCCGAACACCGGGTCCTGCAGCAGCGGCTTGCCGTTCTTCTGGTGTTGCAGAGCGACGCGCTTGAGAAACGCCAGTTCGCGCTTCGAATTGCCCACACGCGCAATACCCGTGCGCTCGTGGCCGAGCAGATATTTGGCGTACGTCCAGCCGCGGTTCTCTTCACCGATCAGGTTTTGAACCGGCACCTTGACGTTGTCGAAGAAGACCTCGTTCACCTCGTGCTCTTCGTCCAGCATGATGATCGGGCGCACGGTGATGCCCGGCGTCTTCATGTCGATCAGCAGGAACGAGATCCCCTCTTGCTTCTTCGCGTCCGGATCCGTGCGGACCAGGCAAAAGATCATGTCGGCGTGTTGGCCCAATGTCGTCCAGGTCTTCTGGCCGTTGACGATGTAGTGGTCGCCTTCGCGCACGGCGCGTGTCTTCACCGAGGCCAGATCGGAACCGGAACCCGGTTCGGAATAGCCCTGGCACCACCAATCGGTGCAATCGACGATGCGCGGCAGGAAATAGCGCTTTTGCGCTTCGTTGCCGTACTTCATGATCACGGGCGCGACCATGCTGACGCCAAACGGCAGCACGCCAGGCGCGCCGACCTGCGCGCACTCTTCGTCCCAGATGTGTTTTTGGATGGGGGACCAACCGGTGCCGCCCCACTCGACCGGCCAGTGCGGCACCGACCAACCCTTGGCTGCGAGTGCCTTGTGCCAGCGAACGAAATCGTCGCGGTTCAGGCGGCGGTGGTTCAACACCTTGTCTTGGATGTCCTTGGGCAGATTGGCTTCCAGCCAGCCGCGGACTTCCTGGCGGAACGCATCATCGGCCGCCGAGTAGTTCAGATCCATGCCTGTCTCCTGTGGTTGGCTCCCCACCGTGGCAAATCGGCGGAGAACGTTCTGTCGGACCGGCGCGGACCTGAATCGGGGCAGCTAGTGCACGGGCTGCTTGAGCACGTCAGGCACCAACAGCGGCATCACGTCGATGCCCTCCTCCGCCAGCTCCTGCGCCTCCTCCCGAGAGGTCGTCCCGCGAATACCCCGCTCCGGCGCCTCCTTGTAGTGCATGCGGCGCGCCTCTTCTGCAAACCGCTTGCCCACGTCTTCGGTATTGGCAAGGACGTGGCGCACGGCTTTCAGGTAGAGCTGTTGCAGAGTTGCGGATGCACCGCCATCTCCGCCGGCCGTCTGGGCGGCAGCGCCCTTCTGGGCAGCGTCCGCTCGTGACGAAGACAGATTCAGGCGCGGCGCACTCGGCAAGCGCTCAACCTCGTTGTGACCGCAGACAGGGCACGTCAACAGCCCGCGTTCTTGCTGCGATTGCAGGTCGGCATCGGAGCCGAACCAGCCTTCGAAGCGATGGTCATTGGCACAGCGGAGGTCCAGCACTTTCATGATCGGTCCAGCGCATGGGAATGAGTGTATCCCTGATTCAAAAATTTGTGAACGGTCGTGCTAATTTTTTCGCACGACCGTTCGCTATGGTAACGGCAACACGCGAAACACGCAGTCGATCGACGAGGGCAAGCGGCTTAGGCTGCACCTGGCGTCCAGGCGCCCGACAGGATCTTCTCGAGCCAGAACGTGCCGATGATGGTCTTCACGTCCGAAATTTTGCCATCGCGCACCCAATCGATGAGTTGACCGGCGGACGTGATAAAGGTCTCGAGGAATTCGCCTTCATCCAGCATCGCCTCCCCTTGCTTGAGATCGCGTGCGAGATAAATGTCGATGAACTCGGTGGAATATGAAATGACCGGATGAATGCGGGTGAGGTAGTCCCAGCGCTCGGCCGTGTAGCCGGTTTCCTCGCGCAGCTCGCGCTTGCCGCACGCGAGCGCCCCTTCCTGCGGATCGAGCTTGCCGGCGGGGAATTCAATCATCACCCTGTCGACTGGGTAGCGAAACTGGCGCTCCATCAGCACAGTGCCATCGTCGAACAGCGGAATCATCATCACCGCGCCCGGATGAACCAGATATTCGCGGCTGGCGTTGCGGCCGTCCGGCAGCCGCACGATGTCCTGCTTGAGCGTGAGGAATTTACCCTGGTGCATCAACGCAGATGCAACCTGCGTCTCGCGCAGACCGGCGTCCGGTTCCTGTGTGGTATGGGGGGGGTCGTTCAGCGGAGTGTGATCGGACATGGCGCTCTCTCATGCCGAGACAGCGGGAACCTGCCCGGCGGGAATTAACGGGAATCGCGATGATGGCGAACCAGGTATTGCCACGTAAAGCCAGGAAACGCAAACACCAGCATCAGGCAAGCGGTGATCGCATAAAACTGCCAGCCTTGCACAAACGCATTCCCCTGGCTCGATTCGATACCGAAGCCAATCAGCCCAACCACGACATACATGGCAATCAGCTCGGCGCCGCGCAGCCAGAACGGCTTGCGCGGCCAGCGTGTCGGCACAAGTGCCAGCACGCGTTGGTTGACGAACGGCAGGTTGGCACAGATCAGTGCCAACACGATGACAAACAGACCGCCCGTCGATGTGCTCATGAAGCCGGGCGTGTTACGAAGCCAGTGTCAGGCGGATCGCCTGATAGCACACGGCCATGAGACCGGCCGGGAAGATACCGAGAAGCAGCACCAGCAAGCCATTGACCGACAGCAGCGAGCGCAGACCGAAGGTGGCCTCCACCGGGCCTTCGTCAGCGGGCACATCGAAGTACATGACCTTGATCACGCGCAGGTAGTAGAACGCACCCACCAGCGAGAAGAGCACGGCAACGACGGCCAGCCAGGACATGCCAGCATCGACCACTGCCCCCAAGACCGACAGCTTCGCGTAGAAACCAACCGTCGGCGGCAGGCCCGCCAGCGACATCATGATGAACAGCATCAGCAGCGCAAACCACGGGCTTTTCTTCGACAGGCCTTTCAGGTCGGCGATGTCTTCCGCCTCGTAGCCTTTACGCGACAGCAGCAGGATGATGCCGAACGCGCCCAGTGCGGTCAGCACGTAGGTGATGGCATAGAACATCGACGCACTGTAGGCCTGAGCTGTCAAATCCGGCTTGCCGGAGCTGACGCCCGATACCAGACCCAGCAGCAGAAAGCCCATGTGGGAAACCGTCGAATAGCCCAGCAGACGCTTGAAGTTGGTTTGCACCACGCCGGTGATATTGCCGATGGCCAGCGACACGACAGCCAACACGATCAGCATGTTCTGCCAATCGAATGCCAGGGGCAGCAGGCCTTCGACCAGAATACGAAGCGTCATCGCAAAGGCGGCCACCTTCGGCGCACCGGCAATCAGCAGCGTCACGGCCGTCGGCGAGCCTTGGTACACATCGGGCACCCACATGTGGAACGGTGCCACACCAAGCTTGAAGCCCAGACCCGCGACGATGAACACCACGCCAAACACGAGGATCGTCTTGTTGATCTCGCCGTTCTTGATGGCGTCAAACACCTTGCCTAGTTCCAGCGAGCCGGTCGCGCCGTACAGCATCGACATGCCGTACAGCAATAGGCCCGATGCCAGTGCGCCGAGGATGAAATACTTCATGGCCGATTCGGACGACACGTTCGAACGGCGGCGCAGCGCTACCAGCGTGTACGACGCCAGCGACAACAGTTCCAGGCCCAGATAGAGCACGAGGAAGTTGTTGCCGGTGATCATCACCACCTGGCCGCCCAGTGTGAACAGGGCGAACATGTAGAACTCGCCCGCGTACATGTCGCGGTCGGCCAGATAGCGGCGCGTATAGACCAGCGTGGCAAACAGCGTCAGCGCACAGAACGACGCCAGCACGTTGGCCATCGGGTCGATCACGGCCATGTTGCCGAACACGTAGTGCGTTTCACCGTTCCCAGCATTCAAGCCGAACCACACCGCCAGCACCAGCGTAATCACCAACGAAACCGGATAGGCCACGCTGCTTCGCTTCTGGCCGCGCGCCAGGTCAATCCAGTTGACGGCACCAATGCCCAGCGCGAGAAAAACGATTGGGGCAAAAGCCGCAATAGAGGAGGACGATTGCATAGTTTCTTCTCGCTGCTTACAGCTTCGACTGAGCCACGTGGGTCAGCAAGTTGACCACGGACGCATGCATGACATCGGTGAAAGGCTTCGGATACAGGCCCATGTACAGGGTGGCAATCGCCAGCACGCCGAGCATGAAGAACTCACGGCAGTTCAGGTCCTTCAACTCGGCCACGTGCTTATGGGTCACATCACCGAAGATCACGCGCTTGACCATCCACAGCGAATACGCTGCGCCAAAAATCAGTGCCGTGGCGGCCAGCAGACCAATCCAGAAATTGAACTTGACCGAGCCCAGGATCACCATGAATTCGCCAACGAAACCCGAGGTCGCCGGCAAGCCGCAGTTGGCCATGGCAAAGAAGACTGACAGCGCCGCGAACTTCGGCATGGTGTTCACAACACCGCCGTAATCGGCAATCTGCCGCGAATGCACGCGGTCATACAGCACGCCAATGCACAGGAACATCGCGCCCGAGATGAACCCGTGCGAGATCATCTGGACGATACCGCCCTCAACGCCGATTTCGTTGAAGATGAAGAAACCCAGCGTGACGAAGCCCATGTGCGCGATCGACGAATACGCGACCAGCTTCTTCATGTCGGCCTGCACCAGCGCCACCAGACCGATGTAGATCACGGCAACCAGCGAGATCGCGATGATGAACGCGGACAGGCTGTGGCTGGCGTCCGGCGCGATCGGCAGGGAGAACCGCAGGAAACCGTAGGCGCCCAGCTTCAGCATGATGGCAGCCAGCACAACGGAGCCGCCGGTCGGGGCTTCCACGTGGGCGTCCGGCAGCCAAGTGTGCACCGGCCACATCGGCACTTTCACGGCAAAGGCCATGAAAAACGCGAGGAAGATCAGGACCTGCTCGTTCATCGACAGCTTGACCTGATGCCACTGCAGGATTTCGAAAGTGCCGCTGTGGAAATACAGATACAACAGCGCAACCAGCGTCAGCAACGAACCCAGCAGCGTGTACAGGAAGAACTTGAATGCTGCATAGACACGGTTCGGGCCGCCCCACACACCGATGATGATGTACATCGGGATCAGCGTGGCTTCGAAGAACACGTAGAACAGCAGACCGTCGAGCGACGCGAACACGCCGATCATCAGGCCCGACAGGATCAGGAACGCGGCCATGTACTGCGCCACACGCTCGGTGATCACCTCCCAAGCGGCAATGACGACGATGACGGTGATGAACGCGGTCAGCACCACGAACCACATCGAGATGCCGTCAACACCCAGGTAGTAGCTGATATGGAAGCGCTCGATCCACGACGACTTCTCGACGAACTGCATCGCAGCCGTCGTCTTGTCGAAACGCGTGATGAGCGGGAGCGTCATCACGAAGCTGATCACGGAACCGATCAGCGACATCCAGCGGACATAACCGGGATTGCGGTCTGAGCCCGAGGCCAGCACCAGCACGCCGAAGAAGATCGGCAGCCAGATCGCAAAAGACAGAACCATTTTTGTAATCCCTTATTTGCCTGCCAGGAACACGAAATACGTCAGCAGCCCAACCGTGCCGATGATCATCGCGAACGCATAGTCATAGATGAAGCCGGACTGGAGCAGGCGCACGACCGTCGCGAACCAGCCCACCAGACGCGCGCTGCCGTTGACGACAACACCGTCGATCACACCTTGATCGCCGCCCTTCCACAAGCCACGGCCAAACTTGACCGCACCATTGGCAAAGACGATCTCGTTGATCTTGTCCATGTAGTACTTGTTATCCAGCAGCTTGTAGACGCCGAAGAAACGCTTGGCGATCGCCGCCGGAATATCCGGGCGTTTCAGATAGAAGAACCACGAGAGCACGACACCCGACACCAGCAGGATGAACGGTGCAGACGTAAAGCCATGCAGCGCCATCTCGACCCAACCGTGGAAGTCTTCGGCCAGCACCTTCATCGCTTCATGGTTCTCGCTGTTGAAGATGACTTCCGAGAACACCACACCGTGCTTGAAGAACTCGCCGAACAGCATCGGCTGAATCGCCCAGGCACCGATGATGACCGACGGAATTGCCAGCAAAACCAGCGGTACCGTCACCACCCACGGCGACTCGTGCGGCTTTTGGCCCGGAGCCAGCCCGTGATGGTGATCGTGATCGCCCTCTTCCTCTTCATGGTGATCGTCGTGGTGGGCGTGAGCCTTGCCAAAACGTTCTTCACCGTGAAACACCAGGAAATACATGCGGAACGAGTAGAACGCGGTCACGAACACACCAGCCAGCACAGCCCAGTAGGCAAAGCCGGCGCCCGGCAGGTGCGATTCGCGCACCGCTTCGATGATCGAGTCCTTCGAATAGAAGCCCGAGAAGAACGGCGTACCGATCAGCGCCAGCGACCCTATCAGCGAAGTGAGCCACGTAATCGGCATGTACTTGCGCAGGCCGCCCATGTTCCGCATGTCCTGATCGTGATGCATGCCGATGATGACCGAGCCTGCACCCAAGAACAGCAGTGCCTTGAAGAACGCATGCGTCATCAGGTGGAACACGGCCACTTGGTACGCCGATGCGCCGAGCGCGACGGTCATGTAGCCGAGCTGAGACAGCGTGGAATACGCGACCACACGCTTGATGTCGGTCTGGATGATGCCCAGGAAGCCCATGAACAGCGCCGTGATGGCGCCGATAATCAGCACGAACGACAGCGCGGTATCCGACAGCTCGAACAGCGGCGACATGCGCGCGACCATGAAGATACCGGCGGTCACCATGGTGGCCGCGTGAATCAGTGCAGAAATCGGGGTCGGGCCTTCCATCGAGTCCGGCAGCCACACGTGCAGGGGGAACTGGGCCGATTTACCCATCGCACCGATAAACAGGCAGATACAGGCGACCGTCAGCATGTGCCAATCGGAACCCGGGAAGCCGATCGTGGCCAGGTTGTCGCGGGCGGCGAACACGTCGGCATAGCTGAGGCTGCCGCTGTAGGCGAGCAACAGGCCGATGCCGAGAACGAAACCAAAGTCACCCACGCGGTTGACCAGGAACGCCTTCATGTTGGCGTAGATGGCCGTCGGGCGCTTGAACCAGAAACCGATCAGCAGGTACGACACCAGGCCCACGGCTTCCCAGCCGAAGAACAGTTGCAGGAAGTTGTTGCTCATCACGAGCATCAACATCGAGAACGTAAACAGCGAGATGTATGCGAAGAAACGGTTGTAGCCGTCGTCTTCCGCCATGTAGCCGATGGTGTAGATGTGCACCATGAGCGAGACGAAAGTCACCACGCACATCATCATCGCCGTCAGCGAATCGATGAGGAAACCGACTTCCATCTTGAGCGTGCCAACGGTCATCCATTCATAAACGGTGCCGTTGTAGCCGGCGCCATTGATGACGTCAGACAGCGTCAGCGCAGACAGAATGAAGGCGATCGCAACACCGAGGATGGTGACGCTGTGGGATGCCGTGCGGCCGATCTTCTCACCAAAGAACTTGGTGCCGAACAGCCCGGCGATCGCCGCGCCGGCCAGCGGCGCGAGCGGGATCGCCAGCAGCAGGTTGGGATTGAGCGTGGTAGCCATGGAACGCTTCTTATAGGTGGGATGCGGAGGTCAGCCCTTCAGGCTGTCCAGATCGTCGACGTTGATGGTGTCCAGATTACGGAACAGCACCACCAGGATGGCGAGACCGATCGCGGATTCCGCCGCAGCCACCGTCAGGATGAAAAACACGAACACCTGCCCCGCCAGATCGCCCAGGTAGTGGGAGAACGCGACGAAGTTCAGGTTGACCGCCAGCAGCATCAATTCGATCGCCATCAGCAGCACGATGACGTTCTTGCGGTTCAGGAAAATGCCGACAATGCTGATGGCAAACAGCACCGCGCCGAGCACGAGGTAATGGGCAAGGGATAATGAAGACATATGGGTTCTCCCGGGGCTCAGCTCTTGGATTCAGCCGAAGCTGCGCCGGCGGACTTTTCCGCCGGCATCGAGACCAGGCGCACGCGGTCCTTGCGCTTCACGCGGATCTGATCGGACACGTTCTGTGCCTTGGTGTCCTTGCGGCGGCGTGCGGTCAAGGCGACGGCGGCCACAATCGCCAGCAGCAACACCGCGCCAGCCACTTCAAAGGCATAGATGTAATCGGTATAGATCAGCTTCCCGAGCGCCTGTGTGTTCGGCCCATTAAAGCCCTTCGGCAGTTCCTGCACCGGCTGCACGCGGCCCATGAAGGTCTTGGTCAGCACGACGGCCATTTCCAAGATGATGACCACGCCCACGAAGGCCGCCATCGGTACGTAGGTCCAGAAATCGCGTCGCAGGTGTTCGATGTCGATATCGATCATCATCACCACGAACAGGAACAGCACCATCACTGCCCCAACGTAGACCAGCACCAGCGTGATGGCGAGGAATTCCGCCTTGAGCAGCATCCAGATCGCCGCCGCAGTGAAAAACGAGAGCACGAGGAACAGCGCCGCGTGCACCGGGTTCTTCGCGGTGATGACCTTCAGCGCTGCGAGCACCAGCACGAGCGCGAAACAGTAGAAGATGATCGTCGTGATTTCCATGATCCTGGCACGGGCCGTTTTGCGGCACGCGCTTGTCCAAAGCTGCGATGGCATGACGCCACCGCAACTGGTTGGCTCTGCAAGAGCCGTTGTCCAACCGGGATGTCAACTGCACCGCCCGCCTACTGCACGGCGGACGTCTTGAATCAGCGGTACTTTGCGTCGGCCGCTTTGTTGGCCGCGATTTCCGGCTCGAAGCGATCCCCCACGGCCAGCAGCATGTCTTTGGTGAAATACAGGTCGCCGCGCTTTTCACCGTGGTATTCGAGGATGTGCGTCTCGACGATGGCGTCCACCGGACAAGCCTCTTCGCAGAAGCCGCAGAAAATACACTTCGTCAGGTCGATGTCGTAGCGCGTGGTGCGGCGGGTGCCGTCGTCACGCTGATCCGACTCGATCGTGATGGCCAGAGCCGGGCAAACGGCTTCGCACAGCTTGCACGCAATGCAGCGCTCTTCGCCGTTCGGATAGCGACGCAGTGCATGTAGACCGCGAAAGCGCGGCGACAGCGGCGTCTTCTCTTCCGGAAAGAGAACGGTGATCTTGCGCGCAAACAGGTAGCGCCCGGTCAGCGCCAGCCCCTTGAAGAGTTCCTTCAGGAGCAGGCTGTTAAAGAATTCCTTGATGGCAAGCAACATGGTGCCTTCCTATTGTCCCGTTACTTCCAGATGTTCCACGGCGACACCAACCAGATGGCGACGACGACAAGCCAGCCCACAGTGAGCGGAATGAAGATCTTCCAGCCCAGACGCATGATCTGGTCGTAGCGATAACGCGGGAACGATGCGCGCAGCCAGATGAAGACCGACAGCAGCAGGAAAACCTTGATCAGCAGCCAGAAGAAGCCCGGAATCCAGTTGAAGACCGGTGCATCGATCGGCGAAGCCCAGCCGCCCAGGAACAGCGTTGCGGTCAGCGCGGAGATCACGATCATGTTGATGTACTCGGCCAGGAAGAACAGCGCGAACGCCATGCCCGAGTATTCGATCATGTGACCGGCCACGATTTCGGATTCGCCTTCCACCACATCGAATGGGTGGCGGTTCGTTTCAGCCACACCCGAGATGAAGTAGACGCCAAACATCGGCAGCAGCGGCAGCCAGTTCCACGAGAGGATGTTGATGCCGTGACCCGCAAAAAAACCGCGATTCTGCGAATTAACGATGTCCGACAGGTTCAGGCTGCCTGTCACCATCAGCACCGTCACGAGCGCGAAGCCCATCGCAATTTCGTACGAAATCATCTGTGCCGAAGCGCGCATCGCACCCAGGAACGCGTACTTCGAGTTCGACGCCCAGCCCGCCAGGATCACGCCGTATACGCCCACCGAGCTGATCGCCATCACGTACAACAGGCCGGCGTTGATGTTCGACACCATGGCTTCCGCTTGGAACGGGATCACGGCCCAGATCGCCACCGCCGGCATCAGCACCATCAGCGGCGCAATGATGTACATGCCACGGCTGACCGCGCTAGGCACCATGACTTCCTTGAGCAGCAGCTTGAGCACGTCGGCAATCGGCTGCAGCAGGCCCATCGGGCCAACGCGGTTCGGGCCCAGACGCACGTGCATCCAGCCGATGAGCTTGCGCTCCCACAGAATCAGGTAAGCCACGCACAGCAGCAGCGGCAGAATGATGCAGACCGCGCGAACCAGCGTCCAGATCAGCGGCCACCACCCACCGAAGGTAGCGGTACCGAAAGAAGTAATCGACTCGATCATGTTGACCCTTACACCGTAGCCGCCAGCGCGGACGATTCAACCTTCTCAACGCTTACCGCACCGAACATGGCACCCAGTTGCGCCGACGCTTCGGTAGCGGCCGGCACGCGGATCACGCCAGAAGCCAGCGACTTGTCCAGCACGGCCGGCAGCACCACGCTGCGCTGCCCTTGCGTCACGCGCACGGCGTCACCATTGGCCAGGCCCAGTTGTGCGTAGAGATCAGCCGGCAAGCCAGCACGCACGGCAGCACGTGCTGCAGCCGTCAGTTGCAGCGAACCGGCGCGGCGCACGATCGGATCGGCGTGGTAAATCGGCACATCGGCCAGACGCTCGATGCCTGCCGTAGTAGCAACTGGGGCGGCGGTCTGCGCAATCGTCGCGTTCGACAAACGCTCGGTGACCGGCTTGGCCAGCACTTCGTCGCGCACCACTTCCGAGCTGTCGTACTCAAAGCCAGACACGTTCAGCAGGTTGCCCAGTACCCGCAGGACCTTCCAGGCGGGTCGCGAGTCACCCAGGCTGCGCACAACGCCATTGAAGCTTTGCGGCAATCCCTCGCAGTTGATGAACGTGCCCGAGGTTTCGGTGAAGGGAGCCGTCGGCAGCAGCACGTCCGCGTATTCAAGTGCGGCGCGAGAGGCAAACGGCGCTAGCACGATCACGGTGTCGGCTTGGTCCAGTGCTGCACGCGTTTGCGTGGGGTTGGCGGTATCGAATTCCGGCTCGGCGCCCAACAGCACGTAAGCGCGGCGCGGTTGCGCCAGCATGGCGGCGGCATCCAAGCCATTGCCTTGGGGGAGCGCCCCGGCGATGTAACCACCAACCGTGTTGGCTGCTTCCGTCAGGAAGCCAAGCGTCGCGCCGGTCTGCTGCGCGACCCACTGGGCCAACGCATGCAGTTGCGAAAACTGCGGGTGCGCCACGGCGGCGTTGCCGAGGAACACAGCCTTGCGCTCGCCCGAAGCGAGGCTTGCGGCGATGCGCCGGGCAATGTCACCGGCTTCGATTCCATCGGTGCCGCCTGGACGGGCAACATTATTGGCAGCAGCCACGGCCACCGCCACTTGCGACAGCAGCGACAGCCATTGCGACGGTGCGCCCAACAGTTGGGTGGCAGGCATCAGCAGATCTTCGCCACCTGCGCCGATCATGCTCAGTTGTGCACCCTTCTTGCCTGCCTGACGCAGACGCGCGGCCAGCAGTGGGTGATCCTTGCGCAGGAAAGAGCCTACGACCAGCGTACGCTGCAGCAGCGACACGTCGGCGATCGGCATGCCAAGCCACGGAGCGCCCGTTGGCTTGACCGAGAAATCGGACTGACGCAAACGGAAGTCGACGTTGTCGCTGCCAATGCCGCGCACCAGCTTTTGCAGCAGGAACAGCTCTTCAAGCGTGCTGTGTGGGCTGGCCAATGCACCGATTTGCTCCGCACCGTGGTCACGCTTGATTTCGTTCAGGCCGTTGGCAACGTACTCCAGTGCGGTAGTCCAGTCGACAGCCTTCCATTGACCACCTTGCTTGAGCATCGGTTGGGTCAGGCGGTCATCGCTGTTCACGCCCTCATAGGCAAAGCGATCCTTATCGGAAAGCCAGCATTCGTTGATGGCTTCGTTGTCCAGCGGAAGAACGCGCATCACGCGCTGATTCTTCGTCTGGACGATCACGTTAGCGCCCAGGCCATCGTGCGGCGACACCGACTTGCGGCGTGCCAGCTCCCACGTACGAGCGGAATAGCGGAACGGCTTGCTGGTCAGTGCGCCAACGGGGCACAGATCGATCATGTTGCCCGACAACTCGGAGTCAACGGTCTGCCCGACGAACGTTGTGATCTCGGAATGCTCGCCGCGGTTGAGCATGCCCAGTTCCATCACGCCCGCAATTTCCTGGCCGAAACGGACACAGCGCGTGCAGTGAATGCAGCGCGTCATCTCTTCCATGGAGATCAACGGGCCCACGTTCTTGTGGAACACCACACGCTTCTCTTCCTGGTAGCGCGATTCGGACTTGCCATAACCCACGGCCAAGTCCTGCAGTTGGCACTCGCCGCCCTGGTCACAGATCGGGCAATCCAACGGGTGGTTGATCAGCAGGAACTCCATCACGGACTTCTGCGCCTTCACTGCCTTCTCGGAGTTTGTGAAGACCTTCATGCCCGCGGTGACGGGCGTGGCGCAGGCCGGCAGCGCCTTGGGCGCCTTCTCGACCTCGACCAGGCACATCCGGCAGTTGGCCGCGACCGACAGTTTGCGGTGATAGCAGAAGTGAGGAATGTAGGTGCCCGTCTGGCGAGCAGCCTCCATCACCAGGCTGCCTTCGGCAACCTCGACCTTCTTGCCATCGATTTCGATTTCAACCATGTTCTGCCACGCTTAAATGTAGGTGGGCACCATGCACTGCTTGTGTTCGACGTGATACGCGAACTCATCCCAGTAGTGCTTGAGCATGCCGCGGACCGGCATCGCGGCGGCATCGCCGAGCGCGCAGATGGTCCGGCCCATGATGTTTTCGGCCACGTTGTTCAGCAGGTCCAGGTCTTCCTGGCGGCCCTTGCCGTGCTCGATGCGATCGACGACGCGGTACAGCCACCCGGTGCCCTCACGGCACGGCGTGCACTGGCCGCACGACTCTTCGTAATAAAAATAAGACAGACGCAGCAGCGACTTCACCATGCAGCGCGTTTCGTCCATCACGATGACGGCGCCCGAGCCCAGCATCGAACCCGCCTTGGCGATCGAGTCGTAGTCCATGTCGGAGGCCATCATCAGGTCAGCCGGCACCACCGGCGCCGACGATCCACCCGGGATGACCGCCTTGAGCTTCTTGCCACCGCGCATACCGCCGGCCAACTCCAGCAGCTTAGAGAACGGCGTGCCGAGCGGAATCTCGTAGTTGCCCGGACGCTCCACATCGCCAGACACAGAGAAGATCTTGGAGCCGCCGTTGTTCGGCTTGCCCATCTTCAAGTAGTTGTCCGGACCGATGGCCAACAAGAACGGCACCGCGGCAAAGGTTTCGGTGTTGTTGATGGTGGTCGGCTTGCCGTACAAGCCGAAGCTCGCCGGGAACGGCGGCTTGAACCGCGGCTGGCCCTTCTTGCCTTCCAGCGATTCGAGCAGTGCGGTCTCTTCACCGCAGATGTACGCGCCATAACCATGGTGCGCATGCAGCTGGAAGTTGAAGCCGGAGCCCAGGATGTTGTCACCGAGGAAGCCCGCAGCGCGCGCCTCTTCCAGTGCCTGTTCAAAGATCTTGTATTCGTTCCAGATCTCGCCGTGGATGTAGTTGTAGCCCACGGTGATGCCCATCGCGTAGCCGCCAATGGCCATGCCTTCGATCAGCGCGTGCGGGTTGTAGCGAATGATGTCGCGATCCTTGAACGTACCCGGCTCACCTTCGTCCGTGTTGCAAACGAGATACTTCTGGCCCGGGAACTGGCGTGGCATGAAGCTCCACTTCAAGCCGGTCGGGAAACCCGCACCGCCACGGCCGCGCAGGCCCGACGCCTTCACGTCAGCGATGACCTGCTCGGGGGTGATCTTCTCGGTAAGGATGCGTTTGAGCTGTTGATAGCCGCCACGCTTGACGTAATCTTCAAGATGCCAGTTGTCGCCGTTCAGACCGGCGAGAATCAACGGCTGGATATGTCGATCGTGCAGAGAGGTCATTTACTTGCCTGCTCCGTTGGTCGGCGCCTTCGACTGGAGGTCGGCGATCAGCGCGTCGAGCTTCTCGTTGCTCATGAAGCTGCACATGTGGGTGTTGTTGACGATCATGACGGGTGCATCACCGCACGCGCCCATGCACTCGCCTTCCTTCAGCGTGAAGTTGCCGTCGGCGGTGGTCTCGTTGAAACCGATGCCCAGCTTCTTCTTCAGGTAGTCGGCAGCACGTTCGCCGCCCGACAGCGCGCACGGCAAGTTCGTGCACACCGACAGCTTGAAGCGGCCAACCGGCTTGGTGTCGTACATGTTATAGAACGTCGCCACTTCCTCGACCCACACCGGCGGCATTTCGAGGTATTCGGCCACGAACTGCATGACTTCGGGCGAGACCCAGCCTTTCTCGCTCTGCGCGACCGCCAGCGCCGCCATCACGGCGGACTGCTTCTGGTCGGCGGGATATTTCGCGACCGCCCGGTCGATTTCCTTGAGAGCTTCTGCTGATAGCATGTTCGTTGCGATTGGTGCGGGACGCGGGGCGTATTACCTAAGTACCTTACCCCGGCGTGCGTCCTCGTTTCACAGCCGCGCTTGCCTGCGCGTCAAACCGTTGTTTCCTGCGGGCTCAGCGATCGATCTCGCCAAACACGATGTCCTGCGTACCGATGATCGTCACCGCATCGGCAATCATGTGACCCTTCGCCATTTCGTCGAGCGCGGCCAGATGAACGAAGCCCGGGGCGCGAATCTTCAGACGGTACGGCTTGTTGGCGCCGTCGGAGATTGCATAAATGCCGAACTCGCCCTTCGGATGCTCAACGGCGGCATACGCCTCGCCTTCGGGCACGTGCATACCTTCGGTGAAGAGCTTGAAGTGGTGAATCAGCTCTTCCATGTTGGTCTTCATGTCCACGCGCGACGGAGGCGCCACCTTGTGGTTATCGGTGATCACCGGACCCGGGTTCTTGCGCAGCCACTCGATGCACTGACGAATGATGCGATTGCTCTGGCGCATTTCTTCGACGCGCACCAGATAACGGTCGTAGCAATCACCGTTCACGCCGACCGGAATGTCGAAATCGATGCGGTCGTACACTTCGTACGGCTGCTTCTTGCGCACATCCCACTCGATACCCGAACCACGCAGCATCGCACCCGAGAAGCCTTTGTTGAGCGCGCGCTCCGGAGTCACCACCCCGATGCCAACGAGACGCTGCTTCCAAATCCGGTTGTCGGTCAGCAGGGTTTCGTATTCGTCAACGTACTTCGGGAAGCGGTTGGTGAAGTCTTCAATGAAGTCCAGCAGCGAACCCGAACGCGCTTCGTTCAGGGCAGCCAGGGCCTTCTCGTTGCGCACCTTGGATGCCTTGTATTGCGGCATCGTGTCAGGCAGGTCGCGATAGACACCGCCCGGGCGGTAGTAGGCTGCGTGCATGCGCGCACCCGAAACCGCCTCGTACATATCAAACAGGTCTTCGCGCTCACGGAAGGCGTACAGAAACACCGCCATGGCACCCACGTCCAGCGCGTGCGAACCAATCCACATCAGGTGGTTCATGATCCGCGTGATTTCGTCGAACATCACGCGGATGTACTGCGCACGCAGCGGCACTTCGAGACCCAGCAGGCGTTCGATTGCCATCACGTAGGCGTGCTCGTTGACCATCATCGACACATAGTCGAGTCGATCCATGTACGGCACGCTCTGAATCCAGGTCTTCTGTTCAGCGAGCTTTTCCGTCGCGCGATGCAGCAGACCGATGTGCGGGTCGGCGCGTTGAATGACTTCGCCGTCCAGTTCCAGCACGAGGCGCAGCACGCCGTGTGCGGCCGGGTGTTGCGGACCGAAGTTCAGGGTGTAGTTCTTGATATCTGCCATGATCGGGCGCCCTTCAGTGCTTCAGACCACCGTATTGATCCTCGCGGATCACACGCGGCGTAATCTCGCGCGGCTCGATGGTCACCGGCTGATAGACCACGCGACGCTGCACCGGGTCGTAGCGCATTTCAACGTAACCCGACACGGGAAAATCCTTGCGGAACGGATGGCCGATGAAGCCGTAGTCGGTCAGGATGCGACGCAGGTCCGGGTGGCCTTCGAACACCAGGCCATAGAGGTCAAATGCCTCACGTTCGTACCAGTCGGCGGAATTCCAGATCGTCGTCACGGACGCCACCACCGGCAGGTCATCGTCCGGCGCGAACACGCGAACGCGAACACGCCAGTTGTGCGTGATCGACAGCAGGTGGGACACAGCAGCAAAACGCGGGCCGTTCCAGGCACCGTCACCGTAATCGGCATAATCGACGCCACACAGGTCGATCAGCTGCTCAAATTTAAGCGAGGCTTCGTCGCGCAGCGTGCGCATGACGTCGTAGTAATCGGCAGCCTTCACTACGAGAGTGAGTTCACCAATCGACTCAGTCAGGCTTTGAACGCGATCGCCCAGCGCCTTTTCCAGCGCGGCCTTCAGGGTGGCAAGCTTCTCGGTCATGTCAGGCCTTGCGCGCGATGGTGTTGGTGCGACGGATCTTGGCCTGCAGCTGGATGATGCCGTAGATCAGCGCTTCAGCCGTGGGCGGACAGCCCGGCACGTACACATCGACCGGCACGATGCGATCGCAGCCGCGCACGACAGAATACGAGTAGTGGTAGTAACCGCCGCCATTCGCGCACGAGCCCATGGAGATGACCCAGCGAGGCTCGGCCATCTGGTCGTACACCTTGCGCAGTGCAGGCGCCATCTTGTTGCACAGTGTCCCGGCCACGATCATCACGTCAGACTGACGCGGCGACGGACGAAACACCACGCCAAAACGGTCCAGGTCATAACGCGACGCGCCGGCATGCATCATTTCCACAGCACAGCACGCCAGACCGAACGTCATCGGCCACAGGGACCCGGTACGGGTCCAATTGATCAGCTTGTCAGCGGTTGTCGTGACAAAGCCTTCGTTGAGTACGCCTTCGATCGCCATTTCACATCACTCCCAATCGAGCGCGCCTTTTTTCCAGATGTAGACGAAGCCCACGAGAAACTCGAGAAGAAACACGCCCATCGCGAAGAACCCCGGCCAGCCGATCTCACGCAGCGCCACGCCCCACGGGAAGAGGAACGCGGTCTCCAGATCGAACAGGATGAACAGGATGGCGATGAGGTAATAGCGCACGTCGAACTTCATGCGCGCGTCTTCGAATGCTTCGAAGCCGCACTCGTACGGCGAGAGCTTGTCAGGATCGGGATTGTTCGGACCGAGGACTCGGCCGATGGTCATCAGCGCAAGGCCAAGGCCAACACCGACAACGATGAACAACAGTACGGGGAAATAGGCTTCGAGGTTCAAGGGACGCCCGCCTTTTTGAATGGTTGCAACAGCACTGCCCGCAGGCGGCGCCTTGTCGCCCCATCGAAGGCGCCGGGTCCGCAGCCTTACGACGCCTCGACCGCGCGTCGTCTTGCGGAGGGGCCTGCGCGGAACATCCCGTGGAACAGACCCCGAATTTGATTGGTGCCGACGGCGAGACTCGAACTCGCACAGCTTTCGCCACTACCCCCTCAAGATAGCGTGTCTACCAATTTCACCACGTCGGCTGGGGGAAGAAACTCTATCAGGAACCCGGTTGAGGCTTAGCGCCCCTGCCCGTTTTCCGTATTGTTTCAAGCCTTGCATTCTACCGCAAAGCGAAGCTTTTGTTCAATGCACAAAGAAAAATCTTATGCTTCGCGGCGCGCTGAAAACCCAAACAGTACGCCGCGATCGTTACATCAAATTACTTGGGCACAGCGGGCGAGGAAGCTGCGGCCGGACCAGCAGCCGGAGCCGAGGCCGCCGGTGCCGACGCCGTGGACGTAACAGGTGCGACCGAACCCATCACACCCGCAGACACACTGCCCTTGCTGGTGCCGATCAGCGTCAGCGCCAACGTGGCAATGAAAAACACGGTAGCCAGCACAGCCGTCGTGCGCGACAAGAAGTTGGCCGAGCCTGTTGCGCCGAACAGGCTACCCGACGCACCGGAGCCAAAGGCTGCCCCAACGTCGGCGCCCTTGCCGTGCTGCAGCAGCACCAGGCCGATCACACCGAGCGCGCTCAGGATTTGTGCCACCAGCAGCAGAGTCTTCAGAATTGCCATTTCGTTTCTCTCAATAATATGTTGCAGTCGCACATCGGTGACATTGCGACTCGATCCGTCGTTTATGCGCGACCGATCGCCAGGAAATCTTCGGCCTTCAGGGAGGCGCCGCCGATCAGGCCACCATCGATGTCCGCCATAGCAAACAGTTCGCCGGCATTGTCCGGCTTGACGCTTCCGCCATACAGAATTACCAAGCGCTGCGCCACACCCGCATCACGGGCAGCGACGCGCGCTCGAAGGAACGCATGCACAGCCTGCGCCTGCTCGCTGGATGCGGTTTTGCCTGTGCCGATCGCCCAGACCGGCTCATAAGCCACAACAATACGACCCAGTTGCTCCGCCGACAGCGCTTCCAGTACCGCATCCAGTTGCTGGCCCACCACCTGCTCGGTCTCACCGGCTTCGCGCTGCGCAAGCGTTTCGCCCACACAGACGATCGGTGTGATGCCGTGTTCGAGCGCGCGCAGGGCCTTGGCCGCCACTTGCGCGTCGGTTTCACCGTGGTACGACCGACGCTCGGAGTGCCCAACGATCACGTAGCCGCAACCGAATTCCGACAACATCGACGCCGCCACTTCGCCCGTAAAGGCGCCGCGCGCTTCAGCCGAAACATCCTGGGCGCCCCATGCCACCGCAGAACCGGCGAGCAGCGACTGGCACTGCGCCAGGTACGGAAACGGCGCACATACCGCCAGCGTGGCGGCGGTTTTGCCTGCGGCCTTGATCTGCTCAAGCAGCGCGGCGTTCGTGCTCAGGCTGCCATGCAGCTTCCAGTTCCCCACCACCAGCTTCGGTCTTGCGTTCACGTTTTGCCCGGTCGACTGTCAAATAAACCCGGCATTCTACCGTGGCGGCAAAAACAGGGTCAATTTTGACGTCTTGGAATCAATCCCAAACCAACATGATCTTGCCGATATGGGCGCTCGATTCCATCAGCGCGTGGGCCTGGGCCGCCTGCGCGGCCGGCATGACCTCATGGACGACCGGCTTGATGCGCCCAGAAGCCAGCAACGGCCAGACCGTTTCATACAGGTTGGCCGCGATGGCCGCCTTGAACGCGACCGGACGCGGGCGCAGTGTCGAACCCGTCAGCGTAAGGCGGCGGCGCAGGATGTCACCCAGCGGCACCTCGGCTTTGGCGCCGCCCAGCAATGCAATCAATACGATGCGACCGTCGTCAGCAGTGCAGTCAATTTCGCGCGCGACATAGCTGCCGCCGACCATGTCGAGCACCACGTCGGCGCCACGGCCCGTCTCAGCCTTGACGATCTCGACAAAATCTTCGGTCTTGTAATTGATGGCGCGCGCAGCACCGAGTTTGACGCACGCGTCGCACTTGTCGGCGCTACCTGCCGTCGCAAAAACACGGTGACCCAATGCGGACGCGATCTGAATGGCCGTCGTTCCGATGCCACTGGAGCCACCTTGCACGAGCAGCGTCTCATCGGCACCGTGTGCGCCGCGCCCCAGCAAGCCGCGGTCGAATACGTTCGACCACACGGTGAAATAGTTCTCGGGCAACGCAGCGGCTTCCACATCGGACAAACCGGCCGGCACGGGCAGCACCTGGCCCAGCGGTGCCGTGCAGAACTCCGCGTAGCCCCCACCCTGCACCAGCGCGCAGACGCGATCGCCCACCTTCAAGCCGTAGCGGTTGTCAGCATGCGCCAGATCACCACTGACAATTTCGCCAGCGACTTCCAGTCCGGGAATGTCGGACGCACCGGGCGGCACCGGATAATTGCCTGTCCGCTGAAACACATCCGGCCGGTTCACGCCGGCAGCGCGCACACGGATCAACACCTCACCAGCCTTGGTTTCCGGCATCGGGCGCTCGCCGAGCTGCAGGACGTCAGGGCCACCGTATTGGGTGATTTCAATCGCTTTCATGGGAATCGGATCAATGAGGTTTACGACGCGACGCTCGAGTTACGAGACGCTACGCTTGGGCTCGACAAAATGTTGCGGAATGCCACGCGTGGTTTCGCGCATGATTTCCTGTTTGCCGTGGACGATGCCGTCGGCGATCTTCCCGATATGCAACTTCAGCCACATCTCCGTCGGGGAGCCCGCGCGATAGTCCGCCGGGCCGAGCATGTCGACGCGATCATCGGCACGCAAGTTGTCGGCCTGCTCGAACGAACGCGGGCTTTCAGGGTTGTAGACCGCATAGGTACGGCCGCCGCCCTTGCGGGCGACCGAAAACGCCGGAATGTCGCTCGGCCCATCGGCCACGTAGATCATGTTTGCGAACGGCACGCGGCGCTCGTCTTCGGCAATCGAGGAGTTGACACTTACGGCTTCGGGGTGCTTGTTGACGCCCTTGTTGATCTCAAATAGCGCCCGCGTCTTGGTCGTGTTGTCAATCGCATAGATGATTTCCGAGACGACCGGCCGACCATCCGCGTTCATGTCGGGCGCCTCCAGGAATTCGCAGCCCCACACGCCATCGATGTATGGGGCAATGGGTGAGCCCTTGATCATCTCCGTCAGGCCGGTGCTGACAATGTAGTGCTCAAGCTTGATGTCGAACGCTTGGTAGGCCCCGTTGTCGCGCACCCACGCCTTGCTGCGCTCGAAAAAATCCGCTACGCCGGGAAAGAATTCAAGTTCGGCGCCCAGCTCACGCAGCGTAGCGTTGTCGAGACCGCCCATGCGGCCGTCGCGCACATGGCGCAGCAGCACATTGAGATAAAACGTTTCGTGGTTGACCTTCTGGCCACGCGATTCGATTTCGCGCGACCCCTCTGCCACTTCATCCCAGAAGGCTTGCTCGGAGATGTTGAAGCGGTCGAACAGCGGCACTTGCATGTAGCGCGGGATCAGCGTCTTGTCGAAGTCCCAGACGATGGCGATGCGGTTTTGCTCGAACAGGCGGCTCATGATGGGGCGCAAAGGCGCAACGGGAAGAACTCGCGACGCAGTGTAAACAAAAAAACGGCTGGACATCGTCCAGCCGTTTTTCTTGGCGAAAACCGCTCGCTTATTGCTGTTGTTGCTGCTGTTGCGAGGCGGCGTCGCCAGCACCCGGTGCTTGCGGTGCAGCGGCCGGCACGTCGCCTTCTTCGGCCTTGGCGGCCTTGATCGACAGACGCATACGGCCCTTCTCGTCAGTGCTCAGCAGCTTCACGCGCACAGCCTGACCTTCCTTCACATAGTCGGAAACCTGGTTCACGCGCTCGTTGGCGATCTCCGAGATATGCAGCAGACCGTCCTTGCCCGGCAGGATGTTCACGATCGCGCCAAAGTCCAGCAGCTTGAGAACCGTGCCGCTGTAGATCTTGCCCACTTCGGCTTCGGCCGTGATGCCTTCGATGCGACGCTTGGCTTCTGCCATGCCTTCCGAGGACGTCGACGCAATGGTGATCGTGCCGTCTTCCTGGATGTCGATCGTGCAGCCGGTTTCCTTGGTCAGCGCCTGGATGGTCGAACCGCCCTTGCCGATCACGTCGCGGATCTTCTCCGGATTGATCTTGACCGTGATCATGCGCGGAGCGTGTTCCGACAGCTCGGTACGTGCGCCGCCCATGGCAGCCTGCATCTTGCCCAGGATGTGCAGACGGCCTTCCTTGGCTTGCGCCAGCGCCACCTGCATGATTTCCTTGGTGATGCCCTGCACCTTGATGTCCATCTGCAGTGCGGTGATACCAGCGTCGGTACCCGCGACCTTGAAGTCCATGTCGCCCAGGTGATCTTCGTCACCCAGAATGTCGGTCAGCACGGCGAACTTGTTGTCTTCCAGGATCAGGCCCATGGCCACGCCGGCCACGTGCGCCTTGAGGGGCACGCCAGCATCCATCAGTGCCAGCGAACCGCCACACACCGAAGCCATCGACGACGAGCCGTTCGACTCGGTGATTTCCGACACCAGACGGATCGTGTAAGCGAATTCGTCGTCCTTCGGCAGCACCGGAATCAGAGCGCGCTTGGCCAGACGGCCGTGGCCGACTTCGCGGCGCTTCGGGCTGCCCACGCGACCGGTTTCGCCCGTGGCGAACGGCGGCATGTTGTAGTGGAGCATGAAGCGATCACGGTACTCGCCTTGCAGCGCGTCGATGATCTGCTCGTCGCTCTTGGTGCCGAGCGTGGCCACCACCAGCGCTTGCGTTTCACCACGCGTGAACAGGGCCGAGCCGTGCGCACGCGGCAGCACCGACGAACGGATCTCGATCGGGCGCACCGTGCGGGTGTCGCGACCGTCGATACGCGGTTCGCCGTTCAGGATCTGGCCGCGCACGATCTTCGATTCGAGTTCGAACAGGATGTTGTCGACTTCCACGCCGTCAGCTTCCACACCGGCTTCGGCCAGCTTGGTCGCAACCGACTTGTAGACTTCCTTGAGCTTCTGGCTGCGGGCCGACTTCTGGCGCAGTTGGTAAGCGGCTTGCAGATCGGCCAGGCCCAGTTCGGACACCTTGGCGACCAGCGCTTCGTTCTTCGGAGCCGCTTGCCAATCCCACTCGGGCTTACCGCCGTCGCGCACCAGCTCGTGGATCGCGTTGATGGCGATCTGCATCTGCTCATGGCCGTACACCACGGCGCCCAGCATGACTTCTTCCGACAGCTGCTGCGCTTCCGATTCGACCATCAGCACAGCACGCTCGGTACCGGCCACAACCAGGTCCAGATCCGAATGCGCGAGTTGGGCACGATTCGGGTTCAGCAGGTACTGGCCATCCTTGTAACCCACGCGGGCAGCGCCCACCGGGCCGTTGAACGGCAGACCCGACACGGCCAGCGCAGCCGAAGCCGCCACCAGCGCCGGGATGTCGGCCGGCACTTCCGGGTTCATCGACAGCACGTGGATCACGACCTGGACTTCGTTGTAGAAGCCTTCCGGGAACAGCGGACGCAGCGGACGATCGATCAGGCGCGAGGTCAGCGTTTCGTTTTCCGACGGACGGCCTTCACGCTTGAAGAAGCCCCCCGGAATCTTGCCGGCAGCGTAGGTCTTCTCGAGGTAGTCGACGGTCAGCGGGAAGAAGTCTTGACCCGGCTTCGGGTTCTTGGCGCCCACCACGGTGGCGAGCACGACGGTGTCGTCCATATCGAGCAGCACAGCGCCGCTCGCCTGACGGGCGATCTCACCCGTCTCCATGCGGACCTTATGGCCGCCCCATTGGAATTCTTTGACGACCTTATTGAACATGGTCATAGCATCTCCTGTTCGGTATTCGCGGCGCGCTTCATTGCGCTTCACCGCGACAAACACGTTCCGTAAGACGGTGCGGTTGCAGAGGTGTGTTTTATGCCATTCCAGCGCAGCGCTGGCATCAATGCCGCGTTGGAATGACACAAGGCCCTGCTTCCTGCCGCCCCCGGTCCTTGGCAGCCGCTCCATTTTGAACTAGCCGACTGCCATCACTCACCGGTTGCCCGGCGCGGCCACAAACGCGGCCGCCAAAAACAAAATGCCTGCATCAGCACGCTGACGCAGGCACTTTTCATCACGCGCAGTGCGTGATACCCACCATTACTTACGCAGGCCCAGCTTCGCAACCAGGGCGGTGTAACGGTCAGCGTCCTTGCTCTTGAGGTAGTCCAGCAGACGGCGACGACGGCTCACCATGCGGAGCAGACCGCGACGGCTGTGGTGATCCTTCATGTGCGCCTTGAAGTGCGGCTGCAGTTCGTTGATGCGGGCGGTCAGCAGTGCAACTTGCACTTCCGGGCTACCCGTGTCGTTGGCGCTGCGGCCGTTATCTTTGACGATGTCTTGCTTGTTGATGTCAGCGACGGACATTTTGATTCCTTTGACTTGCGGACACTGCAGCGCCGGAATGGCCGCCGTTGGTGCCGTGTTGAACAATGATCTTGCCACCCGATACCAAATCGGCCCGGACAGCAAGACCGCGATTATAGCCCAGAACGCCATCCTGACGACAATCTCGTGTCAGGCTGCTCAGGGACGCACCATTTTGCACGACGTGGCCAAAGCAATTTGCGATGCTTGAATCACTTTCAGTGTACGGAAACCGTAGCCAGAGCCTTCAATATCGAAGGGTGTCCCGGGCGCCCCTGCCCGCTCCATTTGCGTGACGATAAGCGGTTGAATGGCCTGGTGATCCTCCGCTCGCAAGGTGATCCGGTGAAACCCGTTATCAAGCGATGCGCCTTCCAGCGCACGTGCCACCCCTACCGCTTCCGCGGAACCGGCCCGCTCGATGGCGGTGGCCAGCATATCCACCATCATCTGGTCGCGCAGCAGCGGGTAGTCGTCGGCGGGCGCCGGATAACGGGCGCGGAAGGCCTTGTAGAAGGCATCGGACTTGGCCCCGCCCAAATTCGGGTGCCATTCAGCGACCGCTACGACACGGCCAACGCCCGCATCGCCCATCGCACCTGGCGCGCCCAGCGAGTTGCCATAGAACGTAAAGAAGCGGGCCTTGAGCCCGGCATCCCGAGCAGCCTTGACGAGCAGCGTCAAATCGTTACCCCAGTTGCCAGTGATGACCGTATCCGCCCCGGATGCGGCAATGCGCGCCACATACGGCGCGAAGTCTTTTACCTTGCCTATCGGGTGCAGCACCTCGCCAACGATCGCGACATCTGGCCGCTTCTCGCTCAATTGCTGGCGCGCCAATTGCGCCACCTGGCGGCCGAATGTGTAGTCCTGCCCGATCAGGTACACCCGTTTGACGGCTTTGTCCGCGCGGATCACTTCCGTGAGCGCGTGCATACGCATGTCGGCCGATGCGTCAAAGCGGAAATGCCAGAAGCTGCATGCTTCGTTGGTCAGCGCGGGATCGACGGCGGCGTAGTTCAGAAACAGCACGCGCGCGCCCGGATGACGCTCGTTGTAGCGCGAGATCGACGTCGACAACGCCGCCGCTGCCGCCGAACTGTTGCCCTGCAGCACAAAGCGGATGCCCGCATCCGTCGCGGCCTGCAACTGCAGCAACGACTCGTCGACACTGTTCTTGCTATCAAAGCGCGCAAGGGCAAGCGGATGCATGCCGTCGGGCAACTTCACACCGCCGCGCGCATTCACGCCCTCGATCGCCATGCGCAGATTGCGCTCAACTGCCTCGCCCGCGTTGGCAAACGGGCCTGAAAGACCTTCAATCAGCGCCAGCCGGATCGGCGCGGCTTCGGGCTGGGCACCCGCTGTTCCACACAACCCAACGGCCGCCAGCGCGGCCACAAACCAACGAAACACCATGGCAAATCTCCGGGAAGCGCGGATGGTAAAGCGCCGGCGCCTATCGACACAAGCCGGCACAAATCACTCGCCCGCCTACACTAAGGGCATTGGAGGAACCACTGTGAACATTCGATCGACATGGCAGTGCGCGGCGCTGCTCGCCGTAGCGCTGGCGTCAACAAGCGCGTGCACCGTATTGGCGCCCGTACAAACGGGCGAAGCACTGGTCGGCCAACCCGCTTCTGCCGTGGAGGCACGGTTTGGCACACCACCGGAACGGTATCCCCGCGCCGGTGGCGGCACGCGCTGGCTATATCCAACGCAGCCTTATGGGCAATTCACCTATGCCGCTGATTTCGACGCAAGCGGCAAGCTCGTCTCGTTCCGGCAGATTCTGACCACGATGGACTTTGCGCAGATCCGCGTCGGGACCGCGACGCAGAATGACGTGCTGCAGACATTCGGCAAGCCAGAGGAGACCGCGTATTTCCGACTGATGGATCGGCAGGTGTGGTCCTACCGCTTCAAGCATGAAGGCGTCTGGCCCTCGCTGATGCACTTCTATTTCGACCGCGATGGCGTCGTACGGCTCACGCAGGTCAGCCCCGACCCCATGTACGACCACGATCACGATTCCAGCCGCTGAGTCAGCGTCAAACGCCAGAACGGCAACATCCACGCGAGGCGGATCGCCTGGCGTGGACCTTCGGGTCGGCCATGTCGTGGATCGCACAGACATCGCTCTCAAAGACGGCCGGCATGGTGCACGCTCCTGACGTGCCCGGTGCCGCCGCACCCGCTTGGCGTTCCGGTGGATAACCGGGTGCGCGCTCAGTGGTGATCGTGTTGGGGTCTGGGCTGACTCCTGCGTGTGTTGATGAAACCCGCGATCAGATCTGCGGGTTAAGTTTTTCGCTGCTCTTGTCCTGCAGCTTGTTCAGCGCGGCAAGGTAAGCCTTGGCAGATGCCGCAACGATGTCCGGATCCGTGCCCACACCGTTGACGATGCGGCCCGACTTGGACAGCCGCACCGTCACTTCGCCCTGCGCCTGCGTGCCCGTCGTGATCGCGTTGACGGAATACAGCAGTTGCTCTGCGCCGCTGGCGACCTTGCTCTCAATCGCGTTCAGCGTAGCGTCGACCGGGCCATTGCCCTCCGCTTCGCCCGTCACTTCCTTGCCGTCCGCAACGAAGACGATGCGCGCGTGCGGACGCTCGCCAGTCTCTGAACGCTGGGCCAGCGACACGAAACGGAAGTGCTCGCCCTCGCTGTGCTGCGCCTCGTTCGAGACGATGGCGACGATGTCCTCGTCAAAGATCTCGGCCTTCTGGTCGGCCAGCTCCTTGAAGCGGGTGAAAGCTGCGTTCAACTCGGCTTCGGAATCCAGCTCGATGCCCAGCTCCTGCAGACGCTGCTTGAACGCGTTGCGGCCCGAGAGTTTGCCCAGGACGATCTTGTTAGCCGTCCAGCCCACATCTTCGGCACGCATGATTTCGTATGTGTCACGCGCCTTGAGCACGCCATCCTGGTGGATGCCCGAAGCGTGTGCGAACGCGTTGGCACCCACGACAGCCTTGTTCGGCTGCACGACGAAACCAGTGATCTGCGAGACCAGCTTGGACGCCGGCACGATCTGCGAGGTGTCGACACCGACATCCAGGTTGAAGTAGTCACGACGCGTCTTCACGGCCATCACGACCTCTTCGAGGCTGGTGTTGCCAGCGCGCTCGCCCAGACCGTTGATCGTGCATTCGATCTGCCGCGCGCCGCCCAACTGGACAGCGGTCAGCGAGTTTGCAACGGCCATGCCCAGATCGTCATGGCAGTGCACTGACCAGATCGCCTTGTCGGAATTGGGGATGCGCTCACGTACCGAACGGATCAGAGCGGCGTAGCCTTCCGGCACCGCGTAGCCCACCGTATCCGGCAGATTGATGGTGGTCGCGCCTTCGGCGATCACCCCCTCCAGCACGCGGCAGAGGAAGTCCATGTCGGAGCGGCTGCCATCTTCCGGCGAGAATTCGATGTCGTCAGTGAACTGGCGGGCAAAGCGCACCGCCAGGCGCGCCTGCTCGTACACCTGATCCGGCGACATGCGCAGCTTCTTCTCCATGTGCAGCGCCGATGTGGCGATGAACGTGTGGATGCGGAACTGCCCCGCCGGCTTGAGCGCCTCGGCAGCGCGAGAGATATCACGGTCGTTCGCACGGGCGAGCGAGCAAATGCGCGAATCCTTGACCGACTGCGCAATCGCACGGATCGCTTCAAAGTCACCGTTTGAGCTTGCCGCAAAGCCAGCCTCGATCACGTCCACCTTGAGCCGCTCAAGCTGCTTGGCGATGCGGATCTTCTCTTCCTTGGTCATCGACGCCCCGGGGGACTGCTCGCCGTCGCGCAAGGTGGTATCAAAAATGATGAGTTTGTCGCTCATGGCGGCTCCTTGGTGGGTTGACGTTTTTGGCGTCGGTCTTAGTGGTGTCTCGAAAGGTTTTTTGCGGCGCAGAATGCAAAACGCCCCGGCGTGCATGGTTGCAGGCCGGGGCGCTGTGAATCCTGGTTCGCGAAAACTTGGCGGCTTCTACTTGCCTTGTTTTGCGATTTCCTATGCGCGTGTCCCGACCTGACGACCTAGTAGGCCATCAATCGAGACTAGCGTAATCAGAATGGAAATCGGGTGCGAAAGCATGCGGTCGACTATAGACGAATTCAAAAATCGGCGCAAGCGCACATTGGTGCAGCGCATCCGTCACTCATGCGCAGCATCTTGCGCCTGTTTCGGCAAGCGCGGGCTACCTTGTTGCCCATGCAGCGCACGCCAGCCCCACAGCAGGTAGCCCGATACCGCGTAACCAACAAACAGACCAAACAGCGCGACCGGCGGATCGCTCGATATGACCACAAACAACACCAGCACCAGCACCATCACGCCGAACGGCACACGGTGACGAACGTCGAGCGCCTTGCCGCTGTAGAACGGCGCGTTCGACACCATCGACAGCCCTGCATACAGCGTCAGCCCGAAGGCCACCCACGGCATCCACAGTTCTTTGACCGGCAGCTTGTTGTCGATCGCGAGCCAGACGAAACCCGCGATGAGCGCCGCGGCTGCCGGACTCGGCATGCCCTGGAAGAAGCGTTTGTCGACGGACCCGATGTTCGTGTTGAATCGCGCCAGACGCAGTGCAGCGCCAGCGCAATAGACGAACGCCGCGAGCCAGCCCCACTTGCCCAGATCGCGCAGGATCCATTCGTACATGACCAATGCGGGCGCCACGCCAAACGACACCATGTCCGACAGCGAGTCGTATTGCTCGCCGAACGCGCTTTGCGTGTTGGTGATACGGGCGACGCGGCCGTCCATGCCATCGAGGACCATCGCAGCGAAGATGGCGATGGCGGCGGTCTCGAAGTTCAGGTTCATCGCCTGCACGATGGCGAAGAAGCCGGCGAACAGCGCAGCCGTCGTAAACGCGTTGGGCAGCAGATAGATGCCGCGGCGCCGCGGACGCACGATCTCAAGATCGTCGTCATCCGGCCTCGGCTGGTTGTGCCGCAACGGACGCAGGTGCGTCACGTTGCCGGCGGTAAAACGCTTCTTGCGTCGGTTGAACGCGGGCATGGCGGCCTCCGGATCAGTCCAGCTCAGCAAGCACCGTAAGCGTGGCGGATACCTTTTCGCCGATGGTCACGCGCGGGCGCGCCGTCAGCGGCAGGTACACGTCAACACGCGAGCCAAAACGAATGAAGCCATAGCGCTGGCCACGCGTGAGCGCTTCGCCTGCCTTCGTATAGCAAAGGATGCGCCGCGCGATCAATCCAGCCACCTGCACCGAAGTGACGAGCTGGCCATCAGCGCGGCGCAAGACGATGGCGTTGCGCTCGTTCTCGAGCGACGCCTTGTCGAGGTCGGCATTGACGAATTTGCCCGGGAAGTACTGCACCTGCTGCACCGTGCCGTCGACCGGCGCGCGGTTCGAGTGCACGTTGAACACGTTCATGAACACGCTGATCTTCAGCGCGTCGCGATCAGCGTACGGGTCACGTACCTGCTCGACTGCGACGATGCGACCGTCCGCCGGCGAAAGAATCGCATTGGCCTGCGTTGGCACGACGCGCGCCGGATCGCGGAAGAACTGCAGCACAAACAGCGTCAGCACCCAGAAAGGCCAGGCCCAGCCGAAACCGGCGGCAGCCTGCACGATGAGCGTGACGATGAAAATCCCGCCCAGGTACGGCCAACCCTCGCGGGCAATGATGGGATGCGGATACGTGTTGTTCAAATCAGACCTCGACAGCGTCTTGAAGGAAATGCGGCATTCTAGCCGACACGGGGCAGCGCCAGCACTGGAAACAACGTTTGGCGCCCTCGAATCAGCACAAAAAAAAGCCAGCCCGAAGGCTGGCTTTCTCGCACAAGGCGCGGGCGATCAGTTCTTCGACTGGTCGACCAGCTTGTTCTTGGCGATCCACGGCATCATCGCACGCAGCTTGGCACCGACCTGCTCGATCTGATGCTCTTCGGTCAGGCGGCGGCGCGAGATCAGCGTCGGCTGGCCCGCCTTGTACTCCAGCAGGAAGCTCTTGGCGTATTCGCCGGTCTGGATGTCCTTCAGGCACTGCTTCATGGCCTTCTTGGTCTCATCCGTCACGACGCGCGGGCCGGTGACGTACTCGCCGTATTCGGCGTTGTTCGAGATCGAGTAGTTCATGTTGGCGATGCCGCCTTCATAGATCAGGTCGACGATCAGCTTCAGCTCATGCAGGCACTCGAAGTACGCCATTTCCGGAGCGTAACCGGCTTCCACCAGCGTCTCGAAACCGGCCTTGATCAGTTCGACGGTACCGCCGCACAGCACGGCCTGTTCGCCGAACAGGTCGGTTTCGGTTTCTTCGCGGAAGTTCGTCTCAATGATGCCGGCGCGGCCACCGCCGTTGGCCGTGGCGTACGACAGAGCGATATCACGTGCAGCGCCCGACTTGTCCTGGTGCACTGCGATCAGGTGCGGCACGCCGCCACCTTGCGTGTACGTGCCGCGCACGGTGTGGCCCGGCGCCTTCGGGGCGATCATGATGACGTCCAGGTCCGCGCGCGGGATCACGGCACCGTAGTGCACGTTGAAGCCGTGGGCGAACGCCAGTGCGGCGCCTTGCTTGATGTTGTTGTGCACTTCGTTCTTGTACACATCGGCGATCTGCTCGTCCGGCAGCAGGATCATGACAACGTCGGCTTCCTTCACAGCCTCGGCCACTTCCTTGACCTGCAGGCCAGCGTTAACAGCCTTGTTCCACGACGCGCCATTCTTGCGCAGGCCGACCGTCACCTTCACGCCCGAGTCGTTCAGGTTCAGGGCGTGGGCGTGGCCTTGCGAGCCATAGCCAACGATGGTGACGTTCTTGCCCTTGATCAGGGAGAGGTCGGCGTCCTTGTCGTAAAACACTTTCATGGTGATGTCCTAATTTTCAAATACTTCAATATCGATGGGGTCCGGCTGCAGCTACACGTTGGTGCACGCGCCGGCTCAAACCTTCAGAATGCGCTCGCCGCGGCCGATGCCCGAGCCGCCTGTGCGAACGGTCTCGAGAATGGCAGTGCGATCGATGGCATCGAGAAACGCGTCAAGCTTGCTGCCGTTGCCGGTCAGCTCGATCGTGTAGGTCTTCTCGGTCACGTCGATGATGCGGCCGCGGAAGATGTCCGCGGTGCGTTTCATCTCCTCGCGCTCCTTGCCGACCGCACGCACCTTCACGAGCATCAGCTCGCGCTCGATGTGAGCACCTTCGGTCAGGTCGACGACCTTGACGACTTCCACCAAGCGGTTTAGGTGCTTGGTGATCTGCTCGATGATGTCGTCCGAACCGGTCGTGACGATCGTCATGCGTGACAGCGAGGCGTCTTCGGTCGGGGCGACAGTCAGCGTCTCGATGTTGTAGCCACGCGCCGAGAACAGGCCCACCACGCGCGACAGCGCGCCCGGTTCGTTTTCAAGCAGGACAGAAATAATGTGGCGCATTACAGATCCTCCGCGCCGAGCAGCATTTCAGAGATGCCCTTGCCAGCCTGGACCATCGGCCAGACGTTCTCAGTGGGGTCGGTCTGGAAGTCGAGGAACACGGTGCGATCCTTGAGTCGGAAGGCTTCGCGCAGGGCGGGCTCGACGTCAGACGTCTTCTCGATGCGCATGCCGACGTGACCATACGATTCGGCCAGCTTCACGAAGTCGGGCAGCGCCTGCATGTAGGAATGCGAGTAGCGGTTGTCGTACTCGATTTCCTGCCACTGGCGGACCATGCCGAGGTAACCGTTGTTGAGCGAGCAGATCTTCACCGGCGTGTCGTACTGCAGGCAGGTCGACAGTTCCTGGATGCACATCTGGATCGAGCCCTCACCCGTAATGGTGACGACTTCCTTGTCCGGGAACGCCTTCTTGATACCCATCGCGTAAGGCAGGCCGACACCCATCGTGCCCAGACCACCGGAGTTGATCCAGCGGCGCGGCTCGTTGAACTTGTAGAATTGCGCGGCCCACATTTGATGCTGACCGACGTCGGAGCAGATGAAAGCGTCGCCGTTGGTCAGTTCCCAGATCTTCTCGACCACGTATTGCGGCTTGATGATCTCGGAGGTGCGGTCGTACTTCAGGCAGTCGACGCTGCGCCACTGTTCGATCTGTTCCCACCACTTGGCCAGCGCCGTCTTGTTCGGCTTGGCTTCGCCAGACTGGATCTGGGCGATCATCTCCTGCAGCACGTCCTTGACGTTGCCGACGATGGGGATGTCGACCTTCACCCGCTTTGAAATGGACGACGGATCGATGTCGATGTGGATGATCTTGCGCGGCTGCGAGGTGAAGTGCGCCGGGCTGCCGATCACGCGATCATCGAATCGCGCGCCAATGGCAATCAGAACGTCGCAGTTCTGCATCGCCATGTTGGCTTCATACGTGCCGTGCATGCCGAGCATGCCCACGAACTGCTTACTGGTGCCCGGGAAAGCGCCCAGCCCCATCAGCGTGTTCGTCACGGGGTAGCCCGTCAGCGCAGCCAGCTGGCGCAGCTCTTCGCTGGCCTCGGCAAGCACCACGCCGCCGCCCGAGTAGATATACGGACGCTCAGCCTGCAGCAGCAGGCTCACTGCCTTCCGAATCTGCCCCGAATGGCCCTTGTTGACCGGGCTGTACGAGCGCATCTCGATGGTCTTCGGATACTCGTACTTGCAGAGCTCGCGCGAGACATCCTTGGGGATATCCACCACCACCGGGCCCGGACGACCCGTTGCGGCGATGTAGAACGCCTTCTTGATGGTCGAGGCGAGGTTGCGCACGTCCTTGACCAGGAAGTTGTGCTTGACGATCGGGCGGGTGATGCCGACGGTGTCGCACTCCTGGAAGGCATCCTGGCCGATGGCGTGCGTCGGCACGTTGCCGGTGATGATCACCATCGGGATCGAATCCAGGTAGGCGGTGGCGATGCCCGTTACGGCATTGGTCACGCCCGGGCCGGACGTCACCAGGGCGACACCGACCTTGCCCGTGGCGCGCGCATAGCCGTCAGCCGCATGGACTGCCGCCTGTTCATGGCGCACCAGGATGTGTTCGATCTTGTTTTGCTTGTAGAACGCGTCGTAGATATAGAGCACCGCGCCGCCGGGATACCCCCAGACGAACTCGACGCCTTCTGCCGCGAGCGCATTGACGAGGATGTCAGCCCCCATCATGTCGGCAGATGAACCGCTATTGGCGTGGGAAAATTCCGCGCTTGGCATATTCATGTCAGTCCTTTGCAATTTTCGGCAAAAAATTGTTTGGATGCTCTCTACCGGGCTTGTGGCGCGGATTTGAGCGGTGCGCGTCTGCATGGATGGTCCGCCTGATGGGCGTCCAGATGAGACAAACCACAGATATTGTGAACCGCGGATGATACTGCAATGCCGCATAGCGGTCCAGCGCCGGCGCGAATCTCCAAGTCAACGGGCCCACCAGACAGTCGGTCTGTCCGTAGAGCCGCATTTTTGCTAGCATCGCAACATTTTTCACGGCCAACGCCGTTGACGCCACGCGGCGTGACCATCACATCTTGTGAATGTGAATTTTCGCGCGGCCGCCTTACAGGAATCGCATCCGCCGTTGTATGGCCTCTGAACAGGAACTGTCGGCCTTTCTCCTAAGCGTCGAGAAACGCGCCTTCAAGCAGGCGGTCTTCGCGGTGCGCGATGACGATGCCGCGCTCGATATCGTGCAGGACGCCATGATCAAGCTGGCCGAGAAATACGGCGACAAGCCGGGGGCCGAGCTCCCCCTGCTGTTTCAGCGCATTCTGCAGAATACGATTCATGACTGGTTTCGCCGCTCCAAGGTGCGCAACACGTGGGTGAGCCTGTTTTCCAGCTTCCGCACGGACGCCGAGGGCGACGACACCGACCCGCTTGAACTGATCGAAAGCGAAGCCGGCACCACAGCGGCGGAAAGCAGTGCTGACAAGGTCGAGCGATCGCAGATGCTGGAAATCCTGGAACGCGAAATCGAGAAACTCCCCACGCGTCAACGGGAGGCGTTCCTGATGCGTTACTGGGAGGACATGGATGTTGCAGAGACGGCCCAGGCGATGGGCTGTTCCGAGGGCAGTGTAAAGACGCACTGCTCGCGGGCAACACACGCCCTGGCCCAAGCGCTGCGGGCGCGAGGGATCCGACTATGAACAAGGTAGAACTTCGAGAACGCCGTTTTGCGCATGCCGTCCGAACCGCTCTGAATGAGTCGGCAGGACAGTTGCCGCCCGATGTGCGCGACCGCCTCGCAGCGGCCCGCCGGACGGCGCTTGCGCACAAGAAAGCGGAAGTGCCGAGCACGGTGCGCTCCCCTGCCTTGGCAATACCGGGCGTCGGCTCGGTGTCCTTCGACACGGAAGGCGAGGCACCGTCGCCGCTGCAACGCGCTGCCGCAGTCCTGCGCCGCCTTGGCCTGTTGTGGCCGACCATCGCGCTGGTGGCTGGGCTCGCGGGCATCTATCAGTGGCAGCAGCAACAACGCGTCGACGAACTCGCGGAGGTCGATGCTGCAATGCTGCTCGACGATCTGCCGCTGGCCGCTTACGCCGATCAAGGCTTCCATCAGTACCTCAAGCACGATCAGTGAAAGGCTGATCGATGAGCAACTTCCAGCACACCCACGGCCAATCACCGCGAGGCGAAAGGACGCTGCGTCTACGCGCCGGTATCGTTGCCTTGATCGGCGCGGTCGGCCTGACGGCGGGGCTCGCGATCGCGCAGGTTCCAGCCGCTTCGGCGCCTGCGGCCGGTCCCGGCGTAACAGTCAACGCGCCGGTGACCGATCTGCCGACGCCGCCCGCCACGAATCCCCTGCCGGCAGTCCACCCGAACTGGACAGAACTGACCATTGTGCAGCAGCGCATCTTTGCGCCTCTCGCACAGGAATGGAACGGTCTGCCGGAATTGGCCCGCAAAAAGTGGCTGCAGATTGCGCAGGCGTATCCGAAATACACGCCGGCACAGCAGCAGCGCCTGCAAACGCGCATGGCGGATTGGGTCAAGCTCACCCCTGAGCAGCGCCACCGCGCGCGGGAAAATTTTCAGACCACCAAGTCGCTGCCTGTGCAGAAGAAGAGCGAGGCGTGGCAAAGCTATCAGCAGTTGACGGAAGAGCAGAAAAAGGCACTGGCTGCCGCGGCAAAGGCGCAAAAGCACCCGTCTGCGGTGACGGCGCTTCCTGGCAGCACAGGCCTGGCGAAGGACGCCGCCAAGTCGCTCCACCACGGTGCGCGCACCAAGCCTGGCACCACGAAATCGGTACCGACGAACAAGGCGACCGCCACGGCATCCGCGCCGGCTGCGACACCTGCGCCCCCACCGGCTGCTGCCGCACCGGCACCGGCGCCGTCAAGCGCGCCGCCGCTGCCGCCTCACCCGGTTGCACCGCCAGCGACCACCGGCGGAGACTCGGGCAACCCGCCGCCCTCCACGGTGCTGGGCGGCTAAGGCCCACAAACCCTTTGGCATAATCCGAACCACGTGCCCGCGAACGTTGCGCGGCGCCTGATGGACTGCGCTTACGGCGCTCACACTTTGTTCGATGGCCACCTCCGCTTCTTCAACCTCGCCGGTTGCGACGCCTGATCCGCTCGCAGCGCCCACGCTGCGTCGCCGTCTTGCCGCCATGCTGTACGAAGGCCTGCTGTTGTTTGGCGTGATGTTTGGCGCATCGGCTGTTTTCTTGCTGCTGCGCCTGATCGTTCCGCCCCTTGCCCGGACCGGCGATGTGGGACTGCAGGTGTGGGGCTTCCTGGCGCTGGGTCTGTACTTCGTGTGGTTTTGGCGCAAGCGCGGCCAAACGCTTGCAATGCAGACATGGCGCATGCGCGTGGTCAACGCCGATGGGTCGCGTATTTCGCTGGGCCGTGCCATTGCACGCTATCTGCTGGCGTGGGTGTGGGTGGCCGCAGCGGTCGGCGTCATCCATCTGAGCGGCGCGTCGCGATGGACCGGTGCCGGTGTCGCTCTCGCATGCCTGCTGGTTTGGGGCGCGTTGGCGTGGTTCGATCCGCAGCGCCAGTTCCTGCACGATCGCCTGGCCGGCACGCGGCTGGTGCGTGACTGATCAGTTTCACATTCGGCGGCCTCCTCCACCATGACGCACGCCGATCTTTCAGCCTCCTCTGTTCCTTTCGCCTCCCTGACCGCCGCCACTGTGCGCCGCATTGCCGTTGCGCTGCAATGTGCCGCGACGATCGCGGTCGGCTGGGCAGCGCATGACTGGGCGGGATGGCATTGGCCGGCCGCAACGTTGCTCGCGGGCGCGGCGCTGGTGCTGGGCTATCTTCTTTCGGTCGGATGGGCGTTCCTGGTGTCGCTGAAGAGCCTCGGTACCGCGATACCGGACGACCCCATGTGGGACCGCATGCCCGTGCCGTGCGAACAGCGCATCGGCATCACCGGCTTCATCGCATGTTGGTTGCGCGAATGTGTATCCGTAGCGTGGATGTTCAACGTGCTGCAGCCGTTCCGCGCACGCGCAACGTTCGATGCGCCCGCCGATGCGGGCAGGCGCGTGCCTGTGCTGATGGTCCACGGCTATGGCTGCAACCATGCGGTGTGGCTGCCGATGCAGCAGCATCTGGCCGCCGCCGGACATCCGACCGACGCCATCGATCTCATGCCGTTGCTGGGCGACATCGACGAATACGCCCAGGACATCGTTGCGGCCGTCGCGCAGCTGACGCGCGCGCACGGGCGCGCGCCCGTCTTGCTCTGCCACAGCATGGGCGGACTCGCTGCGCGAGCGCTGCTTCGACAAGCGGAGCCTAGCCCGGTGACCCACGTGATCACGCTCGGCACGCCACATCGGGGCACGGCAATGGCGCGTACAGGGCGCGGCCGCAACGTCCGTCAGATGGCGTGGGCGAGCCCGTGGCTGCGCCAACTTGCGGCGTCTGAAACGCTGGCCGTTCGGGCGCGCATCACGTCAATCTTCTCGTGGCACGACTCCATTGTTGGGCCGCCCGGTGCGTCTTGGCTGGAAGGCGCGCGGCACATCCCCCTTGCAGGGATCGGCCATGTGTCGCTGCTATGCGACGCACGCGTGCGCGATGCTGTGCTGGCGGAGCTTGTACGGATTGAAGGCATCACGGCGACCGCCTCTGCTTGAAACCCGCGCCCGGCGTACTTCTTGGGCGTACGCCTCCTCCGGCCCGGCAACCACGTCATGTGACGGTCATGTTTCTGACACGGCTTTTTCATGCAGCGATGGCGAAATCCGTCTAACGCAGCCTCTGTTGCCGACATGGTCCTGCCAAAACTGCCATCGCGCCCTGGTTTCCTCCGCCGCCTCGCGCAACGCTTTCGCGCTGCTCCCCTCACCGGTTCCGACTGGAACGCTCCACCGCCTCTGATGCAAATGGCCGCCGGGCTCGCCGCCGCGGGCGCGCTGGGCTCAGCCTTACCGGCCGGGCGTGGCGATGTCCGTGAGCACGAGGCACCCGTCGCCACGCCAGCTTCGACAGCAACACCGGACCGCGCGGCTGACACCGACACTGACCCGCCCGCCGAGAAAATTCAGCGCTATCGCACGATCTGGCTGTCGGATATCCACCTCGGTACGCCGGGCTGCCAAGCCGATTACCTGCTCGACTTCCTCAAGCATCACGAATCGGACACGCTGTACCTGGTGGGCGACATCGTCGACGGCTGGCAACTGCGCAAGGGCTGGTACTGGCCGCAGGCCCACAACGATGTGGTGCAGAAGGTGCTGCGCCGCGCGCGCAAAGGCACGCGTGTGGTCTTCATCCCGGGCAACCACGACGAGATGGCGCGCCAGTTCCACGGCCTGAACTTTGGCGATATAGAAGTCGCTGAAGATGCTGTGCACGTGACCGCTACGGGAAAGCGCCTGTGGGTCGTGCACGGCGACCTGTTCGACGGTGTGATGCAGCACGCGCGCTGGCTGGCTTACGTGGGCGATTCGCTCTACACCTTCATCCTGGCGATGAACCGGCACTTCAACCGCATCCGCGTGCGGCTTGGTTTTCCGTACTGGTCGCTGTCGCAATACCTGAAGCATCAGGTCAAGAACGCGGTCAACTTCATCAATTCGTTCGAGCGTGTGATGACGGACGAAGCGCGCCGCCGCGGCTGCGACGGCGTGGTCTGCGGGCATATCCACAAAGCCGAGATCCGCGAGATCGACGGCCAGCTTTACTGCAACGACGGCGACTGGGTGGAGAGCCTCTCCGCGTTGGTCGAAACCATGGAAGGCGAACTGCAGATCGTCTACTGGACGCATCTGCTCGATGCGCCGCGCACCTCCCGCCGCGCACGCCGTGCCGCTGCGGCCGCCGCCTGATGGAAGCCCCTATGACCAACACCAGCATCGACTTCGCCCAGCCCGCTGCGGCCCAACCTACCCCCCAAGGAGAGCCCGTGAAAGTCATGATCGTCACCGATGCCTGGGAACCGCAGGTCAACGGCGTCGTCCGCACCCTCACCCAGACGCGCCGCGAGCTGGAGGCCATGGGGCACATCGTCGACATGATCACGCCGCTGGAATTCAAGACGGTGCCGTGCCCGACGTATCCGGAAATCCGCCTGTCGATCCTGCCGTCCAAGCGCGTGCGCGAGCGCATCGAAAAGTTCGCCCCGCAGGCCTTGCACATCGCTACCGAAGGCCCGCTGGGCCTGGCTGCACGCGCCTACGCGCTGCGCCATAAGCTGCCCTACACGACGGCATACCACACGCGCTTTCCGGAGTATGTGCAGGCTCGCTTCGGCATTCCGCTGGCCTGGACGTATCGCTTCCTGCGCTGGTTCCACAGCCCCGCGCAGGCCGTGATGGCACCCACGCCAGTGGTGCTGAAGGACCTTGCCGACTACGGCATCACCAACGGCGTGCTGTGGACGCGCGGCGTGGACCTGGACATCTTCACCGCCCAGCGCAGCAACGTGCTGAACACGGCGCACCCCATCTTTCTGTACGTCGGACGTGTGGCCGTGGAAAAGAACGTCGAAGCATTCCTGGAGCTGGATCTGCCGGGCTCCAAGTGGGTCGTCGGCGAAGGTCCCGCGCTCGCCGGGCTGAAAGCCAAGTACCCGAATGCCAGCTACCTCGGCGTGCTCAAGCAACCGGAACTGGCCAAGGTGTATGCCTCGGCCGATGTGTTCGTCTTCCCGAGCCGCACCGACACGTTCGGACTGGTATTGCTGGAGGCCCTTGCCAGCGGCTTGCCGGTGGCGGCGTATCCGGTAACGGGCCCGATCGACGTGCTGGGCGATTCTCCGGCTGGCGCATTGCGCGAAGACCTGCGCGAAGCCTGCCTGGAGGCGCTTCGCATCGACCGCGCCACGGCGCGCGCGCATGCAGAGAAGTTCTCGTGGCGCGCTGCCTCCGAACAGTTTCTCGCGCACCTGCGTCCGATGCCCGCCGCCTCCGCCGGCAACACGACGGCCGCCGAACCCTCCACCGCCGCGGGTGCCTGAGCCTTGCGTTCCATGAAGCCCACCACCCCGCCGGATCGGCGACTGGAAAATCCGCCTGCCCCACCAGCGGCCGGCGCCTATTCGCCGGCTGACAACCCGCATAAAGGCAATCGCGGGATCACGCGGGCCTGGTTTGCGCTCAAGAACTCCATCAGCGGCATCCGCTTCGCCATCGATGAGGAAAGCGCGTTCCGCCAGGAGCTGACGCTGTGCGCGATCCTGTTGCCGTGCGCCTTCGTCATTCCCGCCACAGTGGTCGAGCGCATTATGATGCTCGGCACGCTGGTGCTGGTGCTGATCGTGGAATTGCTCAATTCGAGCGTGGAAGCGGCAGTCGACCGCATCTCGCTGGAGCAGCACGGGCTGTCCAAGCGTGCCAAGGATTTCGGCAGCGCGGCGGTAATGCTGGCCCTGTTGCTGTGCGTGGGGACGTGGGTAGCGATCGCGTGGCCGTGGGTGGCATCGCTGTTGCATTAGCATCACCAGCGAAAAGCGCGCGACAACGTTTGGCAACGTATTCCCCCGCGGCATGTGGGGATCGTTGCACAAGCACGATCTCTTATAATCCGGGCACCAATACGCCACGGAGACAGGGCCACCGGCCTTGGCAGTTCAATGGAAACCAAGCAGCATTCCACCGGCCCGCGCCGGACGCGCGATCGCATTCTCGAAGTGTCGCTGCGCCTGTTCAACGAACTGGGCGAGCCCAACGTCACGACCACGACGATCGCCGAAGAGCTGGAGATCAGCCCGGGCAACCTGTACTACCACTTTCGCAACAAGGACGACATCATCAACTCGATCTTCGTGCAGTTCGAGCAGGAGATCGCGCGTCGTCTTAAGCTGCCGGACGATCACAAGGCCACACTCGACGAAACGTGGGGCTACCTGCAGTACATGTCGGAGTTTCTCTGGAACTACCGCTTCCTGTATCGCGACATCAACGATCTGCTCGCGCGCAACCGCATGCTTGAACTGAACTTCAAGCGGATCGTCGAGCAGAAGCGCCACTTCGCCATGGACATCTGCCACCAGTTCATCGAAGACGGCGAGATGGAAGCCACGGCCGAGCAGGTCGACGTCATCTGCACCAATATCGTGGTGATTGCCACCTACTGGCTGTCGTTCCAGTTCGTGCAGCATCCGCGCCAGTACAACGACCAGAACGCGATCCGTGACCACCTGCACGGCGCGAGTTACCACATCCTGTCGATCCTCGCGCCTTACCTGCGCGGCAAGCCCCGCCGGGCGTTTGATTTGCTGGCGGTGAGCCGCAGCAACGATCCGCCTATCGGCGCCCCGGGCACCCCCAGCAACAACACCCCTGCTCAATGAAATCGATCTGCGTCTATTGCGGTTCCAGCCCCGGCGAGCGCCCGGAATACAAAGCCAACGCTATTGCGCTGGGCAACGAGATGGTCAAGCGTGACCTGACGCTTGTCTACGGCGGCGGCAACGTCGGCCTGATGGGCGTGGTGGCCGACGCAGTGCTGCACGGCGGCAGCCCGGTCATCGGCATCATCCCGAAATCGCTGGTGCGCAAGGAGGTCGGTCATAAGGAGCTGACCGAACTGCACATCGTCGACAGCATGCACCAGCGCAAGCAGATGATGGCCGATCGAGCGGACGCCTTTATCGCCATGCCCGGTGGCGTCGGCACTTATGAAGAGCTGTTCGAAACCTTCACGTGGCTGCAGCTCGGCTATCACAACAAGCCCATCGGCCTGCTGAACGTGGCGGGTTTCTACGACAAGCTGCTTGCCTTCATCGACCATGCCGTGCAGGAAGGCTTCCTCAAGCGCCATCACGCCGACCTGCTGCACGTGAGCGACGACCCCGCCGCGCTGATCGACATGCTGGCGCGTGCGCCGCGCGAGACGGTCGACAAATGGTCGGAGCGCCGCGAGCGCACGTAAGCCCCGCCAGGGCTAAAACGACGACCCTGGCTGCTTCAGAAACTCCACTTCCTCGGGCGTGGAAACGCGCCCGAGCGCTTCGTTGCGATGCGGAAAGCGCCCGAATCGCGCCACGATCTCGCGGTGCTTCTCCGCCCAGAAGAGCGGGTCCGCATCGCCTTCCTGATCGCGCAGGCGTGTGTAGAGGCGAATTGATTCGTCCTGCGCAGACAGCGCCTCGCTGTGCTCGAACGGCAGGTAGCAGAACACACGGTGATGGCGCGTCGGCAATCGCGCATCCCAACCCGCGGCCACAACGATTTGCGCGGTGTGCAACGCAGCCGCATCGCTGGCAAACGCGCGCGCGGTGCCGCGAAACATGTTGCGCGGAAACTGGTCGAGTACGACGATGCGCGCGGTGGCTTCGAGCGGCGTATCCATCCAGGTGTCGGCGTCACCCGCGGAAAGCGCTTCCCACAGCGGCAGGAAACGGGCGCGGATCTCGGCATCGAACGCGTCGGACTTGGTGAACCACTCCGGCCGTGCATCGATCAGCGGCGCGTTGCCGAACCAGAACGCGAGCACGTCGTCTGCCGTGGGCAAACCGATCATCGGGATCTCCTCGAATATGTTCTTGTAGGGTGCGCTTTCGCGCGGCACCTTAGCGTTGCACGTTCCGCATCCAGTCGGCGGTCTGCCAGAACGCCTGCATCAGGCGCATCTGCAGGGCTTCGTCCAGGCCGATGTCTTGCATGGCGAGGGCCATGCAGCGCATCCATTGATCACGCTCCTGCGTGCCGATCTCGAACGGCATATGGCGCGCACGCAGACGCGGGTGGCCAAAGCGCTCGATGAAATGATTCGGGCCGCCCAGCCAGCCGCACAAAAACCAGAACAGCTTGTCCCGCGATCCATCCAGACTTTGCGGATGCAGCGCGCGCAGCACGGCAAACTCGGGCTCCAGATCCATGAGGTCATAGAAGCGGTCAACGAGTTCGCGCACACGCGCTTCGCCGCCAATCAGGTCAAACGCCAGGGTCTCCTGGCCGGAAGTTGCATCAGTCATACAGCGTCATTCACATCAAGAATCCAGGCGTCGTCATGCATCGCGGAGCGTTGCCATGGCGGGGCGGCGCAGCACGTCGCGCAAGCCCAGCCAGCCGCCAACAAAGGCGCACGCCATGCCGCTCACGATGCCCACCGGCAGGATCGCCGGGTTGAAACGATACGGAAAATCGAAGACGTACGCCGACAGCACCCAGCCGATGGCGATCGCGCCCAAGCCCGCCATCAGCCCGGCGAGGCCACCAACGATCAGCACTTCTGCGTACTGCGTCTGACGTACCACACCGGAGCCTGCACCGAGGGCGCGCAGCACACCGGCATCGCGCAGGCGCTCGTCGCGCGAACCGGAGAGCGCGGCATACAACACCAGGACACCCGCCGCGAGCGTAAAGACGAAGAGGAATTCCACCGCCGCCGTCACCTGGTCCAGCACGCCCTGCACCTGCTGCAGGATCAGTTCGGTATCGACCACCGTGAGGTTCGGAAACTCGCGCACAAGCTTGGCCGGCAGATCGGCCTGCCCGGCGGGAATGCGGAACGCGGTCACGTACGTCTGCGGCATGTCGCGCAGCGCCACGGGCGGCAGGATCACGAAGAAATTCACGCGCATCGAACTCCAGTCGAGCTTGCGCAATGACGTGATGGGCGCATCCACCGTCTGCCCGGCGACGTCGAAGCGCAGCACATCGCCCAGGTGCAGGTTGAGCGTCTTGGCAATGCCCTCTTCCACCGAGGCCTCGGGCTTTTGTCCACTGAACCAGTGTCCGGAAACGATGCGGTTTTCAGGCGGTTGCGTGGTCGCGTACGACAGGTTGAATTCGCGTTCGACCAGGTTGCGGGCGCGCGATTCGGCATAGGTCTGGCGATCGATCACCTGGCCATTCACCTGCGTCAGGCGCCCGCGCACCATTGGATAGAGTTTCGGATCGGCCACGCCGGCCTGCGCGAGGGCCTGCGCCACCGCCTGCATCTGGTCAGGCTGGATGTTGATGATGAAACGGTTGGGCGCATCGGCCGGCGTGGCGTTATGCCACGAGCGGATCAGGTCGTTGCGCGTCATGGCGAGCAACAGCAGCGCCATCAGGCCGACCGCAAGCGCCACGGTCTGCAGCACGCTCACGCCGCGACGGCGCTCCAGTACGGCCAGTGCGAAGCGCCAGCCCACGCCCAGCGCACGACCGCGTCCCAGCGACACCGCCAGCGCACGCAATCCACCTGCGGCCAGCAGCGCAAACACGACGATCGCGCCGGCAAACCCGGCGGCGGTCAGCGCGCCAAGCTTCACGTCGCGCGCTGACACCACGAGGAGCGCGAAGAACGCCGCCCCGCCCAGCGCATAGCCGATCCAAGCAGCAACGGCACGCTCAGCCACGTCGCGCCGCAGTACGCGCAGCGGCGCCACACGCACGAGGCTCAGCAACGGCGGCACGGCAAAGCCGATGAGCAGCACCAGCCCCGCCGTCACGCCCACGATCGCAGGCCAGGCGGATGGCGCAGGCAACGTCACCGTGACAAGATCCCCCAGCGACGCCAGCAACAGCCAGTGCGCGCCATAACCCAGCGCCACGCCCACCGCAGAACCCAACAGGCCGATCAGCAGAAACTCCAGCGCGAACGTGCCGAGAATCTGGCGCTGCTTGAGCCCCAGGCATTTGATGACGGCCACCGCATCAGTATGCCGTGCGGTGTAGCGGCGCGCGGCCATGGTGATCGCCACCGCGGCAATCATGGCTGCCAGCAAGGCGACGAGCGAAAGGAAACGCTCCGCGCGGTCCAGCGTTTCGCGCATCTGCGGCTGGCCGTTCTGCAACGATTCAACGCGCACGCCACGCAACTGGCGCGTCTTCGCTTCGTTCTCAGCCCAGGTGTGGAACGCGCTGGCCGCGGCATCGGGGCCGGCCACCAGCAGGCGATACGTGACGCGGCTGCCGTAGGTGACGAGGCCCGTCGATCCCAGATCCGACATCGGCAGCATCACCCGCGGAGCAAAATTCATGAAGCCCGCGCCGCGATCGAGTTCCTGAGTGATGACGTGGGCGATCTGGAAGGTGCGCGAGCCCAGGCGCATCGCATCGCCCACGCGCATGCCGAGCGCTTTGAGCAGCGGTGCGTCTACCCACACCGTGCCGGCGGCGGGAATGCCCCGTATGGGCGCACCCGCGCTATCCCGCCCGTCATCGCTGACCTTCAGCGTGCCGCGCAACGGGTACCCCACATCGACGGCCTTGATGGCGGCGAGTTGCGATACCGGTTCGCCCGACGCGCCCTTGGTCAACGTGCTCGCCATGCTGGGGAAGGTCGCGGTGTGCGTAACCTGCAGGCCGCTTGCGCGCGCATGCGCCTCGATGTCGGGCGGCAACGGCTGGTCGGAGACGACAAGCACATCCGCGCCGATCAACTGCCGCGCATCGCGCTCGAGGCCCGCATGCATGCGGTCGGCCAGAAAACTGACGGACGCCAGCGCCGCCACGGCCAGCACCAGTGCGACGAGCAGGAGGTTCAGTTCACCGGCGCGCCAGTCGCGGCGCAGCATGCGCAGGGCTTGGGTCCAGACGGAGAAACGTGACATGGGCAGAACATGGACGGGGCGCGCAATGGCGCAAACCCCGCCATGTTCGCACGACTTCAGCGGGCCAGCGCGCGAGCCTCGTCAGCGTGCCAAGGCAGCGCCTGCTCTGCGGTCAGCAGCGAAACGTGCTCGGTCGGCCGGTAGCCGGCGAGATGGCCCAGGCCTTCGCGGAAGGCCGGCTGCCCGATGCGCTCGATCAGCTCGCGCACCCAAGGCGACAGTGCGTCGTTGCGGCGCACCGCCAGGTAATACGTCTCGCGCGTCAGCGGCACAAAATGCAGGCCGTGCGCTTCGGCGCCGGGGCGCAGGCCGAAGCCGACGTCCGCCCGTCCTTCCTGCACGGCCAGGGCGATCTTGTCGCTGGAGAATTCCTGCTCCTCATACCCGTGGATCTGATCGGGATACAGCCCGGCGGCCACCAGCAGCTGATCGAACAGCAAACGTGTGCCCGAGCTCCGCTGACGGTTGATGAACCGGGCCTGCGTGCGCGCCAGATCGCCCAGCGACTGCACCCGCCCCGCCCATTCCGCCGACATCATCAACCCCTGCTCGCGATCGGCCAGGGCGATCAGGCGCACGGCGGTCGGACGCAGCCACTTACGCAAGGTCTGGTGCGCGATCGAGCCTGCACCCTGCTGCGGCGCCACGTAGAAGCCGGCCACTTCGCATTGTTTTTCCTGCAGGCAAATCAGCCCTTCGACGGCGCTGCAGAACACGGTATCGATGTGGGCGCCGTGGCTTTGCCGCGCAAACGTCTCGGCCAGCAGTTCCACGGCCGGGTCATGGCTGCCCGAAAAACGGATGCGCGCCTGCGACTGCGACGCATCTTCCAGCTCCGAGAGGAACTGCCCCATGGCCTGATGCAGGGCCGGCTCGAGCTGCTCGCGCAGCCGCAGTTCTGCGCGCAGCATGCGCTCGCCGAACAGCGTGAGCGAGGCCCCCCGACCCCGCTCCATGTCGAGCAGCGAGCGGCCGAGCATCTCTTCCCACGACCGCATCACCCCCCAGGCGTGCCGATACGACAGCCCCACCTGTTTCGCCGCGCGGTGCAGCGATCCCGTCTCCCGAACGGCACGGAGCAACTGAAACACCTTGCCGTTGGCACGCGGGTTGTCGTCCGGCCCCACCACCGGAAATACTTCGAACTGGAATGTCATTATGTTTATGGTTTCCTATTTACTTCGGCCGTGCCCCGGGAAAACAATTCTGCTCATTCCGGGGGCGGACTTCTTGTGGTCGCTGGCTGCCCTCCCGACGTTGCTGCCATCATGCAGCAACCGACATAAAGCGTCCACGCCTTCGCACTCACCCCTACACCATGGCCGGATTCTCTCAAGCCCTTCGGTTATCTGCTGTCATCTGCCTGACGCTCGCGGCTGCCACGGCCTCATATGCTGGCAATCTCCGCATGGCGACCACCACCAGCACCGAGAATTCCGGTCTGCTGAAAGTCCTGTTGCCCAAATTTGAAGCCGCCACCGGCGTCCATGTGCAGGTGATTGCCGTTGGCACCGGCAAGGCAGTCAAGTTGGGCGAATCGGGCGATGTCGATGTCGTGCTGGTGCACGCCCGTCCACTGGAAGACGCTTTCGTCGCCTCGGGCGGCGGTATTGACCGCCGCGACGTGATGTACAACGACTTCATCCTCGTCGGCCCTGGTGCAGACCCAGCACACGTGCGCGGCCAGAAAAACGTCATCCAGGGGATGGAGACGATCGCCGCGGCAGGCGAAAAAGGCGGCGCCAAGTTCATCTCGCGTGGCGACAACTCCGGCACCGACGTCATGGAAAAGGCCTACTGGAAAACGGCCAACATCGACCCGAAGGGCAAGCCGTGGTACATCAGCGCGGGGCTGGGGATGGGCGAAGTGCTGAACATGGCCGCGCAAATGAACGCCTACACGCTCTCGGACCGCGCAACCTACGGCACCTACCGTGCCAAAACGGGCCTCGACATCGTGCTGGCTGGCGACCCACGCATGTTCAATCCCTACGGGATCATCGCGGTAAACCCGAAGAAATATCCGGGCGTCAACTACACCGATGCGACCAAGCTGATCGAATGGATCACGTCACCTGCCGGGCAGCAGGTGATTGCCGACTTCAAAGTCAACGGAGAACAGGTATTTTTCCCAGACTACGGGAGGGCGGTCGCCAGCGGAAAGTAACGCCGCCCGGCGGCATGGCGACCCAGGCGCTGCAGATTCAGGCCACCGCCGATTCCAACTGCGAATGCTGCGGCAGCTCGGCAGCCACTTCGCCAATCATGCGGCGTAGCCACATTACATCGGGCGCGGCATGGCTGCGCTCGTGCCAGAGCTGGTAGAAGCGCATCTTCGGAAACGCCATGGGCGGCGGCAGGATGCGGATCGGCAGATACTGCGCGCAATGCGCGGCGAACTGGCGGCCGGTGGTGAAGACGAGATCGGTGCGCATCAGCACATACGGCACCAATCCGAAGTACGGCAGCGACACCTGGATCTGGCGCTTCAGACCTTGCTCCGCAAGTGCCTGATCGATCATGCTGCGCTGCATGACAGCGTACGGCGCCGGCGCAAGATGCGGCATCTCCACATAGTGCTTGAGCGAGATCCCCTTGCGCGCCAGCGGGTGCTGCGCCCCCAGCATGCAGACGACTTCATCGTCGAACAGCGGCGAAATGTGCAGATGCTCGGGCGGCGACAGCCAGTTGCCGATCACGAGGTCCATGCCGCCCTGCTCCAGCGCAGCCAGGTAATCGACACCGGCATTGAGCGGATGCACGACCAGCTTGGCTTGCGGCGCCTGCTTGCGTAGACGCTCGACGATATTGGGCAGGAAAAAGGCGTCCAGATAATCCGGCGCCCCCAGATGGAACGTGCGGGTGGTGTTGCCCGGGTCGAATTCCTGAGACGGGCGGGCGATACGTTCCATCGCCTCCAGGCTCTGCTGCGCGAGGGCCAGCAAATCGTGGCCGCGCTCAGTAGGCACCATGCCGTTCTTGCCGCGCACCAGGATGGCGTCGCCGGTGATCTCGCGCAGGCGCTTGAGCGTGTTGCTGATGGCCGGCTGCGACTGGCCGAGCTTGACCGCCGTACGGGTCACGCTCTGCTCGGTGAGCAGCGTGTAGAGAACGCGCAGGAGATAGGTATCGAGGTGATCTTTGCCGTGCATCTGGAGGCGGTACCGGCCGTGCCGTACCTTCAAAAAAACGTGCTTGGGGACGCTGTCAGTGTATGTCACTTGTACACCGCGCCGCCAGACCGCTACCGGCGGGTATACCCCGGATTTTGGCTTTCCGATGCGGGTTATCACATGGGCCAAATATTGCATTCCTGGCCCGGTGCTATGGTTCCGTTACACACACAAACAGGCGTAGAACCCCCATGGAGACTCAGCCCATCCGCTTCTTCCACCGCGGCCAGGTCCGCACCGTCACGGACGCCCCGATCACCAGGACGGTGCTTCAATATCTGCGTGAGGACGCACACTGCACCGGCACCAAGGAAGGGTGCGCCGAGGGCGATTGCGGTGCGTGTACCGTCGTGCTCGGTGAGCTGCAGGAAGACGGCAGCGTCGGCTTGAAGGCCGTCAACGCATGCATCCAGTTCCTGCCCACGCTGGACGGCAAGGCGCTGTTCACCGTGGAAGACGTGCGCGGCAAGGACGGCACGCTGCACCCAGTGCAAGAGGCCATGGTGGAGTGCCACGGATCCCAGTGCGGCTTCTGCACGCCGGGCTTCGTGATGTCGCTTTACGCCCTGTACGAGAACACCGGCAATCAGACGCCCATCCCCTCGCGCCAGACCATCTGCGATTCGCTCACCGGCAACCTGTGCCGCTGCACCGGCTACCGCCCCATCATCGACGCGGGCGAACGCATGTTCGAGCTGCCCGCGCCGGCCGGCATCGACCGCACGCAACTGGCCGACACGCTGCGCAAGCTGCAGCGCAAGGACACCTTCAGCTATGCGCCCGTCGGTACCGAGAATGCGCCGCGCTTCTACGCCCCACGCACCGCTTCAGCCTTCGCCGCGATCAAGGCCGCGCATCCGAACATCCGCATCCTGGCCGGCAGCACCGACGTCGGCCTGTGGGTCACCAAACAGTTCCGCGACCTAGGCGACATCCTGTACATCGGCCAGGTGTCGGATCTGTACGCACTGGAAAAGCGCGATGGCTGGATCGAGATCGGCGCTGCCGTCTCGCTGGAAAAAGCGTACGAATTTCTGGCTGCGGACTACCCCGAAATGACGGAGCTGTGGAAGCGCTTTGCCTCGCTGCCGATCCGCAATGCCGGCACGCTGGGCGGCAACATCGCCAACGGCTCGCCGATCGGCGACTCGGCACCCGCGCTCATCGCCATCGGCACGCGTGTCGTGCTCCAACGTGGCGAAGTCCGCCGCGAGTTGCCGCTTGAAGACCTCTACCTCGCCTACCAGAAGAACGCGATGGAGGAAGGCGAATTCGTTGCGGGCCTGCGCATCCCCGCGCGTGAAGGCCGCGATGCACTGCGCTTCCGTACGTACAAGCTCTCGAAGCGTTTTGACGAGGACATTTCCGCCGTGTGCGCGGCGTTGGCCATCGAGCTGGACGGAAACATCGTGCGCAGCGCGCGCATCGCTTACGGCGGCATGGCGGCAACATCCAAGCGCGCGACGGAGACGGAAAACGCCATCCTTGGCCAGCCGTGGAACGAGGCGACGGTGCATGCTGCCATGGCAGCCATGTCGCGCGACTACACGCCGTTGACCGACATGCGCGCGACCGACAATTACCGGCGCATCTCGGCTGCCAACACGGTGTACCGCTTCTGGCTGGAAACCCGCACTGACGCGCCGCTCGCGCCCGAACAGATCAACGTGCGCGCGGTCGAATTGAATACCCTCACGGCAGCCTAAGAACATGAACAAGCAAACCGAAGCCTTCCTGCTGGCGGAAGCCGATATTGCTGGAGCCGTGTCTGGCCAGCGCGGCGCTGTGGTCGGCGTGTCGCGCCCGCATGAGTCTGCGCACCTGCATGTTGCGGGTACCGCCACGTACACCGACGACATTCCTGAGCTGGCCGGCACGCTGCACGCGGCGCTCGGCATGAGCACGCAGGCGCATGCGCGCATCGTCAACATGGACCTGGACCGCGTGAAGGCCGCGCCGGGCGTGGTGGCGGTGTTCACGTCGGCCGACATCCCCGGCACGAACGATTGCGGCCCGATCATTCACGACGATCCGATCCTGGCGACCGACACGGTGCACTTCATCGGCCAGCCGATGTTCATCGTGGTGGCCACGTCGCACGATGCGGCGCGACGCGCAGCGCGTCTGGGCAACATCGAATACGAAGTACTGCCCCCGCTGCTGACGCCTGAAGAGGCTCGCGCCGCGGGCAAGTCGGTGCTGCCGCCGATGCACCTCAAGCGTGGTGAGCCGGCCGAGCGCATCGCCGCAGCGCCCCACTCCGAAGCCGGCAAGATGTCGCTGGGCGGGCAGGAGCAGTTCTATCTCGAAAGCCAGATCTCGTACGCCGTGCCGAAGGAAGACAACGGCATGCACGTGTGGTGCTCGACGCAGCATCCGACCGAGATGCAGCACATGGTGTCCCACATGCTGGGTTGGCACGCCAACCAGGTGCTGGTCGAATGCCGCCGCATGGGCGGTGGTTTCGGCGGCAAGGAATCGCAGTCCGGGCTGTTCGCCTGCTGCGCTTCGCTCGCGGCATGGAAGCTCGCCTGCCCCGTCAAGCTGCGTCCAGACCGCGACGACGACATGATGATCACCGGCAAGCGGCATGACTTCCGCTTCGCCTATGAAGCCGGCTACGACGGCGACGGGCGCATCCAGGGCGTCAAGGTCGACATGACCTCGCGCGCCGGTTTCTCGGCCGACCTGTCGGGCCCGGTGATGACGCGCGCCATCTGTCACTTCGACAACGCCTACTGGCTGCCCGAAGTGGAAATCGACGGCTTCTGCGCGCGCACGAACACGCAGTCCAACACCGCATTCCGCGGCTTCGGCGGCCCCCAAGGTGCGTTCGCCATCGAATACATCATGGACAACATCGCGCGCTCGGTCGGCAAGGACGCGCTCGACGTGCGCCGCGCCAATCTGTACGGCAAGGACAAGAACAACGTCACGCCATACGGGCAGACCGTGGAAGACAACGTCATCCATGAACTGCTCGACGAACTGGAAGCAACGTCCGACTACCGCGCGCGCCGCGAAGCGATTCGCGCATTCAATGCGACCAGCCCGGTGCTCAAGCGCGGCCTGGCGCTGACGCCGGTGAAATTCGGCATCTCGTTCAACGTGAAGCACTTCAACCAGGCGGGCGCGCTGGTGCACGTCTACAACGATGGCTCGATCCTCGTGAACCACGGCGGCACCGAAATGGGCCAGGGCCTGAACACGAAGGTCGCGCAGGTCGTGGCGCACGAACTGGGCGTGTCGTTCACGCGCATCCGCGTGACAGCCACGGACACCAGCAAGGTGGCCAACACCTCCGCCACGGCGGCATCCACAGGCAGCGACCTGAACGGCAAGGCTGCGCAAGACGCCGCACGCCAGATCCGCCAGCGCCTGATCGCGTTTGCGGCCGAGCATTACGAAGCGCCCATCGAGACGGTGGCGATCGTGGGCGATCATCTGGAAATCGGTACGCGCCGCGTGCCGTTCGACGAGCTGGTCGGCAAGGCCTATGTTGCCCGCGTGCAATTGTGGTCCGACGGCTTCTACGCCACGCCCAAGCTGCACTGGGATCAATCCAAGCTCAAGGGCCGTCCGTTCTACTACTTCGCCTACGGCGCAGCGGTGTCGGAAGTGGTGGTCGATACGCTGACCGGCGAATGGCGCCTGCTGCGCGCCGACGTGCTGCACGACGCCGGCCGCTCGATCAACCCGGCCATCGACATCGGCCAGGTGGAAGGCGCGTTCATCCAGGGCATGGGCTGGCTCACGACCGAAGAGCTGTGGTGGAACAAGAACGGCAAGCTGATGACGCATGCGCCGTCCACCTACAAGATCCCGACGGTCAACGACTGCCCGCCGGACTTCCGCGTGAATCTGTTCAACAACGCCAACGTGGAAGACAGCATCCACCGTTCCAAGGCACTGGGCGAACCGCCGCTGCTGCTGCCGTTCTCGGTGTTCTTTGCCATTCGCGATGCGGTGGCTGCGGTTGGCGACGGCCGCACGAACCCGCCGCTGAATGCGCCTGCCACCAGCGAGGAAATCCTCAAGGCTGTGGATGCCATCCGCAGCGCCCCGCTGTCCGCCTGAGTTCGGAGAACAGACCATGGACCACACGCAACTGCGCCCATTCCGCTTCGCCGACGTGCTCGCTACGGTGCAAGCGGCGCAGCCGTGCGTGCTGGTCACGGTAACGGACGTGCAGGGCTCTGCCCCGCGCGAACCAGGCACGCTGATGCTGGTATGCGCCGACGGCTTTTTCGGCACCATCGGCGGCGGCCATCTCGAATGGCGTGCGATGGAAATCGCGCAGACGATGATGGATGCGCCTGAAGCCGCCGGCGAAGCACGGCGGCAGTTCGTGCGCATTCCGCTCGGCCCTGCGCTCGGCCAATGCTGCGGCGGCGTGGTGCGGCTGTCGCTTGAACGACTCGACGCGCGTGATGTGAAGTGGATCGCGCTGGCCGACGACGCCATGCGCCAACGCCGCAGCCTGCGCCGTATCGTCTCCGCCGATCCGGCGGTCGCGGTTGAAGCGAGCGTGGGCGACGCAGCCGCAGCCGGCGTGCAACTCGACGCCGGCGGCTTCACCCAAACCGTGCTGCCGCCCGACATGTCCATCGTGCTGTGCGGCGCGGGCCATGTCGGCCACGCCATCGTGCGTGCGTTGGCCCATCTGCCGTGCCGCGTGACGTGGGTGGACGAGCGCGATGCGATGTTCCCATTTCCCACGGAAGTGCCGCCGAACGTCGTCATCGAATCCACCGACACGCCGGAAGCCGTGATCGACCACGCGCCCGCGGGTAGCTACTTCCTGGTTATGACGCACAACCATGCGCTGGATCTGGCGCTGTGCGAGCGCATCATGCGCCGCACGGACTTTGCCTACTTCGGTCTGATCGGTTCCAAGACGAAGCGCGCGCGTTTCGAGCATCGCATGGTCGAGCACGGCGTGGACCCTATGCGCCTGCCGGAAATGGTGTGCCCGATTGGCGTGGCGGGCATCGTGGACAAGGCGCCGGATATCATTGCGGTATCCGTCGTCGCGCAACTGCTGCAGGTGCGAGAGCTGCAACAGCATGCGCTCACCAGCGCGAGCAGCGGCGCGGCGGTCCCTTACCGAGTCCCCACGTCTGTCTGATCATGCCGATTTCTTCCGCGCTTGCAGAACGCATCGCCACCAGCCCCAAAGCTGAACTGCACATCCACATCGAAGGCTCGCTCGAACCCGAACTGATGTTCGCGCTGGCCGAGCGCAACGGCGTGAAGCTGCCGTATGCGTCCGTTGAAGAAGTACGCGCGGCTTACGCCTTCAACGATCTGCAATCGTTTCTCGACCTGTATTACGCCGGCGCCAGCGTGTTGCTCACCGAGCAGGATTTCTACGACATGACCGCCGCGTACGTGGCACGCGCGCTTGCCGACAACGTCCACCACGCCGAAATCTTCTTCGACCCGCAGACGCATACGGCGCGCAACGTGCCCATGCATGTGGTCGTTCACGGCATCGTCCGCGCCCTGGACGACGCCGAGCGCGAGCACGGTTTCTCCAGCGCGCTGATCCTCTGCTTCCTGCGGCACCTGAGCGAAGAAGACGCCTTCGACACGCTCGAAGCGGCCCTGCCCTATATCCAGGATCCGGCCAACCGCATCATCGGCGTGGGGCTGGATTCGTCCGAGCGGGGCAACCCGCCGGAGAAGTTCGCACGCGTATTCGCACGCTGCAAGGAACTCGGCCTGCGCCTGGTCGCCCACGCTGGTGAAGAAGGCCCGGCGCAATACGTGATCGACGCCCTCGACATCCTCAAGGTGGAGCGCATCGATCACGGCGTACGCGCCATCGACGATGCCGCGCTCGTCAAGCGCCTCGCGGCCGAACGCATCGCGCTGACGGTCTGCCCGCTGTCGAACGAAAAACTGAAGGTCTACCCTGACTTGCGCGACCACTCGCTCAAGCAACTGCTGGATGCCGGCTGCGCCGTAACGCTGCATTCCGACGATCCGGCCTACTTTGGCGGCTACATGAACACCAACTGGCTCGCCACGTTCAACGCCCTTGACCTGTCTGCGGCCGATGCCCATACGCTCGCGCGCAACAGCTTCGAGGCGTCCTTCCTGCCCGAACAGGACAAAGCCCTGTGGCTTGCCAAGGTCGACGACCACTGGAAAGCCGCACACTAAAAATCACGAGACGACATGACCACGATGCCTCCGACTTCCAACACCGTTCACGCCTACCGCGGCCGCGTGCTGCATTTCCTGCACGATCCGCAGTATCGCGAGCGCGATGCCTATGAGTACTGGGAGGACGGCCTGCTCGTGGTATTGAGCGGCAAGGTGATCAAGGCCGGCGACTATGCCGCGCTGCGTGAAGACCTGCCGGCCGGCGCGCAATTGCACGACTACAGCGGCAAGCTGATCGTCCCCGGCTTCATCGACACGCACATTCACTTCCCGCAGACGGACATGATCGCGTCGCCGTCGCCGGGCCTGTTGCACTGGCTGGAAACGTACACCTTCCCGGAAGAGCGCCGCTTCGAAAGCGAGCAGTACGCCGCCGGCGTCGCCTCGTTCTTCCTCGACGAACTGCTGCGCAACGGCACGACCAGCGCGATGGTGTGGAGCACCGTGCATCGCGGCTCCGCCGAGACACTGTTCACGCAAGCCCAGCAACGCGGCATGCGCATGATCACCGGCAAGGTGATGATGGACCGCAACTGTCCGGAATACCTGCGCGACACAGCGGAATCCGGCGCGCGCGACACGGCTGACCTGATCTCGCGCTGGCACGGCAAGGACCGCCTGGCTTACGCCATCACACCGCGCTTTGCGCCCACCTCGAGCGAAGCGCAACTGCAAGCCTGCGCCGAACTCGCCAAGCAATACAAGGACGTTTTCATCCAGACACACGTCGCAGAAAATCCCGACGAAGTGAAATGGGTGGCCGACCTGTTCCCCAACGCACGCAGCTATCTGGACGTCTACGACCGCTACGGGCTGCTGCGCAAAGGCGCCTTCTACGGCCACGCCATCTGGCTGGACGACGGTGACCGCCAACGCATGGCCGAATCCGGGGCCGCCGTCGCGCACTGCCCGACCTCCAACCTGTTCCTGGGTAGCGGCCTCTACAACTTCCACAAGAACGACGCGCACCGCCTGGCGCTTACGCTGGCGACCGACGTGGGCGGCGGCAGCTCGTTCTCGATGCTGCGCACGATGGGCACGGCGCACAAGGTCGCGCGCATGGGCGGATATCACCTGACGGCGTTGCGGATGTTCTACCTGGCCACGCGCGGCGCCGCCGAAGCGCTGGGCTGGGAAGACCGCATCGGCAGCTTCGTGCCGGGCGCGGAAGCCGACTTCATCGTGCTGGACCCGGCAGCCACACCGCTGCTCGCCCGCCGCAACGCGCGCTCGGAGACGCTGGAAGAGCTGCTGTTCTCGCTGGCGCTGTTGGGCGAGGATCGCGCCGTGGCTGCCACCTACATCCAGGGCGAGCCGGCCAAATTCGCGATTGGCGCCAACGCTTGATGCACTTATAATCGCGGCTTCCATTGGGGAGTAGCCGCTCGAAGTCGTCACTTCGAGGGCCACGTCAACAGACTTGACCGCCGTCGCAACGACAGGTGGTTATGGCGTGGTCAGCCGCACTCAGGGTGCCATCCGTGCACCCGGTGACGCGCCTGGCGAGACCGATGACAACCCACTGCGGACAGGGCCGGCAGTGGCGCGTCATTGGTTCGCATACGGCCCGGACACCACAACAACATGGAAGCCTTTCTCGTCTCCACCGGCATCGTCGCGCTCGCAGAAATCGGCGACAAGACCCAGCTGCTGTCGATCCTACTGGCCGCGCGTTTTCGCAAGCCGGTGCCGATCATTCTCGGCATCTTCATCTCCACCCTCGTCAACCACGCACTGGCCGGCGCCGTCGGTGGCTGGATCACGCACGTGCTGGGGGAAAACGTGCTGCGGTGGATCCTAGGCGTGGGCTTTATCGCCATGGCCGGGTGGATGCTGATTCCGGACAAGCTCGACGACGACGAAGCGCCCTCGACGACGCAGCGCGGCCTGGGCATCCTCGGGACGACCATCGTTGCGTTCTTCTTTGCCGAGATGGGCGACAAGACGCAGATCGCGACCGTGGCACTGGCCGCACGCTTTAACGACGTGTTTTCTGTCGTGGCGGGCACCACCGTCGGCATGCTGCTGGCCAATGTGCCGGCCGTGCTGATGGGCAACAAGTTCGCCGCGCGTATGCCGATCGCGCTGGTGCACCGGATTGCAGCGCTGATCTTCCTGGTACTGGGTGTCATGGCGTTGCTGGGCGTCGGGAAGTAAGTCGTCAATCCGAGGCTCTGGGGCTGCCCTGTCGGCGCCCCTTGCGGCCGGTGACGCAGCGGCGAATCGAGCCCAGCCAAGGACACATCGCTGCAGACGCTTCAGGCGAAAAAAAACGGGGCCGCAGCCCCGTTCAACCCTCACCGGTCACGCCATCCGCTAGGGAACGAATGGCATGCTCCGATAAACCTTTCCGTTGTTGCTCAGCATGCGCTTCAGTTCGTCTTGGCGCCGCCTTCGAACCACTTGGCAATGATGGTGCGCTCGTCGTCGGTGATTTGCGTCACGTTGCCCAACGGCATCAGCTTCTGCTGGACGACCTGCTGGTAGACGAGCTGCGCATGCTTGCCCAGTTCGTCCGGCGTATCGAGCAACACGCCCTTAGCCGGTGAAGGCATCAGGGTAGGATGTGCCGAGTGACATTGGTAGCACCGCGCGGTAACGACTGCCTGTACTTTGGCGAAGTCCGAACCGCCGGCAGCTGCCGCAGTGGCCTGGCCTGCTGCAGCCGGTACCGAAGCGCTGCCTTCTGCCGCCGCTGCAGGCGCCGTCGCCGCCGGGGTTTCTGCCACCGGGGCTGCCGGACGCGACGCCGGAGCCAGCCACACGGCCACACCCAGCAGCACAGCCACGCCAGCTGCCGGATAGCCCCAGTTGATCACGCCCTTGTGCTTCAGGATGAAGAACTGACGGATCAGCACGCCGGCCAGCATGATCAGCACGAGCACAACCCAGTTGTACTTGGCGGCGTACGTCATGCTGTAGTGGTTCGACAGCATGGCGAACAGCACCGGCAGCGTGAAGTACGTGTTGTGCACGCTGCGCTGCTTGCCGCGCTTGCCGTGGATCGGGTCCGGCTTTTCGCCAGCCTTGAGCGAGGCGACCACCTTGCGTTGCCCCGGGATGATCCAGAAGAACACGTTGGCGCTCATGATCGTTGCGATCATCGCGCCGATCAGCAGGAATGCCGCGCGGCCCGAGAAAAGGTGGCACGCCGCAAACGCCGCAATCACCACGTAGATCGCCACGAGAAAGCCGACCACGCGGTCGTTCTTGCCGAACACGCGGCAGATCGTGTCGTACACCAGCCAGCCGACCACCAGGAAGCCCAGCGCCAGCAGCACGGCTGTGGTCGCCGTCATGTCGAACACGCTGCGATCGATCATGTAGACGTTGGCGTTGAAGAGGTACACCACCGTCAGCAGAGCAAAGCCCGACATCCAGGTCGAGTAAGACTCCCAGTAGAACCAGTGCAGATGATCGGGCAGCTGCTTCGGTGCGAGCAGGTACTTCTGCGGGTTGTAGAACCCGCCCCCGTGCACGGCCCACAGCTCGCCGTCGACGCCCTTGTCCTTCAGGTCCGGTGCGGTCGGCTTGGTCAGGCTGTTATCGAGCCAGACAAAGTAGAACGACGAACCGATCCACGCGATCGCGACGATCACGTGCAGCCAACGCAAGAGCAAGTTGGCCCAGTCGAGGATATAGCCTTCCATGATGACTCCCTGCCCTGTTAGCTACCGCGATAGGTCGAATACGACCACGGCGACACCAGCAGCGGCACGTGGTAGTGCGCGCTGGTATCGGCCACGCCGAAGCGCAGGGTCACCACGTCCAGGAACGCGGGCTCGGGGAGTTTCACGCCGGCAGCGCGGTAGTACTCGCCCACGCTGAAGTCCAGCTCATACACGCCGGTTTGCAGCGCGTCGCCTTCAAGCAGCGGCGCAGCGCAACGGCCATCGTGATTGGTGCGGACCGACTTGATCGGTTGCCGCTGATTGTCGACAATTTTGAACAGTGCGATCGCCAGGTTTTGGCCCGGCGTGCCTGCAGCGGTGTCGAGCACATGGGTGGTCAAGCGTCCCATTTGTCTTCCTCTGTAGTTCGAATTTTCAGAAGCGCCGCTGCCTCCACTTGCACCTCGCGCCAAACCCTTGTGTGACAAGGGCTGGCGTCGGGGCCCGCTCGGTACGTGCTGTGCACGCATCCCGGCGCGCGTCCAGCCGGTTTACGCCTGCCATCCATCTGGGGAGGGGCATGCCAAACCGGCAAAGCCGTCGCTGGTTCTGGGTCCGACGCCTTGCTCCCGCCGTGTCGTTAGACTCGGCTTGAAACAGGGATTTCCCTAGTTTGTCGGATTCCCGAACACATTTTGTTGACAATATTGAAGGCCGCCACGAATAATTGTCAACAGATTTTCGCAGTTGCTTATGCTGCGGCGCGTTACTCAAAGGCGGATCTGCCATGTCCAAGAATCTCAAGCTGGTCTCCACGGAAGCGACGTCGAAGTCGGGCGTCAAGGCATCGGGGGCAACACGCATGTCGGTCGAAGAACGGATGTACCACGAGATCTACGACGCGATCATGGAGCACCGCCTGCCCCCGCGCACCAAGCTGACGGAGCATGCACTGTGCGAAATCTATGCCACCGCGCGTCATACCGTGCGCAAGGTCTTCTCCCAATTGGCCGCTGACGGCTTGGTCGACCTGGAGCCGAATCGCGGCGCGTTCATCGCGGCGCCCTCCATCGACGAAGCCCACGCCATGTTCGAGCTGCGCCAGATCCTGGAGCGCGCGGTGCTCGACAAGGTCGGCCGCAGCAGCAACCCCAAGGCAGCTGTCGCCCCGCTGCTCGAACTCGTCAAACAGGAACGCCAGGCGTTTGTCACCCAGGATCGTCCTCGCTGGATACGTCTGTCGGCGGAATTTCACGTGGCGCTGGCCGAGCAATCCGGCAATCCGCTGGTGGTCGAGATGATGCGGCGGCTGGTGTCGCGCACCACGCTGATGATCGCCAGCGTGGAGGCTCCCGGCAACAACGCGTGCTCGTTTGACGAACACCTCGACATCCTCAATGCCCTGGAGCGTGGCGACGCCAGCGCTGCCCAGGCCCACATGGCCCAGCACTTGCAATGCTGCGCCGATCGCGTGCGCCCCGAAGCGCCCGCCGATTTCGATCTGCGTTCGGTATTGGGACCGCGCGGCGGGAAGGACAAAGTCTAGGACCGGTTTAGCTGTATGGGGCGAGCCGGCACGACAGAGGCCGGCCGCCCAAGAACCTGTTCACGAACCGTAGCGACCCGCCGAAGATTGGCCCGAGAGACACCGCCCGACATCAGGACGGCACGTGTCACAAGGCCAGGACCGCGGCGCGCCGCAGGAATGTGGGCAGGCTCCAAGCCGGACGCCGTCCGGCTTACCACCCAAAGGAGACCTTTATGGCAAGCAGCACCATCGCCGCCCCCACGGCGGATCTGACCAATGAGCGCGTGGCGTACGGACGCCTGCTCGCATTGGGTCTGCAACATGTATTGGTGATGTATGCAGGCACCGTGGCAGTGCCTCTGATTGTGGGCGGTGCACTGCATCTGCCCAAGGAACAGCTCGCTTTCCTGATCAACGCAGATCTGTTTGCCGCCGGCCTTGCCACCCTCATCCAGGCCTTCGGCATTTGGAAGTTCGGCATTCGCATGCCTGTCATGATGGGCGTGACCTTCGCATCGGTGGGCCCGATGATCGCCATCGGCACGGACCCGAGCATCGGCCTGCTCGGCATCTACGGCGCCGTGATCGCGGCGGGGTTGTTCGGCATCATCGTCGCGCCGCTCATGGGGCGCGTGCTTGGGCTCTTCCCGCCGGTCGTGACGGGCACCGTCATCACGCTGATCGGCATGTCGCTGATGGGCGTGGGCATCAACTGGGCCGCAGGCGGCCAGCCCACCATGAAGACCATGGTCGACGGCGTGCTCAAGACCGTGCCCAACCCGGCCTACGGCGACCTGAGCGGCCTGGGCATTGCGCTGGCTGTGCTCGTCATCATCCTGTTGCTGACGAAGTACGGCCGCGGCCTGATCGGCAACATTGCCGTGCTGCTGGGCATCGTGATCGGCACGTTCATCGCCATGGCGTTCGGCAAGGTCAGCTTTGCCGGCATCACCGAAGCCGACTGGGTGGCCGTGATCACGCCGCTGCACTTCGGCATGCCGACCTTCCACTTCGGCGCCATCGCCTCGATGTGCATCGTGATGTTGATCACGCTGGTCGAATCGACCGGCATGTTCCTGGCGCTGGCGGAAATCACCGGCAAGAAGCTGTCCACCCATGACCTCACCCGAGGCCTGCGCGCTGATGGCCTGGGCACCGTGATCGGCGGTGTGTTCAACACGTTCCCATACACGTCGTTCTCACAGAACGTTGGGTTGGTGACGGTCACGGGTGTGCGTTCGCGATTCGTGGCGGCCATGGGCGGCGTGATTCTCATCGCGCTCGGCCTGTTCCCGAAGATGGCGCACATCGTCGCGTCGGTTCCTTCGTTCGTGCTGGGCGGGGCGGGCATCGTGATGTTCGGCATGGTGGCCGCCACGGGTGTGCGCATTCTCGGCTCGATCGATTTCAACAAGTACCGCCACAACCTCTTCATCGTGGCGATCTCGATCGGCTTCGGCATGATCCCGACGCTGGCCCCGACCTTCTTCCAGTACCTGCCGCATTGGCTGGAGCCGGTCACGCACAGCGGCATCGTGCTGGGCACGCTGGTCGCGGTGATCCTGAACGTCTACTACAACGGCATGCAGTCGGCCGAGCACGCAATGCGCGACGCTGCCGCCAACACCCACGGCACGGAGTAATTGCATGAACGCCACTGTCGCGCACAACGACCCGCTTCTGATCGCCCGTCATGCGGACGTGCTGGTCACCATGGATGCGCAACGCCGCGAGATCGCCGACGGCGCCCTGGTTGCGCGCGGTGGCGTAATCGAATGGGTTGGCGCCACGGCCGATCTGCCGTCGCAGTACCGCGAGGCCATCGGGCAACCCAACGTACGAGTGATGGAACTGCGCGACCACGTGGTCACACCGGGTTTCGTCAACACGCACCATCACATGTATCAAAGCCTGACGCGCGCCCTGCCCGCCGCGCAGGATGCCGAACTGTTCGGCTGGCTGACCAACCTGTACCCGGTGTGGGCCGGCCTCACGCCCGAGATGGTGCGCGTGTCTACGCTCACGGCGATGGCGGAACTGCTGCTCTCGGGCTGCACGACGTCCAGCGACCATCTCTATCTGTACCCCAACGGGAGCCGGCTCGACGATTCCATTGAAGCCGCACAGCAGATCGGCATGCGTTTTCACGCGGCGCGCGGCAGCATGAGCGTCGGCCGCAGCCAGGGCGGTTTGCCGCCGGACCGCGTGGTCGAAGGCGAAGAAGCCATCCTGAAGGAAACGCAGCGTCTGATCGAAACATGGCACAACGCCGATCGCCATTCGATGCTGCGCGTGGTGGTGGCGCCCTGCTCGCCCTTCTCCGTCTCGCGCGACTTGATGCGCGAGTCGGCCAAGCTCGCGCGCAGCTACGGTGTGTCGATGCACACCCACCTGGCCGAGAACGACAACGACATCGCCTATTCGCGCGAAAAGTTCGGCATGACGCCGGCCGAGTACGCGGAAGACCTCGGTTGGGTCGGCCGTGACGTCTGGCATGCGCACTGCGTGAAGCTCGACGCGCACGGCATCGACGTGTTTGCACGCACCGGCACTGGCGTCGCGCATTGCCCGTGCTCGAACATGCGGTTGGCATCGGGCATTGCCCCGATCCGCACCATGCGCGATGCCGGTGTGCCGGTGGGCCTGGGCGTGGATGGCAGCGCGTCGAACGATGGCGCACACATGCTCGGCGAAACACGCCAGGCCATGCTGCTCGCGCGTGTCGGCTTTGGCCCCGCGGCGATGAGCGCGCGCGAGGCGCTGGAGATCGCCACGCTCGGCGGCGCGCGTGTGCTCAACCGCGACGACATCGGCGCGCTTGCGCCCGGCATGTCGGCCGACTTTGTCAGCTTCGATCGTCACCAGGTCGGTTTTGCCGGCGCCGACCACGACCCGGTCGCGGCGCTGGTGTTCTGCGCCCCGTCCAATGTGGCGCACAGCGTGATCAACGGGCACGTGGTCGTCGAAGACGGCCGCCTGACCACGCTGGAACTCGACGCCCACCTCACGGTTCACCGGAGGCTCGCGCTGGAACTCGCGCAGGCTGCCCGGGCAGTCCCGGCCTGACGCGGCGGCGCCTTGCCTCGTTCATGACGCCGCCGTGATGTCGTGAATTTGGAAAGCCGCATTCCACTGTCTGACCGGCGTTGTATGAAGTCTCCTCGACATGAAAAAGCCATGACAAACAATAACTATCCGCGCGATCTCATCGGTTACGGCAAGAACCCGCCGAATGCCAATTGGCCGGGCGGTGCGCGCGTCGCTCTGCAGTTCGTCCTCAACTACGAGGAAGGGGGCGAAAACTGCGTGTTGCACGGCGATGCGGCTTCTGAGCAGTTCCTCTCTGAAATCATCGGCGCGGCGGCCTACCCCGCGCGCCACATGAGCATGGAGGGGATCTACGAATACGGCTCGCGCGCGGGCGTGTGGCGCATCCTGCGCGAGTTTGAAAAGCGCGGCCTGCCGCTGACGGTCTTCGGTGTGTCGATGGCCCTGCAGCGCCATCCGGACGTGACGCAAGCCTTTGTTGATTTGGGCCACGAAATCGCCTGCCACGGCTGGCGCTGGATCCACTACCAGAACATCGACGAAGCCACCGAGCGCGAGCACATGCGCATTGGCGTCGAGATCATCCGTGAGCTGACCGGCAATGCGCCGCTGGGCTGGTACACCGGTCGCGACAGCCCCAACACGCGCCGCTTGGTCGTCGAGCACGGCGGCTTTGCGTATGACGCCGACTACTACGGCGACGACCTCCCTTTCTGGACCGAAATCGAAACCTCGTCCGGTGAGCACAAGCCGCACCTGGTCGTGCCGTACACGCTCGACACCAACGACATGCGTTTTGCCAGCCCGCAAGGCTTCAACACGGCCGACCACTTCTACCAGTACCTGAAGGACGCCTTCGATGTGCTGTACGAGGAAGGCGATCCGAATGGCCTTGCGCAGCCGAAGATGCTGTCGATCGGCATGCACTGCCGCCTGCTGGGCCGCCCCGCGCGCTTCCGTGCGCTGCAGCGCTTCCTCGACTACGTGCAATCGCACGACAAGGTTTGGATCTGCCGGCGCATCGACATCGCACAGCACTGGATCCAGAACCATCCGTATGCAAAGCAACCCGTTTTGAGCACCGCAGCATGAGCCAGACCACTTACACCCTCTCGCAACTCAACGGCATGGACGCACCGCAGTTCGTGCAAGTCCTCGGCGGAATCTACGAGCACTCGCCGTGGGTGGCTGAACGCGCCGCCACGCAGCGCCCGTTTGCCTCGGCCGAGGCGCTCGCGGCCGCCATGCGCAATGCCGTGGATAGCGCCGGCATTGAGCCGCAGCTCAAGCTCGTACGCGCTCACCCCGAGCTGGCGGGCAAGGCGGCCGTGCGCGGTGAGCTGACCGCCGAATCGACGCGCGAACAAAGCGGTGCGGGCCTGAACCAGTGCACGCCGGAAGAGTTTGCACGCCTGCAGGCACTCAACGCGCAGTACAACGAGAAGTTCGGCTTCCCGTTCATCCTGGCGGTGCGCGGCTATGACCGCCACGGGATCATCGACAACTTCAGCAAGCGCGTGGAAAACGACCGCGATACCGAGCTGCGTGCATCGCTCGAACAGATTCATCGCATCGCGGGTTTCCGTCTGGCAGATTTGATCGCCGCCAACTGATTTCTCAGGTTCAGCAGCAAAAAACAACGCTGTGGGCGCGGTGTCATGGGGCATGGGACACCGTCCGGCATGGAGCCTGACCAGCCGGCCTGTGACTGCATCAAAGAATGCGGCGCAACCTGCAGTGACTTTCAACAACAAAGGAGGTAGCAATGCAGTCGAAATTCAAGCGTGGCATGGCCGCGCTGGCAGTGGCATCGGCACTGGGGGCAGCAAGTGCCGGTGCGCAGGCGCAGTCGTCCGTCACGCTGTACGGCCAGGTGGATGCCTGGGCGGGCGCCACCAAGAGCCTGGGCGCATCGGACCGCGCCTGGGGCGTCAACTCGGGCGGTATGTCGACCTCGTACTGGGGCATGAAGGGCAGCGAAGATCTGGGTAATGGCTTGAAGGCGATCTTCACGCTGGAAGCGTTCTTCCGCCCGGACACCGGCAAGTACGGGCGCTTTGACGGCGATACGTTCTTCGCCCGCAACTCGTTCGTCGGCCTGCAATCGAGCACGTGGGGTTCGATCAAGCTCGGCCGCCTGACGCCGCCGTATTTCGTATCGACGATCCTGTTCAACCCGTTCATCGATTCGTACACGTTCTCGCCGATGGTGTTCCACACGTACCTCGGCAACGGCCTGCGCGGCCCCGGCGGTATCTCGGGTCTGGTGGGCGATTCGGGCTGGAACAACGCGATCATGTATTCCACGCCGGACTTCAACGGTCTGACCGCCAACTTCATCTACGGCGCGGGCGAACAGGCCGGCCACAACGGCCAGAACAAGTGGGGCGGCAACTTCCTGTACTTCCATGGCAACTTCGCGGCCACGGCGGCTTTCCAGCAAGTGCGCTTCGATTCTGCCCCGGGTGACCTGAACGCGCTGGTAGCGGGCTTCTCGCGCCAGACGGCCGCGCAGCTGGGTGCCACGTACGACTTTGGCGTGGTCAAGGTCTACGGCCAGTACCAGTACATCAAGAACGCCATCAACTCGGGCGATGCGAAGAGCAACGGCGGCCAACTGGGCGTGTCGGTGCCGGTGGGCCCGGGCAGCATCCTGGCGTCTTACGCGTACACCAAAACTTCGGGTGCGGCTGACGTGAAGCGCAACACGTGGGCGGTCGGTTACGACTATTCGCTGTCCAAGCGCACTGACGTGTACGCCGCGTACATGCGCGACAAGGTGACGAGCCTCAGCTCGGCAGACACCTTTGGCGTGGGCATCCGCGCGAAGTTCTAAGCAGTCGGCAGCAAAGAAAAACGGCGCCTGGACTTTCCCCAGGCGCCGTTTTCTTTTGGGCCGCCAACCTTCAGCGGCCCAACAGTTGGATCAACCAATCAACGCGTAGCCGACACGTCTGCCACCGCCAGCGCCGTCATGTTGACGATGCGGCGCGATGTGGCCGACGGGTTCAGGATGTGCACCGGCTTGGCCGCGCCCAGCAGGATCGGGCCCACCGTCACGCCCTGCCCGCCCGTGATCTTGAGCAGGTTGAACGCGATGTTGGCCGCGTCGAGCGACGGCATCACCAGCAGGTTCGCACTGCCCGAGAAGGCGCTCTTCGGCAGGAAGTGATGGCGGATGTCTTCCGACAACGCCGCGTCACCCTGGATCTCGCCTTCCACCTGCAGGTCGGGCGCTTCCACCTTCAGCAGGTCATACGCAGCGCGCATGCGGCGGGCCGATGCGTTTTTCGACGAGCCGAACATCGAGTGCGACAGCATCGCCACCTTTGGCTCCTGGCCGAAACGGCGCACTTCTTCTGCCGCCAGCTTGGTGATGTCGGCCAACTCTTCTGCGCTCGGCAGCTCGTTGACGAACGTATCGGTGATGAACAGCGTGTGCTTCTCCAGCATCAGGCCGTTCATGGCGGCGAACACCTTGGCGTTGGGGGCCAGGCCGATCACGTCGCGCACGTGTTCGAGGTGGGCATCAAAGCGGCCGACCGTGCCGCACAGCAGGGCATCGGCGTCACCCAGGCGTACCAGCAGTGCACCGATCAGGGTGTTCGAGCGGCGCAGCGCCGACTTCGCCATGTCCGGCGTCACCCCGTTGCGGCCCATCAGCTCGTGGTAGGCAGTGTGGTACTGGTGATAGCGGCGGTCGTCTTCCGGGTCCACCAGTTCGAAATGCACCCCCGGCTTCAGGCGAAGGCCGGCCTTCTGGATGCGCATTTCGATCACGTGCGGACGGCCGATCAGGATCGGCTTGGCCAGGCCTTCGTCCACCACCGTCTGCACGGCGCGCAGCACGCGCTCCTCTTCACCTTCGGCGTACACGACGCGCTTCGGGTTAGCCTTGGCGGCCGAGAACACCGGGCGCATGGTCAGGCCCGTGTGGTACACGAAGTCGCTCAGCTGGGCGCGATAGGCGTCCAGATCCTTGATCGGGCGCGTGGCCACGCCGGATTCTTCCGCGGCCTTGGCGACGGCCGGTGCGATCTTCTCGATCAGGCGCGAGTCGAACGGCTTCGGGATGATGTAATCCGGGCCGAAGGTCAGGTCCTGGCCCGCGTAAGCCTGCGCCACGGCATCGTTCGTTTCGGCTTCTGCCAGCTCGGCAATGGCCTTCACGCATGCCAGCTTCATCTCTTCCGTGATCTTGGTGGCGCCGCAATCGAGCGCACCGCGGAAGATGTACGGGAAGCACAGCACGTTGTTGACCTGGTTCGGGTAGTCCGAGCGGCCCGTAGCGATGATGCAGTCCGGGCGCGCGGCCTTGGCGATTTCCGGGCGGATTTCCGGCTCGGGATTGGCCAGCGCCAGGATGATCGGCTTCGGCGCCATGGTCTTGACCATGTCGGCGGTCAGCACGCCGGCGGCCGAGCAACCGAGGAACACGTCTGCATCGCGCACGATGTCGGCCAACGTACGGGCCGACGTGTCCTGCGCATAACGGGCCTTGTTCGGCTCCATCTTGGCGTCGCGGCCGGCGTAGATCACACCCTTCGAATCGACAACGTAGACGTTCTCGCGCTTGACGCCCAGGCCCACCATCACGTCCAGGCAGGCGATGGCCGCGGCGCCCGCGCCCGACACGGCCACCTTCACGTTGCCGATGTCCTTGCCGACGACCTTCAGGCCGTTGAGCAGGGCCGCCGACGAGATGATCGCCGTGCCGTGCTGGTCATCGTGGAAGACGGGAATATTCAGGCGGTCACGCAGCTTCTGCTCGATGTAGAAGCACTCGGGCGCCTTGATGTCTTCGAGGTTGATCCCGCCCAGCGTCGGCTCCAGCGAGGCAATGATGTCGACCAGCTTGTCCGGATCGCGCTCGGCCAGTTCGATATCGAACACATCCACGCCGGCAAATTTTTTGAACAGGCAGCCCTTGCCTTCCATCACGGGCTTGCTGGCCAGCGGGCCGATGTCGCCCAGACCCAGCACCGCAGTGCCGTTGGTGATCACGCCGACGAGGTTGCCGCGCGACGTGTACTCCGCCGCCAGCGAGGGGTCTTGCTCGATCGCGGTACACGGATACGCCACGCCCGGCGAATACGCCAGCGAAAGATCACGCTGATTGATCAGCGCCTTGGTCGGGCGAACCTCGATCTTGCCGCGCGTGGGGGTGCGGTGGTATTCAAACGCCGCGCGGCGCAGTTCGGCCTCGGCGCCTTGGTCTTGGGAATCCGGCGAGGCGTCGTGAAGCTTGTCGTTCATGGCAATGAATCCTGATGGGGAGGTCCGCAGATAAGGCGCACAGGCGCTCAGGCGGAAACTCCCTGAGACGAAATGGCAAAAAACAGTGGGAACAGAGAGAAACCGGGGGTGAGGCCGCACGCGTTGCTGGGCACCGTCAGGAGGGTAGCGACGGAGCGGACGCAGCGCCGGCCAAGGGTGGCGGTCGGCGCGAGACGGGATGAAGTGACAACGCTCAAGCGGGGTACGGCTGGCGGCCTACAGATTAGGTCCCGCATTCTAACGTAGACCGCTCGCCAAAACCCACCCGGGCGCACTACTTAGGTGCCGGCCCGGATGCGGGTTTCACTGCCGGTTTCACCGATGGATCAACGGGCAGTTCTATGAGGATCGGTTGCGCATTCGGTGCCGGGAAATTGGCAAATGCGCTGCGCACCAGATACGGCATCACAGCCGCCAGCGAGCCATTCCCCCCCTGCGTTTGCGCTGTCACCTGATAAACACGCTGTCCCGTGGCTGCCTCGTCAATTTCCGCGTGATAGGCGTAGAACGGCACTTGCACGTTGGTATCGACGTATTGCGGCCCCCACGGGCCCCAGGGCCCCCAAGGACTACGCCATGGCCCCCAAGGCCCCGGCCCCCAGTACGGATCCGGATACACGGGCTGGCGCACCTGCACAAGGCGCGTTGCGGTTGAATAGTCCAGGCGAACCACATAGCGCGCGCTGGCACGCGGCACGCTGGTAAAGCCGTGGGCAGCAAGCTGGTCTGATGTCCAGGCCTCGTAGGTCTGGCGTTCCAGGTCATTTTGCTGCGCTGCGGTGTGCTCGAAGGCATAGGTGCGCGGCGGGTTGTCGGTCCAGCCGGGTTGCCGGAACGCTGTCACCTGGCTGGTGACCGTGCTCGCACAGCCCGCCAGCAGGCTGGCCGCCATCACCGCGCCGGCCATCGGCCCGATGCCCGATGACTTGATCCATTTCCACATGAAAATCCCCCTACTCTCAATCAGACAGATGGCCGCGGGCCCGGAAACAGGCTGCGCGCGGTCTGTTACTCAGAGTGACACCCAACGCGGAAGATTCCCGCCAAGGGGCTGAGTACAATGGCCTTTTGCGTACCTCTACGAGGATGTTACCGATGTTGCGCACCGATACCGCCGTCACGATTTACCGCAAGGACTACACCGCGCCCGCTTTTCGCATTGACGAAGTGGCCCTGGAGATCGATCTGGTGCCCGAGCGCACCCGTGTCGTCAACCGCATGCGCATGACGCGCACGGACGCCGGCAAGCCGCTCGTGCTGGCGGGTGAAGGACTGGAGCTGGCGGGCGCAACCGTCGACGGCAAGGCACTGTCTGGCCTGCAGGCTTCCGGCGACACGCTCACCATTGAGGCCGTACCGGCCGATGTGGGCACCACCTTCACGCTGGAACTCACCACTTACTGCAATCCCGCAGCAAACTCCTCGCTGATGGGACTGTACGTTTCCAACGGCAACTTCTTCACGCAGTGCGAGGCGGAGGGCTTTCGCAAGATCACCTACTTCCTCGACCGCCCGGACGTCATGACGGTCTACACCGTTACGCTGCGCGCATCGAAGAAGGACTATCCGGTGCTGCTGTCCAACGGCAATCTCGTGTCGGAGCGCGACCTGCCGGACGGCCGACACGAAGCGGTGTGGCACGACCCGTTCAAGAAGCCGTCGTACCTGTTCGCGCTGGTGGCCGGCAAGCTCGAGTGCATTGAAGAACGCATCCAGTCGGCTTCGGGCAAGGAAAAGCTGCTGCAGGTGTGGGTCGAAGCGCAAGATCTTGGCAAGACGCGCCACGCCATGGATTCACTCATCCATTCGATCCATTGGGACGAACGCCGCTTCGGGCTCGAGCTCGATCTCGACCGCTTCATGATCGTCGCCGTGGGCGACTTCAACATGGGCGCGATGGAAAACAAGGGGCTGAACATCTTCAACACGAAGTACGTGCTGGCCAACGCCGAGACGGCAACCGATGTGGACTTCGCCAACATCGAATCGGTGGTCGGCCACGAATACTTCCACAACTGGACGGGCAACCGCGTCACTTGCCGCGACTGGTTCCAGTTGAGTCTGAAGGAAGGCCTGACGGTGTTCCGCGATCAGGAGTTCTCCGCCGATATGGCGGCACAAGCGGCCGCGCAAGCCGGCAATGAAGCCGCTGCTGCCAGCGCCCGAGCCGTCAAGCGCATCGAGGACGTGCGACTGCTGCGCCAGGCGCAGTTTCCGGAAGATGCCGGCCCGATGGCCCACCCTGTGCGGCCCGACAGCTACGAGGAAATCAACAACTTCTACACCGTCACGGTGTACGAAAAAGGCGCAGAAGTCGTGCGCATGTATCAGACGCTGCTCGGCCGCGACGGCTTCCGCAAGGGCATGGACCTGTACTTCCAGCGCCACGATGGCCAGGCAGTCACCTGCGACGACTTCCGCGCGGCCATGGCCGATGCCAACGGCCGCGACCTCACACAATTCGGCCGCTGGTACAGCCAGGCCGGCACGCCGGTCGTTGCCGTGGACGGCCACCACGATGCAGCCACGCACACCTATACCCTCACGCTGCGCCAGCGCTGCGAGCCGGTCGGCATCGAAGTCAACAGCGGCATCCAAAAGCAGCCATTCCACATTCCGTTTGCAATCGGCCTGATCGACAAGAACGGCCGCGACTTGCCTCTGCGCTTGCGTGGCGAGCGCGCATCGCCGTCGCCCGTGACCACACGCGTGCTGGACTTCACGGAAACCAAGCAGACCTTCGTCTTCGAAGATGTGGCCGAAGCGCCGTTGCCCTCGCTGCTGCGCAATTTCTCGGCGCCGGTGATCGTCGAATACGGCTACACGATCGACCAACTCACGTTCCAGCTTGCGCACGATACCGACCCGTTCAACCGCTGGGAGGCCGGCCAACGCCTGGCCACGGACACACTGCTGCGCATGGTGACGGACATCCAGCACGGCCGTGCGCCGCTGGTGGATCCGGCGCTGGTCGAAGCCCTGCGTGCCGTGGTCGCCGACACCTCGCTCGATCCGGCCTTCCGCGAGCAGATGCTGATCCTGCCCGCCGAAAGTTACCTGGCCGAACGCATGGACATGGCCGACCCCGCTTCCATTCACGCCGCACGCCGCACGCTGCGCCGCACGCTTGCGGAGAAGCTCAACGCAGAGTTGCTGCGCGCCTATCAGGACAACCAAACCGAGGGGCCCTACTCGCCAGATGCGGTGTCTGCAGGCAAGCGTGCGCTCAAGAACATCGCCCTCGGTTATCTGGTGGAAACCGAAGCCCCTGAGGCGCTGGCCCTGGCCGAACGGCAATATGCCGGCGCCACCAACATGACCGACCGCATGGGCGCCCTCTCCGCCATGGTGAACAGCTACGCCCCTGGCCGCGAAGCGGCGCTGGCCGATTTCTACACGAGATTTGCCGACGATGCCCTCGTCATCGACAAGTGGTTCTCGCTGCAAGCCATGCAGCCGGGCGCCACCGGCAAGCCAACGCTGGAAACCGTTCGAGCCCTGATGACTCATCCGGCCTTTACGCTGCGCAATCCGAACCGCGCGCGCTCGCTGATCTTCAGCTTCTGCTCGGGCAACCCAGCGCAGTTCCACGCCGCCGATGGGTCGGGCTATGCGTTCTGGGCCGAGCAGGTGCTGGCGCTCGACGCCATCAACCCACAGGTCTCCGCCCGCCTGGCACGTGCGCTGGACCGCTGGCGCAAATACGTGCCCGTGTTGCGCGACGCCATGCAGGACGCGCTCAAGCGCGTGGCGGCACATCCGAGCCTCTCGCGCGATGTGCGGGAGATCGTCGGCAAGGCGCTGGCCTGAATGTCACCGCTTGTATCGTAAAATCGCGCCCGTCTCAGGAGAACCCATGAAGCGCATCAACCTCACCCGCTACCTGATCGAAGAGCAGCGCGAGCACAACACCATCCCGGCCGAGCTGCGCCTGCTGCTCGAAGTCGTGGCGCGCGCCTGCAAGGCGATCTCGCACAGCGTCAACAAGGGGGCCCTTGCCGGCGTGCTCGGCTCGGCCGGCACCGGCAACGTGCAAGGCGAAACCCAGCAGAAGCTGGACGTGATCGCCAACGAAGTCCTGCTCGAAGCCAACGAATACGGCGGCAACCTGGCCGCCATGGCCTCGGAAGAAATGGAATCGTTCTACGAGATTCCGCACCGCTATCCGAAGGGCGAATACCTGCTGCTGTTCGATCCGCTCGACGGCTCGTCCAACATCGACGTGAACGTATCGATCGGCACGATCTTCTCGGTGCTGCACATGCCCCAAGCGGGCCAGGCTGTGACCGAAGCCGATTTCTTGCAGCCGGGGGCAAAGCAGGTTGCCGCCGGTTACGCCGTGTACGGCCCGCAGACCACCCTGGTGCTGACGGTTGGCAATGGCGTGCACATGTTCACGCTCGACCGCGAAGTCGGCAGCTTCGTGCTGACCAGCCGCGACGTGAAGATTCCGGTCGACACGAAGGAATTCGCCATCAACATGTCGAACATGCGCCACTGGGCCCCACCCGTGCGCCGCTACATCGACGAGTGCCTGGCCGGCACCGAAGGCCCGCGCGGTAAGGACTTCAACATGCGCTGGATCGCCTCGATGGTGGCTGACGTGCATCGCATCCTCACGCGCGGCGGCATCTTCATGTACCCGTGGGACAAGCGCGAGCCGGGCAAGGCCGGCAAGCTGCGCCTGATGTACGAGGCCAATCCGATGGCCTTCCTGGTGGAACAGGCCGGCGGCGCGGCCACCAACGGCGAGCAACGCATTCTGGATATCCAGCCCGAAAAGCTGCACCAGCGCGTGGCGGTGGTCCTGGGATCGAAAAACGAGGTGGATCGTGTCACGCAATATCACCTCGAGGCCAAGCAAACGCCGTAACAACGTCATGTAAGGCCGTTGTTCCAGCGGTTCTTGCAGAGCGACAAAAAGTTCTGTTAGAATCGCTGTTTCCGACGCCGCTGTAGCTCAGTCGGTAGAGCAGCGCATTCGTAATGCGAAGGTCACCAGTTCGATTCCGGTCAGCGGCACCAGAATAAGAAAAAAGCCCAGTCTTCATCGACTGGGCTTTTTTCGTTGCACCTCCGAAACCAGGCAAGCCGAATCAAGCCGCGGGGATGCGCAGCTTCTGCCCCGGGTAGATCTTGTCCGGATTCGACAGCATCGGCTTGTTGGCTTCGAAGATGGCCGGGTACTTGTTCGCATCGCCGTAGAACTTCTTGGCGATGGCCGAAAGCGTATCGCCGCGCTCTACGGTGTGCCACTGCGATTCTTCCGACTCGGTGTTGACCGACATCTGGTCATCCACCGACTTGATCCCCTCGACGTTGCCGCAGCACAGGATGATTTTCTCGCGCGTGGCCTGATCCGGCGCTACGCCAAACACCTTCGCAGCATCGCCTTCCACCTGTACCGACAACGCCGTGGCGCTCAGACCCTGCTGCGCGATGTAGTCCTGAATGGCTTGGCCCTTGGCATCGTCGGCCGCCTTGGCGGCGTCGGCATCTGCTGACGCATCGGCGGGCGCGGCTGCGGCGGCGCCATGGAAAAGCTTTTCGCCAGCCTCTTTGATGAAGTCAAAAAAACCCATAACGACCTCCATAAGTACACAACGGGGAACGGGGAAAGTGGAGACGCCCACTGCGGGGCTCGTCCGTCGCGGCAGTGTAGCCGCTCGCCAACGGTGTCTCCATGACAGCCGCGCTCAATTGCAAACTTTGCGCCTCATTCAAGCGCCGATGCGGCGCTTCGCCCACTTTCAATGCTGCGACGCAACAAAATCGCTGGCACACTGTCTTACCACCATCAAAACCACTTGCGACTCTTCGAAGAGCACGGGCACCATCGCCCTCATCGGAGTTCCCTCCCGCCACCATGCACCGTTCGTGGATGAAATCGATCACCCGGCTCGTCGATGCCCTGACCACACCAGGCTTCGGCCGCCAGTCATGGCCACCGAAGCCGGTGAAGCCGCTCAAGCCAACGGCACGCCGCGACATTCCGCGCCGCGTGCACCCAACGCCCACCGAAGGCACCTTCGTTCGCGAACAATTCATCTACGAGCCTGAGTCGCCCGCCCTGGTGGCGCGCCGGCCGGAATACTGGCTTTACACACCGCCCCTGCGTGGCAGCAAGCCACCCGCGCTGATGGTGATGCTGCATGGCTGCAAGCAGTCGGCCGAAGTCCTGGCGCATGGCACGCGCATGAACGCGCTGGCCGACCGTGAAGGCTTTATCGTGCTGTATCCGGAGCAGCCGCGCCGCGCGCATCCGCAATGTTGCTGGCACTGGTATGACCCTGAGCACGCCGGTGCGCGCGAGGCTGACGGCATTGCTCAACTGGTCGAGCAAACGCTTGCACAAACCGGTGCCGATCCGTCGCGTGTCTATCTGGCGGGGTTGTCCGCCGGAGCGGGCCTGGCCGGCCTGATCGCAATGCGTCATCCGAAGCTGTTTGCCGCGTTGGCCTTGCATTCGGGCCCGGCGCTAGGCGTGGCACGCTCGCCAGCGTCTGCATTGAATCTGATGCGACGCGGGGCAAGGGTCGATGCTGTCGAGGCGCTCTCGAGCGTGGTCGACGTGGCCACATACCCCGGCATGCCGACGATGCTTCTACATGGACTGCGCGACGAGGCGGTCAACCCAGCCAACCAGGCGCAACTGGCGGCGCAATTCCGCGCACTGAACCACCTGGGCGATAGCGGCCACGTCTCGCGCGACACCATGCGCGGCGACGGCTATGTCCTGCGCGACGACATGCGCGACGGCGAATGCATTGTCAGCTTGTGCCAACTCACCGCCACGGGCCACGCGTGGAGCGGCGGCGATCCGCGCTACGCGTTCCACGCGCCGGGGCCTGACGCGACGTGGCTGTGGTGGCAGTTCGCGCGCCGGCACGTTCGCGAGACGGCGCTGGCGGCGTAGCGGGCGTTAGAGATCGATCGACCGCTGCACGGCGTTGCGCCCGAGCAATTCGTCGATCAAGCCATAGCCGCGCGTGAGCCCGGCATCTTCGGCGGCTTCCCGCGTGGGCAGCGGGCGCTCGTCATGCGAATGGGCGACAAGCGTTTCGACGGCCGTCGGGTCGGCGCCGGACTCGCAGATGCGCACGACGAAATCCCACTGCGTGGAGCCTTGCCCCCTCGTATCCGATTTGCGTTCTGCGCGGGGAATGGCGAGCACGTAGACGTCGAAGTCCTTGTACAGCTCGGTGCGCCAGTTCGATTCCGTTGTCATGTTGCCTCCCGAAAGACGCCGCGGCGTCGCAAGACTCGCCCGCAAAAAACAGGCCGGTTCAAGACCGGCCTGGCGTTACATCATCAGCATTCGCCCTTGCGCGCGTGGCCCGGAGGGCAGTGGTAACGGTCGTCGCGATCGCGGCGGCCGTGATCCCAGTCGCGATCCCCATCACGGCCGCCCCAGCGCCCGTCGTCTCCGCGGTCCCAGCCGCCGTCACGCATCCGCCAGCCGTGCGACCCCTGCTCCCAACGTGGCTCGCGCCAGTGGTAACCCGGTCGGCCGTGTTCACGATAGCCGCGACGCCAGACATAGCGGCCATCGCGCCATTGCCAGTAGCCCGGCACCCATACGTAGCCGGGCTGCAAAACCGGCACGGGCTCATATTGAGGCGGCGGGGGCGCGTAGGTCGGGCCGATCTGCACGCCGATCGACACTTGCGCCTGCGCGGGCACAGCGATCGAAGCCGCCACTCCTGCAGCGGCCAGGCACGCAGCGAGAACCCATGCATTCTTCTTCATATTGGGGACCTCCTTTGAAGCCATCGAACTCATGTCGATCGTAGCACCGGGTTTCGCGCCAGCCTCTGGGGCGTTACGCGTCGTTACCTCCGTTACCGGAGGGCGGAAGTCCCTTCACGTTTGCGTGACGTTGCGGGCGTTCTTCGCCCAGCCACGCACAAAATGCCTGCACCACTTCGTCACCGAGATTACGCGCTGGGCTGTACCAGTAGTAGCTGCGTGCCACTAACGCGAGATCGGGAAACGGCGCCACAAGACGCCCCTCTTCGAGATCGTCCGTAATGAGCGCCGAGGGCCCCATCGCGACACCCAACCCATCGATGGCCGCTTGAATCGACAGATAGAAATGCTCGAACGTGAGGGCATGTGCAGGGCGCAGGTTCGGCACGCCGGCCAGCACCAGCCAGCTTGGCCACACCGAGGGCAACGTGTCCGAATGCAGCAGCGTGTGCTGCCGCAAATCCGACGGCGTCGACAACGGCAAGCGCTCCAGCAACACTGGGCTGCACACCGGGAACCGACTCTCATCCAGAAAGCGCCCCGACTGAAAGCCTGCATGAATCTCCGGCCCGCCACGGATGATCACGTCGAAATGATCGGGCAAGTCCTCGATCTCTTCGATGGAGGTGGTCAACCGCACCTCCACGCGCGGAAAGCGCATCTGAAATGTGGAGAGCCGCGGAATCAACCAGCGCATTGTGAATGTGGGGATGCTGTTCACACGGAGGATGCGCACCGCATCGCGGTCACGCAGCGCCTGGCTGGCAGTGCTGATGCGATCAAGCGCCACGCCAATCTCCGACAGATAGCGCTGGCCAGCATCGGTGAGCTCCACACGCCGGTTCAGTCGTCGAAACAGCGCCACACCCAACCATGCCTCCAGCGCCTGAATCTGTCGGCTGATAGCACCATGCGTGACGTTCAGCTCTTCGCCTGCGCGCGTAAAGCTCAGATGGCGCGCCGCCGATTCAAAAGCGCGTATTGCATTCAACGGGGGCAACTTGCGCATATCGTGTGAGTTTTTTGCACAGATCGAGTCAGTATATATCGATTGTTGATCACACCCTACGCGGCTACGCTGTCGCTTCTTGCTCTGATCGGCTCCAGCATCGAGTGAGAAAAACCGACTCGATTCTCACTTCGCGCCATCGTCCATCGTGACCCCCGCCGTCATCGCCCTGGTGCTCTGCGCCGCCCTGCTCCATGCCTCGTGGAATGCCTTGCTGAAAAGCGACTCCGACCGCCTGCGCGCCATCACGCTGATGACGCTGGCCTCTGGCGTGGCCGCAATACCGATGGCGATCGCATTGCCCTTGCCTTTACCGGCCGCTTGGCCGTATGTGGCGCTGTCCGCGGTACTGCACGTCGGCTACAACGTGTTCCTCGCGCGCGCGTATCGGTTTGGCGAGTTCGGCCACGTGTACCCGATCGCGCGCGGCTCATCACCGCTGCTCGTAACGGTGGGCGCCTCGCTCTTCGCGGGCGAAATGCCGGGCGTGATTGCACTCACGGGCGTAGTGCTGGTGAGCGGCGGCATTCTGAGTCTGGCGCGCGGCCGCAAGGCCGATCTTGGCTCAACGCTGGCGGCGCTCACTACCGGTGTATTCATCGCGTGCTACACGGTGTGCGACGGCATCGGCGCGCGGGCCGCCGGCAATGCGAACGCGTACTCGGCCTGGCTGTTCATGCTTGACGGCCTGCCGATGGTGCTGCTCTATCGCGTGTGGAAAGGCCCGCTGAACATCAACCTGCGCGACGCCAACACACTCAAGACGTTTGGCGGCGGCGTGGTCTCCCTTGTCGCCTACGGCATCGTGATCTGGGCCGTGACGCTCGCGCCGATGGGGCCGGTGTCGGCCCTGCGCGAAACGTCGGTCGTGTTTGCCGCGCTGCTCGGCCGACTGTTCCTGAAAGAATCGCTCACCGCACGGCGCGTGTCGGCCTGCTCGGTCATCGCCTTTGGCGCTTACTGCCTGGGGCACCCGGCCTGAGTGCAACACTCAGGCTGAGCGCGGCGGATATTTGACCTCGAGAATATCGATCTGCTCGACACCCGTGGGCGTGCGCAGCGGCACCGTGTCGCCCTCGCGCGCCTTGATGAGCGCGCGCGCGATCGGCGAGATCCAGCTCACGTGCCCGATGTCCAGGTCGACCTCATCCATGCCGACAATGGTGATGGTGGTCTCTTCACCGCGCTGGTTGGCGTAGGTGACGGTCGCACCAAAGAAGATCTGATCGTTGTCGCCCTGCAAACTGGCGTCGACAACCTCCGCCTTTTCGATGCGACGCGTGAGAAAGCGGATGCGGCGATCGATCTCGCGCAGACGCTTCTTGCCGTACAGGTAGTCGCCGTTTTCCGAGCGATCGCCATTGGATGCGGCCCACGACACGATGCCGACCACTTCAGGCCGCTCGGTGTCGATCAGGTGCATCAGTTCGCTACGCAAGCGCTCGTAGCCCGCAGGGGTGATGTAGTTCTTGGAACCGGGGGGCAAGGGCGCGGCGCCCTCGGGCAGATCGTCTTCGTCATCGCCGGAATCTTCCCGGACGAAAGCCTTGTTCATGATGGAAGCCACGGTGGATCAAGGCTCCATTATAGAAAGTCGGGCCCTCTCCAAGAAAAAGTGAAGAAGGGGGTTCACAAGACGGAAAATCTCTGTATAATCTCATTTCTCGGTTGCGGCTGTAGCTCAGTTGGATAGAGTACTTGGCTACGAACCAAGGGGTCGTGGGTTCGAATCCTGCCAGCCGCGCCAACCTAATACGAGAACGAAAAGGGCTTCCAGAAACGGAAGCCCTTTTCTTTTGTCCGTATCGAGCGTCGCTGACGACGCAGGCAGCGTCACAGCGCTTGCACTTGCTACCGGCGGGCCACAAACAAAAAAGGCGAAGCCCTCTGGCCTCGCCCTTCTTTTTTTGCGTGGAGAATCAATCTCCACCGCGATCTCGCGCAATGCGAATCACATCCGGGTTCCGTCGCAGCGCGCGCATCACATCGGCCAGGTGCACGCGGTCGTGCACCTGGATCAGGAACGTCATGTACGTCGCTTCCTGATAGCCCTCCTGCTCCATCGATACGTGTGCCACGTTGGCATCGGCCGACGTCAAGTCGGCGGCCACGCGCGCCAGGATGCCCTTCGTATTGCGCACCAGCACCTTGATCGACACGTCGAACGCGCGCGTCGTGTGCTCTGCCCACATGACATCGATCCAGTGCTCCGGATCCTTGCCATGCAGGCGCTTGGCCACGCGGCATTCCTGCACGTGGATCTGCAAGCCTTCCCCCTTGCCGATATAGCCGACGATCGGGTCGCCGGGAATCGGGCGGCAGCAGGGCGAGAACACCATCGCCATGCCTTCGTCGCCACTCACGGTGACGGCAGGCGCCTCGTCCCCCGCGAAGGTGTGTACGGCCGCCATCAAAGCTTCATCGCCCTCGTGCCCGCCTTCCTGCAAGAGAATTTCCAGGCGGCGCGCGACCACCGCGGCCACGCGGCGGCCGAGTGCCAGATCCGCAAACACGTCTTCGCGCGCCTTGTTGCCCGTCCACTGCACGACGCGCTCCCACACCTGGGCGGATACGGCCTTCATGTCGATGCCGATCTGGCGCAGCGCCTGTTCGAGCAAACGCTCGCCCAGTTGAATCGCCTCGTCCAGCTTGGCCGTCTTGAGAAAATGCCGGATCGCGGCGCGCGCCTTGCCCGTCCGCACAAACGTAAGCCATGCCGGGTTCGGCTTCGAATACGGCGCCGTCACCACCTCGACGATGTCGCCGTTCTTCAGCTCCGTGCGCAGCGGCAGCAGCTCGTTGTTGATCTTGACGGCCACGCACTGGTTGCCAAGGTCACTGTGCACCGCGTAGGCGAAGTCCAGCGCCGTCGCACCGCGCGGCAGTGCACGGATCTCGCCCTTGGGCGTAAACACGTAAACCGCATCCGGGAACAGGTCGATCTTGACGTGCTCCAGAAACTCTTGCGAATCCCCCGTCTGGCTTTGAATGTCGAGCAGAGATTGCAACCACTGATGCGCTTGTTGCTGAGCCCGATCGGGCTCGTCGTGGTGCTGCTTGTACATCCAGTGCGCAGCCACGCCGGCTTCCGCAATCTGGTTCATCTCGCGCGTGCGGATCTGGAACTCTACCGGCGTACCGAACGGGCCCACCAGCGTCGTGTGCAACGACTGATAACCGTTGATCTTGGGGATCGCTATGTAATCCTTGAACTTGCCGGGCATCGGCTTGTACAGGCTGTGCAGCGCACCCATCGTCATGTAGCACTGCATCTGCGTGTCGACCACCACGCGGAATCCATACACGTCCAGCACCTGCGAAAACGACAACTGCTTGTCGTGCATCTTGCGGTAGATGCTGTACAGCGTTTTTTCGCGGCCAGTCATCTCGGCCGGAATGCCCGCATCGGTCAGCGCACGCTGAGCCGTTTCGAGAATGCGGCTCACGACTTCGCGTCGATTGCCGCGCGCGGCCTTCACCGCTTTCTCGAGCGTGGCATACCGGAACGGCGAACCGATACGGAAACTCAGTTCCTGCAACTCCCGATACGTCGTATTCAGGCCGAGGCGGTGCGCGATCGGCGCGTAAATCTCCATCGTCTCGCCGGCAATGCGGCGCCGCTTCTCCGGCGGCACGTGGTCGAGCGTGCGCATGTTGTGCGTACGATCGGCCAACTTGACGAGAATCACGCGCACATCGCGCGCCATCGCGAGCAGCATCTTGCGGAAGCTCTCGGCTTGCGCCTGCTCCCGGCTCTGGAATTCGAGCTTGTCCAACTTGGTCAGGCCGTCGACCAGTTCTGCGACCTTCGGGCCGAACTTCTCGGCCAGCTCGCTTTTGGTCACGCCCTGGTCTTCGATCACGTCGTGCAGCAGCGCCGCCATGATCGATTGCACATCCAGCTTCCAGCCCGCGCAGATCTCTGCCACGGCCACGGGATGCGTGATGTAAGGCTCGCCACTCTGGCGGTACTGCCCGAGGTGCGCCTCGTCTGAAAAGTGGAACGCTTCCTTTACCAGCTTGAGGTCGGCCGGTTTCAGGTAAGACAGCTTTTCGGTCAACCCCGAAATGGAGACGACCTGCTGGCGCGGCGGGGCCGCGGGCTGCGAGGTCGGGCCGAACAGATGCCGATAGGTCTGTTCCAGTACCGCATCGATGAATAACGTGTCGCCGCCTTCTGGCTTGGCTGCCTGCGCAGGCACGTCGGCACTTGCAGCCTTATGCGACTTGGGCGGCAGAGCTGCCCGCTCACCCACCAAGTCCGCACCGCGCGGATCAGGCAAGTTCGGCGCGCCGGTGCGAGGCGACGCGGGGCCGGAGCCGGAAGCGGATGACGGCATGGACACGATGGAAGCGGTGGAAGACCCGGAAGAGACCGTGGAAGCGCCCGGCTCAGGACCGGACGACCTCGCGGACGATTCCACCGACGGCACGTTGTGTTCGTGCGTGGCGGAATGTTGGGTCCTGGGCGAAGAAGAAGCGGGCGAGGTAGGCATGCCGGGGTCTAGTGCGTTCGCGGCTTTCACATCCACGAAAGATCGCAGGAACGATCAGTGACCGGGGCAGCGTACCACGCCAGGTAATGCCAAGTAACGCGCGTCAGCTCAGGACGGAACCTTCTTGAGCATTTCGATACCGACTTGGCCCGATGCGATTTCGCGCAATGCGGTCACGGTCGGCTTGTCCTTGGCATCGACCTTGGGCGTGTGGCCCTGCACCAACTGACGGGCGCGGTACGTTGCGGCCAATGCCAGTTCGAAGCGATTCGGAATCTGTTTCAAGCAATCTTCGACGGTAATACGCGCCATGAAAACTCCACCTTGAGGCAAATCTTGTTGATCTCGATATTTTAGCAGCAGCGCAGCACTCCCTTCCGACTGCACTTGGGCACAGGCGCTACCACACTTTCGCAACCGCGCTGAAAAGCGCGATTGCGCTGCTTGCTCAGTGAATGCCCAGCTCGACAAACAGCTCACCGTGGCGCGCCTTCTGGGCACCGAAGCGCAGGCGCGTTGCCTGCACCACCGTGCGCAGCTCGGCCAATGCCGTGTCGAACACTTCGTTGATGATCACGTAGTCGGCCTCGGGCGCGTGCGCCATCTCGGAGCCCGCTGAGAGCAGGCGGCGCACGATCACGTTCGGCTCGTCCTGGCCGCGCTTCTTCAGACGATCCTCCAGCGCCGTGAGCGACGGCGGCAGGATGAAGATCTCTACGGCATTGGCGAAACGGCGATGCACCTGCTGCGCGCCCTGCCAGTCGATTTCAAGCAGCACGTCGGTGCCGGCGCGCATCTGTTCTTCGATCCACACGCGCGAAGTGGCGTAGTAGTTGCCGTGCACCTCTGCCCATTCGAGAAACTCGCCGCGATCACGGCAAGCCTTGAACTCCTCGACGGTCATGAAGTTGTACTCGCGGCCGTGCTGCTCGCCCGGACGCGGCTTGCGCGTGGTGGCCGAAACCGACAGGCGAATCGACGAATCGTGCGCCAGCAGCGCATTCACCAGCGTCGACTTACCGGCGCCCGACGGTGCGACGACCATGAACAGGCTGCCCGGAAAGTGATTCTCGATGGGCGTATCGACGGCAGAGTGCGCTTGAGAGGATGGCATGTTCTAGTTCTAGCGTTTCAAGTTATTCGAGATTCTGTACCTGCTCGCGCATCTGCTCGATGAGCAGCTTGAGTTCCATCGATGCATCGGCCAGCTCCTTGGCGGCGGCCTTCGAGCCGAGCGTATTCGCCTCGCGGTTCAGCTCCTGCATCATGAAGTCCAGGCGTTTGCCGATCTGGCCGCCCTTCTCCAGGATGTGGCGCGTTTCGCGCAGATGCGCCTGGAGGCGCGAGAGCTCTTCGGCGATGTCGATGCGGATGCCGTAGACGGTGGCTTCCTGGCGGATGCGCTCCGACAGCTCGTCGCGCGTCAGTGCCGGAGTGCCGTCGGGCGCAGCCAAGCCAAAGGCCTCGCGCAGGCGTTCGGTCAGCTTGTCCTGATGCTGCTGGATCAGCTCCGGCACCATCGGCGTCAGTTTGTCGACAATAGCCAGCATCGCGTCAGCGCGGTCCAGCAACACGGCCTTCAGGGCATCACCTTCGCGACGGCGCGACTCCAGAAGTTGCTTGAGCGCCTCTTTGGCAGCCTCGATCACGGCGTCGCGCAGCGTGTCTTGTGTCAGTTGCGGCTCGGCCAGCACGCCGGGCCAGCGCAGGATTTCGCCCATGCGCAGCGAACCCGATGCCGGCAAGTAGCGCGTGACCGCCTGCTCCAGCTTCGCCAGTTGTTGCAGCAGTTCCACATTGAGCGCCGCGACATCGCTGGCGGCTTCCTGGCGTTGCAGGTTGATCCGGCATTCCAGCTTGCCGCGCGAAAGCGCGCTCATCAGCATTTCGCGCAGGGCCGGCTCGAAGGCGCGGCACTCTTCCGGAGCGCGGAAGAGCAGATCGAGGAAGCGCGAGTTGACGGTGCGGAATTCGACCGAGACGGTGGCGACGCTGCCGCTGGGGGCGCCATGGGCATCGGTAAAGGCTGCCTGGCGTGTGGCGACGCCGTAGCCGGTCATGCTGTGGATCATGGAATCGTGGTGTGTTGTTCTTGGTCGAATCGGAAAATCCGGCGGCGGTATTTAACGCCCGGAATTGGCGGGGAATCCCCCACCTTTTGTCGCTTTACAACGTGTGGACTGGTCAGGGAGAATCCGACAGCCATTTCGCCACACAAACCCATGACAGAGTCAAAAGGCTCAGGACAGCCACGCAGTGCCCCGTTGCCGGTGGGCACCTTGCTGTCCAATTATCGTATTGTAAAGAAGTTGGCCAGCGGGGGGTTCAGCTTCGTCTATCTTGCGACCGACGAGCATGGGACGCCGGTGGCTGTGAAGGAATATCTGCCGTCTTCGCTGGCCCGTCGTGCGCCCGGCGAATTGATTCCCGTCGTGCCTGAAGAAAGCGCGAGCGCGTTCCGCCTCGGGCTCAAATACTTCTTTGAAGAAGGCCGGTCGCTGGCCAAGATTTCTCACCCTGCCATCGTGCGCGTGCTCAATTTCTTCCGGGAAAACGGCACCGTCTACATGGTGATGACGTACGAGCAGGGTAAAACGCTGCAAGAGCACATCCTCACAGCGCGCCAGCAAGGCAAGCTGAAGATGCTGCGCGAGCGCTTCATCCGCCAGGTGTTCCACGACCTGATGAGCGGGCTGCGCGAGGTCCACATCCACAAGTTGCTGCACCTCGACATCAAGCCCGGCAACATTTACCTGCGCGAAGATTTCTCGCCGATCCTGCTCGACTTCGGTGCCGCACGGCAGACGCTCACTGCCGAGGCCTCGCGCTTCCAGCCGATGTACACGCCGGGCTTTGCCGCGCCGGAGCTGTACCGCAAGCACAACGAGCTGGGACCGTGGACGGACATCTACAGCATCGGCGCCACGATCTATGCCTGCATGGCCGGCACGCCGCCGCAGGAAGCCACGCAGCGCGAGAAAGACGACAAGCTGGAAGAAGGCCTGGAGCGTCTGCGCAAGGTCTATACAGCCAGCCTCATCGATCTGGTCGGCTGGTGTCTGAAGATGAAGCCCGAAGAGCGCCCCCAGAGCGTGTTCCGTCTGCAAAAGGTGCTGCGCGAAGAAAGCAACGCGCTGACCGAATTGCAGGCACTGACGGCGGTCACACAGGGTGGGCCGGTGTCAGAGGAAAAAGAGGCGTTGACGACGCGTTTCATGAGCCGTCTGTTGCGCCGCCGGGACAGTTGAGCACCCGATCGCCGCTGACAGGCGGAGTATGATTCCGAAATGGTGCAACACTGGGCGGGACTTGCCGCTGCACCGCCTCCCTCACCGAATTTTCATCTAGCCGCAATGCGATTCTCGGTTTATCAAGAAAGCAAAAAAGGCGCGCGACGCGTCAACCAGGACCGCATGGGCTACTGCTTCACGCGTGACGCCATGCTGATGGTGCTGTGCGACGGCCTGGGCGGGCATTCCCTGGGCGAAGTTGCGGCCCAGCAGGCGCTGCAGACCATGGCGCGCCAGTTCCAGCGCCACGCGCGTCCGTCGATTCGGAATCCGCGGGATTTCCTGCACGAGAGCATCATGCTCGCGCACCGCGACATCCATCGCTATGCCGAGACGAACGGCCTGCCCGATGCGCCCCGCACGACCATCGTCTGCGCGCTGGCCCAGCGGGGCTCGCTGCACTGGGCGCACGCTGGGGATTCGCGAATGTACCTGATGCGCAAGGGCGAACTGGTGACGCGCACGCGCGATCACTCCAAGATCGAGAACCTGCTGCAGCAAGACCGTGTGCTGCCGATGCAGGTCGCGCATCACCCCGAGCGCAACAAGATCTACAACTGCCTCGGCTCGCCCAATCTGCCGTTGATCGACATCGGCGGGCCCGTCAATCTGGAGCCGGGCGACGTTGCCATGCTGTGCTCCGACGGGCTGTGGGGCAGCGTGCAGGAGGACGAACTCATCGATACCTGCACCAGCTTCTCAGTCACGCAGGCGATTCCCGAACTGATTGCCCGCGCCCTGCGCAATGCCGGTGACACCGCCGATAACACCACCGCCATCGCCATGATGTGGGAGCTGGACGCGGTGACCACCACGCAGGATTCGGTGCAGACCGATACCCTTCCCCTGAACGCGTTCACCACGTCCATCCTGGACGCGCCGCAAAGCGAATCGGGGCTGATGTCGGAAGAGGAAATCGAGCGCTCCATCGCTGAAATCCGTGCCGCCATCGACAAGACCAGCAATCTGACGCGCTAAACGCCGTTGCACCGCCCTCCTCCGGCCCGCCCTGCCAAGCGCAGCGCGGGCCGGTATCATGTCGGGCTATCCGTTTTCTTCAGCGAGACCCCACATGCGACCCAGCGGCCGCCAGCCCGACCAACTCCGCCCCGTCACCCTTACCCGCAACTTCACGCGCCACGCCGAAGGCTCGGTACTGGTGTGCTTTGGCGACACGCAAGTGCTCTGCACGGCCAGCGTGCTGCCCAAGGTGCCGCCGCACAAGAAGGGCAGCGGCGAGGGCTGGGTGACGGCCGAGTACGGCATGCTGCCGCGCTCGACGCACACGCGCTCCGACCGCGAGGCCGCACGCGGCAAGCAGACGGGCCGCACGCAGGAGATCCAGCGCCTGATCGGCCGCGCGATGCGCTCGGTGTTCGATCTGCGCGCGCTGGGCGAGCACACGCTGCATCTCGACTGCGACGTGCTGCAGGCCGACGGCGGCACACGCACCGCCAGCATTACCGGCGCGTTCGTCGCGGCCTATGACGCAGTCTCTGTCATGCGCGAAAAGGGCCAGCTGGTGGGCAACCCGATCCGCGATTTCGTGGCTGCCGTGTCGGTGGGCGTGGTCGACGGCGTACCGGTGCTCGACCTCGACTACCCCGAAGACTCGGCGTGCGATACCGACATGAACGTCGTCATGACGGGCAGCGGTGGCTTTGTGGAAGTCCAAGGCACTGCAGAAGGCACGCCGTTCTCACGCGCCGAAATGGACGCGCTGCTGGGGCTCGCCGACCAAGGCATCCGCACGCTGATCGGCCTGCAGAAGCAGGCGCTGGGCCTCTGATCGATACGGCCATGCGCAAGATCGTTCTCGCATCGAACAACGCCGGCAAGCTGGCAGAATTCAACGCGCTGCTGGGCACCCTCGGGTTCGACGTGACGCCGCAAGGCGCGCTCGGCATTCCCGAGGCGGAGGAGCCCTATGCGACCTTCGTTGAAAACGCGCTCACCAAGGCACGCCATGCGAGCCGCGCGTCTGGCCTGCCCGCGCTGGCAGACGACTCCGGCATCTGCGTGCATGCGTTGGGCGGCGCGCCAGGCGTGTATTCCGCTCGCTATGCGCAACTTGCGGGCGCGCCCAAATCGGATGCTGCCAACAACGCCCGCCTCGTCCGCGAGCTGGCCGGCAAGGCCGATCGCGGAGCACACTATGTTTGCGTGCTCGTCTACGTGCGCCATGCCGATGACCCGCAGCCGATCATTGCCGAAGGCAACTGGTTTGGCGAGGTGATCGACACACCGCGCGGCGACGGCGGCTTCGGCTACGACCCACACTTCCTGCTGCCCAATCTCGGCAAGACCGCCGCCGAACTGACCAAGGCCGAGAAGAACAGCGTGAGCCATCGTGCACAAGCCCTCGCGCAGCTCGTCGAACGGCTGCGCACCTTTGAAAACGCCTGACGTTCCAATGATCCCGATTTACCCCGCCGGCGCAGCCAAGACGCCTACCGCGACTGCCGCTGAGACCGGTGACAAGGTCACCTCCGTCTTCCTGCAGCCGGGCAAGATCAACTTGCCCGCTTCGCCGCCGCTGTCCTTGTACGTGCACGTGCCGTGGTGCGTACGCAAGTGTCCGTACTGCGATTTCAACTCGCATGCGAAGCCGGAACAGGGCATCCCGGAAGAGCGCTTTCTGGCTGCCGTGCGGCAAGACCTGGAGGCCGCGCTGCCGATGGTGTGGGGCCGGCATGTGCACACGATCTTTATCGGGGGCGGCACGCCGAGCTTGTTGTCGGCGCAGGGGCTGGACCGCCTTCTCTCGGACATCCGCATGCTGCTGCCGGTCGACGCCGACGCCGAGATCACGATGGAGGCCAACCCCGGCACCTTCGAGGCCGAACGCTTCCGCAGCTATCGCGCCAGCGGCGTGAACCGCCTGTCGATCGGCATCCAGAGCTTCAACGATGGGCACCTGCAGGCGCTGGGCCGCATCCACAGCGCCGCTGAAGCGCGCGCCGCCATCGACATCGCCCGTGCGCACTTCGACAACATCAACCTCGACCTGATGTTCGCGCTGCCGGGCCAGACGCTTGTCGAATGCGAGGCCGACGTGGAGGCCGCGCTGTCGTTCGATACGAACCACGTGTCGCTGTACCACCTGACGCTGGAGCCGAACACGTACTTCGCCAAGTACCCGCCCGCGCTGCCGGATGACGACGCGGCGTTTGCAATGCAGGACTGGATCCACGCGCGGTTGGCGGCGGCAGGCTACGAGCACTACGAGGTATCGGCATACGCCAAGGCCGGCAAGCGCTGCAAGCACAATCTGAACTACTGGCAATTCGGCGATTACCTCGGCATCGGCCCCGGCGCGCACGGCAAGCTCAGCTTTCCGCACCGGATCATCCGGGAGATGCGGCACAAGCATCCGGACACGTACCTGCGCCAGGCCGAGTCTGCCGGCGGTGCGGCCGTCATGCAGGAGCAACGCGAAGTCGATGCCGCCGACCTGCCGTTCGAATTCATGCTCAATGCGCTGCGTCTGATCGACGGCTTCCCCGTCACGCTGTTCCAGGAACGCACGGGCCTGCCGCTGCGCTCGATCGAGCGGCAACTCGATGCCGCAGAGCAGCGCGGTTTGCTCACGCGCGACCATGTCGCCATCCGCCCGACCGAACTGGGGCAGCGGTTCCTCAACGATTTGCAGGAATTGTTCTTGGCGGACGACGAAAACTGACACTACCCGGTGCCAAGTTGCGCCAGGTACCGTTACAATGGCGGCCTTGCTCGCAACGAGCAGCGCAGTACGAAGGAAGCGTGGCCGAGTGGTTTAAGGCAGCAGTCTTGAAAACTGCCGATGGGGTGACCCATCCGTGAGTTCGAATCTCACCGCTTCCGCCACGGCTCATTCCGAGGCGTTCCGAGAAATTCCGTAATACCGTGCTAAACCCAAGCTGCGACGCGGTTTTGGGGGTATTTCTCTTCTTGCTGGTTCCATATCGCTCCGACACAATCCACCCATCGAACAGGGGTGAGAACAGGGGTAGGAAATGGCGACAAGGCAACTGCATCGGCTGACAGCGCTCAAGATCGGCAAGCTGGATGCCCCGGGGCACTACCCGGACGGCGGCAACCTCTACTTCCAGATTTCTGAAACAGGCTCGCGTTCTTGGATCTTCAAGTTCACGCTGCGCGGCAAGTCGCGCGAGATGGGCCTCGGCCCCCTTTCGTCGGTCTCGCTGGCCGCCGCACGTGTTGAGGCCGCGAAGTGCCGCGACCTGCTGCGGGAAGGCATTGATCCCATCGAGGCGCGGAAGGTCGAGCAGAATAAGCGCGCCCAGGAAGCCACGGGCCCGCGCTTGTTCAAGGCTGCGGCTACCGCCTACATTGCCCAGCACCGCGACGGCTGGAAGAACAAGAAGCACGCCCAGCAGTGGGAGAACTCGCTCACTACCTACGCCTACCCCATTTTGGGTGATCTCGACGTGCGCGACATCGACACCGCCCTGATCGTCCGCGTGCTGCAGCCGATTTGGATGGCAAAACGAGAGACCGCCTTCCGCCTGCGCGGCCGGCTTGAATGCATCCTCGATGCGGAAAAGGCCCTCGGCAACCGGGAAGGCGAGAACCCGGTGCGCTGGCGCGGCCACCTCGACAAGCTGCTGCCGAAGCAAAACCGCCGCAAGAAGATCAAGCACCATCCCGCCCTACCCTGGCAGGAAATTCCCGAGTTCATGAGCGCGCTGCGCGCCGTGGCGGATCCAACCGCCCGCATGTTGGAACACCTGATCCTGACAGCAGTGCGCACTCAAGAAGTCCTGTTTGCGCGCCCTGAAGAGTTTGCGATGGACTATCGCGTCTGGACGGTGCCGGGCGAGCGGATGAAGATGGAGCTGCCTCTCCGCGTGCCGATGGCTGACCGCCTGGTAGAACTGGTCACAGAGGCGATGAAGGGTGCTCGAGACGGCTGGCTCTACCCCGGCCGCAAGAAAGGAAAGCCATATTCGAACATGGCCATGCTCAAGGTGCTGGAACGCATGGGATATGGCCACATCACCGTGCACGGCTTCCGCTCGACCTTCCGGGACTGGGTGGCAGAGTGCACCGAATATGCCGATTCGCTTGCCGAGAAGGCCCTCGCCCACGCCATCCAGAACGAGAGCGAAGCGGCTTACCGCCGCGGCGACATGCTGGAGCGCCGCCGCAAGATGATGGCGGACTGGGCGCGCTTCTGCGCCGGCGAGACGGCTACGATCATCCCAATCGATCAGCCGCGCGCGGCGCAACGGTAGGATTGAATCATCGTTGCGCCGTCGTCAAGGCGTCGTAGTCACGCTCGCAGGCGAGCCCGGCGACCCTGAGTCGGTCGGCGTAGCCAGCCAACTCTCCCGAAGTTTTGTCAGACCGGCCGAGCACGTCGACGAGCACATCGAGGGGATCGGCACCAGACTGACCCGGGCCTGCGCCGGCAGCGGCGGGATGGCCGGATGCTCGGGCGGCGGCGACAAGTCGGGCGACTCGTGCGCGCAGGCTGTCAGCAGCAGCACCGGCAGCAACAGCATCAGCGGCAGCAGCCGCAGCTTGTTTCGTGGCTTCATTGGCAATCTCCGTTTGGGCATCGGCGCGGCGCTTTTCCTCGGCGCGCGTGGCCTGCACGTCGGCGAGCCGCTTCCGCTCCGCCTGATCCTTGGCCGCGTCGAACTGCTGCTGTACGTGGGCAGCGCCCGCGTCATAGCCTTGCTTGTAGACGTGGTGGTGCAGCGCCGTCAGGCCGAGCAGCACGCCTACGGCAATGGCGGCGATGCCGCCCCACTTGATCCAGTCGATCTTCACGCCTTGGCCCTCCCCTCGCACAACTCACGCTCTGCCTGGCGGCGGCGCACGAGACCGGGCAGCACCTGGCCGCCGGCCCGCACCCACTTCGACAGCTCTGCGCACGCTCCGCCCATGTCGCCCGCATTCGCCTTGCGCGCGAGCGTGCTGTTGCAGACCGCGCCTACGCCCACGTTGTAGGCCAGATCCACAAACGCGATCTTCTGGCCGGGGGTCAGTGGCGCCTTGATGCACGCCATGACGCCTTCAGCGTGGCGCGCCAGATCGCGATCAAGCTGCTCGCGGCACTCGGCCGGCGAATAGGTCTTGCCCCACTGCGCATCCTCGGTCGCGCCAGTGCAGTACGTCAGCACACCGATGGGGTCGCGGTAGGTGGTGAGCTTCGTCCCCTCGAACTTCGGCACGATGGCCAGTAGGCCGGCCGCCGCCGCGGTGCCGACGATGGCAGCGAGCGGCTTACTTGGGCGCTTGAGTGCGGGCACGTTTGGGCTCCTGCTTGATGAGACGGGCAAAGAATCCACCGGCAAAGACCACGGCAGTCAGGATCGCCAGATAGCGGGCAGGCAGCACGTCGCGGATCTGCTCATACATGACAGCGTAGGTGGTTGAGAGCGCCACGCCGGCCGCATTGATCTGCTGCGAGTAAAGCCGGTAGCACCGGCGCCATTCTTCGATCAGCGTCATTTCGCGCGCTCCTGGGCTACGCGCTCCAGCACGGCAACACGCCCGGCAAGATCGCGAAAGGTTCCATACTGCGATGCGGCCCAACCGATCACCCCGATGCATGCGAGCACACCTGCGCCGACCAGCTTCCACATCCGACTGTGCACATGCATCTGAGAATTCAGGTTTTCCACCGCCGTCTTGGTGGCGTCGCTCACGTCAAAGAGCCGGTTCGTCTTGCTGTCGAGCGTGTTCACGCGCTCCTGCAGGGAGACCACCATCACGATGCTTTGGCTGACCGAGGTCAACTGGCCCTTCATCTCCTTCAGGTCATCGATTGCGTTGCTGACGCGCTCGGTGAGCACCTGCACAGCGGCGTCGGTTGCCATCTCTTCACTCACTGGTTGCCCCCGGGGTTGATCGAGTTGTCGTCTTGCAATCGATGCTGGTCATGCACCGTATCAATGCCATTTCCACTGCTAAATTGGGAAATCCAAATTAATATTCAATATATTTAGCGCATTCAAAAATATCACGCGCATTCAAATTGATTTTGATTTTATAGCAGATGGAATTTAACTCGATGAAGAAATGCCGATTTTTTAATTCTCATCGCTCAGGCATTTCCGCAGCAACGTGCGCGCGGGATGACCGTAAAAACCTGAAAATCGGTCGCACACGTGGAAATTACGGGCAACATGGCGCGATGGGTTAGAATCCAACGCCCTCAGAGGTCACCCAGCTCCAGGAGAAAAAAGTGCTTCCCGTGCAGATCAACTCTCTTCTAAACAGCTACTACGCTGACAAGCGCGTTGAGCAGGCACTGCTGCCAGAAGTTGAGCCCGCGAAGGGCAAGGGCTGTCGATCCCTCTCCGCAGTTGATGCCCTCATCCTGCTGAGAGACCTGAAAGATCATCATGATGTCGCCGAGCTGATCGATTTCGTTCGCACGTGCAATTCACGGTTCAGAGCGATCCGGCGCGAGATGTCTTACCGGAATCCCAACCATGCGAACGACCACAAAGACGCGCAGTTCTCAGCCGGCTGGGCCGGTGCGGCACTGCTGCCTGTGGCGCTCGCGTTGTTCGCTATGAACCGGAGCGGTATATCTGGCGGGATGCTGGAGTGCGGGGTTTTTAAGGGTGGCTCGTCGGCATGCATGAGCCACGTGTGCGACTACCTGGGCATCAAGCTGCACGCCGCTGATTCGTTCGAAGGTCTGCCGCACGGGTCTCCTAACGGCTATTACGAAAAAGGGCAGTTTCTCGGTCGCTACGAAGAGGTTCGCAGCAACATCGAGCGCTTGGGAAAGCCTGATTCTGTTTCTTACATCAAGGGCTGGTTCAGCGACAGCCTAGTCGGCTTCTCCGATCCGCTTGCGTTGGTCTTTCTGGACACAGATCTGTTCGAATCATCAAGGGACGCGCTGAACGGCGCCATTGGCCATCTGTCCCCCGGCGGGATTATCGTCTCCGACGGTTTGTCGAGCCGGCGCGATTTTGTATCTGGCAAGCTGTTTCCCAGCTCCGACGAGTCGCGTGCGATTTTTGAGTGCCTGACCAGCAAAAGCATCCCGCAAAAGGCCACGACCACCGGTCAGGATTATCTCGGCATGATCGTTCCGCGCTGCGCCGAAGATGAATCACTCGCATACAGTGCGGCCTTCGCGAAAACCCTGTTTTCTCTCATTGGGAACGAGGGCACGACATACCCATACTATGCGTACCCGTCATGGAGCGACGAGGATGCCATCGCAGAGATGCTCGCAGACAGTGCGATGGCCGCCGTCGAGCTGCGTGAATCTGTAGGAGATCTACGTGAGGCGCTGAATGCCACCGAGCAATTGGTCGCCGATCGGGACGCGGCTCTCAAAAAGGCAGAAGCCATGATCCAAGATCGGGACCGTGTGATTGCCAGCCACCGCGCGTCATTCAAGAGCGGCGCACGGCGACTGATGGGTCGCTTGTTGAGGCGCTGAATACCTTACGGCTGCGCCGAAGGCGAAAACTTCTTGCCGTCGTACGTACAGCCTATCGAGACGAACACGTCGTCCGGGATCAGCACGGCCTGACTTCCTTCTGGTGGCTGCCATGTATCGGTTTCGCCGTCCCAAAGCACAATGTTCGTGACGGTCCCTTTCTCTACGATCGCGTAGGTATTTGCCATGTTGGTCACCATTCGAAGATAACGATTCCGCCACTGCCTGGCTGCCCGAAATTATTATTTGCGCCTCCCGCACCGCCAGCACCGTACGCGGTACCGCTGCCGCCGGGATAGCCAGAGTTGCCGAGGCCGCCGCCTCCGAATACAGAAGGCGCACCGTTGCCGCCGAAGTAACCGCTGCCGCCACCATAAACACCAATCTGCCCAGGCACACCAGATGCACTAAGGTAAGGGGCGACGTTGGCACCCGAAACGGTAGGCAGGACACCACCGCCGCCCTGCGCGCCAACGCCAGTAGCGGAAATCACGCCTGATGGTGAACCACCAGGGCACGAGACGGAGATGCCAGTGCCTGTGATGGTGGTCGTACCACCCAAACCGCCTGAGCCACTGGTCCCCTGCGCACCGCCTGCGCCCACGGTAAATGAGATCGTCTGCCCTGGAGTTACTTGCAGGATACCTTCGCTGTATGAACCGCTGCCGGCTCCTCCTGCGGCCGACGAAGCAGCGATGCTAGCGCCGCCTCCGCCGCCTGCACCCACAGCACGATATTTGAGTTTGGTCACATTCGCCGGTACAACGAACGATCCGCTCGACGTGTTTGCCGACATGTTCGTGATCAAGCCCTGGAGCTGGCCGAGTGGAACCGCATGCTGGCTTTGCGTTGCGGTCGCGACCTGCTCGGGGGCACCAGAACAGAACAGCAACACATGCTGGCCGGCGCCACCATTCAACGTCGGGTTCCAGAACACCAATGCATCGCCGCCCGCAACCAGCTCGCCACCCTGCAGTGGCTGATGCGCACCTCCAACCAAGGCGTAGGCCGTGCCGGTGGTGTTCAGCGTGGAAGCGCCAGTGTTCGTTGTCTTGACCTTGAACCAGAACGGCGCCCAAGGCACTGGAGCCGTCAGCGCTGGCGTGTAGGCGACCACGTATGCGTTCGCGGTACCGGTGTCGATGCCGACGTTGGAGCTGCTCGCCTGCGCTTGCCCGAATTGAACGGCGTGCGTGCTCAACGTTGCTGCCGCGACACTCTCCGGCGGCTGCACGATGTTCGTCCCATCGCCTGTGACCTTCTGCTGTCCAGCAGCCAATACGACGCCCGTCCCGCCGGCAGTCTTGGCAGTGATGGTGAACGCCCCAGTGGTGTTGTTCACAATCGTCCAGTCCCGAATCCAGGCGGGCAGGATGACCTGGATGTTCCCCGTGAGCGTCCCGGCCAGCGTGATCTTGTTCTTCGCCGCTTGCGCCGGCGTGAGCGTGACGTTCGCGTTGGTAAGGCCGCCGATAGCGGTAGTGCCATAGGCACGGCCAGGAACCCATTTCGTGCCCGCGCCGGTGTCCGGGTTGTCCGTGTTGTTGTCGTTCAGGCTGACCCAAGTCCCTTGAAGGTCTGCGCTCATCAGCTCGGCGCCGTTGGGGTAGCCGCCGACGTTCGTATCCGCCGCAAACGAAGAGCTGAAGCTGTACAGTCCACCCGCGTGCGACCACCGAGTCGACTGCGTGATCATGTACAGAATGCCGTTCATGTCGAGACCAGCGGGCGGAATGCCACCGGCCACGAGAGGCGTGCGCGTGGCCGGAGGAAAACCGTCGGTGAACGACGCCCCACCGGGATTGCCGGGAAGCTGCGACGCCTCGGGGATGGTGTTCTTGCCGCCGCCTGACGCGAACGGCAGAGGGATCAGGGTGGGTGTTTGGGTCGACTGCATTCCAGTTTCCTTAGTAGAAGGTGCCTTGGTCGAACGGCGCTGCACTCGCGCCGGCTTCAGCAAAGCCAAAGACGTTTGGCGTGGGAACCTGCGCCATCGAGGCAAGCACACCGGTCGGGCGCGGCAGCACGCCAGACTGCTGCACGATCGCGACCTCCCACGGTTGGAGATAGAACTCGAACGTGTAACGCATCTGCATGTTTCCCAGGTCGTTCACGTAGCAGCGACCGCGGCCTGCAAACAGGTTCTGCAGCAGTTGGTTGATGCTTGGGATCGAGCAGTCCGTGATGTTGGCCAACGCTTTCGCGAGGATCAGCGTCTTAAATGCCGCGTCCTGCAGCACGTAGGTCTGCGTGCCGGGAGTGCCGGAGTAAAAAACGCCCTGGTCGAATGGCGCGGCGCTTGCCGTGCCGGCTTCTGAGAACCCAAGGTTGACCTCGGTCGTCGGGATGGCGAGCTTGCGGCCATTCTCCAGGCCGACGATCTTTCCCCAGATGTCGAGCCCCTTTCCAACAGCCGTGTCCACGTTCCAGATCAGGTTATAGAAAGCATCAATATCGGCGCTCGGGTCGATATAGCCATCCATGTTTTGAATCAACTGGACGAGGGTCGGGCTGTTCGCATACTGCGAAAGAATGGTCTGCTCAACGTTTTTCATTTAAACCGCTGTGACAGAAATATTGGCTGCCGATATTGTAGGCGTTTGATTGATGCCGACTGCAACAGAATTGGCATTCGCCACGCCAATTCCAAGTTGAATCGACAACAACTCGACAGACGGATCGACGGCCATGACACCCGGGTAGTAGCGGCCAGCAAATAGGGTGATGCCAGCCCGCGCACGCGATCCGCCATCCGCGCCGGTAAATGCATTGATGATTGCGTTTTTAACCAATTGCACATAGTTAGACGGCAAATTGGGGGTATTTACCAACTGCACGGAGAAAAAAATCGGCGTCGGTGTCAGCGTTTGATAAGTGACTGAATATTGCGGATAAGGCTGCTGATATCCATCGGTGTCATATACCGTGACGGTCGTATTGCCGTTGTAATTGCAGCCCGGCGCCTTCTTCGTCCAGATGGCGTTCCCGATGTCCTGCGCCGCGCCGCCATAGGCACCCACATACAACGAGTTCGGCGCCAGCGTCACACCACCGATCGTGAGCGGAGTCGAGTTCGGGTTGTCCGTCACATAGGCATCAAGCACACCGGCCACATTCAGCACGCGCCCGCGCACGGCAGGTACCGAGCCCGAGGCGTTCTGTGCGACCGACTGCCGGCGGCGAAACTCGAAATCGGCGCGGCTCTCCACCACGTTGCCGGCCACGCCAGACACGACGCTCACCGTGTCCCAGCCAGGGATCGCCTTGTAGATCGAGACCTGATTCGCCGCCGGCACTGGCGTCGGGCCGGTGACGGTGCACGCAAACGAAAGGGTAATAGAGCCGCCCGCCGGAATCGTGCCGGCCTGCGTGCACACGTAGGTGTTCTGGTTCTGGTCTTGGATCATCGCGCCGAGCGGGATCGGCGCGCCCAGGCCGCCGCAGGCGATCTCCAGCACCGTCGGCTGGGCCGGATTGCGCTCGATGAAATAGATGCGGCCGATCGCATCCTGAAACCGCCCGTCGGCCGTGTCGGGGTCCACGCCGTTCACAACTTCCAGCATGTCGTCGTTCTTGGCGCCCACGATCGCCGTGAGACTTGACGAGAGCTGGCCTTGCGACGTCTTTGTGTTCGGCGTGCCGTCGGTGTTGGTGGTGTTCAGCTTGCCGCCAAATGCGGCATTGATGTCGGCCATCGCGCCGGCCAGGATGGCAGACTCGGCGGGTACAACGGGCCCTGTCGGTGCCCAGTTGATCGGCGGGACGCTGGAGGATGGATTTGCCATGGAAGACCTCAGAAGTCGATGGGCAACGTAACGCCATCGGACGTGGTTACCTGCACTTGGCCGGCGAGCGTGCGGTTATCGAAGCCGGTGATGTAGCACTGCGCGTCGACGACCCCGGTAACAGTCATGGCGGCGGCCACGATGTCGGATTTCACGAGCTGCAGCGGCGGATATTCGCCGAGGATGTCGTCCCAGTACGGAACGCCGTCTTCGGTGTTGAACCAGCACTCGCCCAGGAAGGTGCGCACCGCGCTGGCCACGTCCTGAGCGATGGCATAGGGCTCGTCTGCCATGGCGATGTTGCCGTTGGCGTCAGCGCAGAGGTCCCAAAGGGTGCGATCGAGAAGAAGGGTCGAGGCCATCAGTTCACATTCCCGCTGTTGCCGCTGCCCGGCTGGACGCCGTTGTGCGTGTGGGTGTCGTCGATGTGCTTGCCATTCGCGAAGACCTGGCCCACGAAATTGAAGATCCCCGTGATCGTCGCAGCCGCCCCAGATACGGCGCTGCCGACCATGCCACCCAGGAACGTGAGCAGGCCATCGATCGTCACTGCGTTGCTGAACGTCGACTGCGGCGAATTGACGGTGAACGACGTGGACGCGTCGACCTCGACGAGCGGCGCCTGCAGCGTGAGCTTCGTCGGCGAGACGACGGAGATGCCAGCCGCGCTGAACCGCACATACTGCAGTGGCGCACCGTTCAGAAAGCCGCCCAAGTAGAGGCCATCGGCGACATCAAAGATGCGCTTCGACCCCGGGTTCGCCTGGGCCTTGTTCACCTTGACCGACGAGATGTCGCGATCCTCGACGATAGCCACGCCGATGTCGCCGACCTGCGGGTCGATGATGACTGCGTTGGTGCCGCCCTGAAGCCGAAAGTACGGCAGGTGATAGACGGTGCCGTGCGGCATGGCGTTGTTCCAGCCGTCGAGCTGGTTCACCAGCGGCTGCACGTCGACGAAACCGACCGGGCTCACGCCGCCGGAATTCGTCACCGCCTTCACTTCGACGAGCTTCGCCCCGCTGATCTGCCGCAGGATCTGCCAGATCAGGAAGGATTGAGCGGTGTAGTCGTCCGCGCTGGTCTGCTGGCCAGCGGCGCCGCGGTAGCCGTTGTTCTCGATGTCAGCCATTTGGCAGGGGCACTCCCAAGATGCGTGTGAACCATTGGCCGTTCGGCGTCTCGCTTTCCAGCGTGTGCATGGCGTTCGAGACGAGCCACGTTCCGCAGGCCATGGTGAGCGTGCTTTGCACCTGCACTTTGCCGCCCGGCTTGATCTGCGGGCTCCACAGCATCGATACCTCGATGCCGTTGCTGGCGAAACGCGGATAGCCGCGCATGCCCTTGGCTTTCGAGATGAGCGGAATGCCCTCCGGCGTGTCGCGCGCGGCATCCTTCGGCCAGATGGCCAGCGTGTCGCGGTCGATCGTCATGCAGATGTCGGCGGCACGTGCGCAGGCCTTCGCCTGCATCAGCGCGGTACCGGGGAAATACGGGTTGGAGAGTTGCACCTGCACGCCGTTGTTCTCGAACGCAAAGCCCATTTGCTCCGCCAGCGCACCCATGATGGTGGCCACATCCGCCGCGCCCTGGATGCTCAGCGCTTCGACCGGCTTGATCGAGGCGGCCAAGCCCGCCACGCCGATCACCTCCAGGCAGGAGTCCGGCGCGCCGTCCATGTTGATCCACGACTCGCTGATCGTTCCGCTGTAGGCGGTGCTCATGCCCGTCTCATCATCGCCCGCCGCGATCAGGATCTTGTTCTTCAACCGCACTGCGGAATTGACCAGGCCGATGGTGGTGAGCTGGTTCATCATCTCGATCGGCAGGCCGAAGATGCGCGCATGCACCGCCGGCATGGCCTCGCCGTAGGTGGCCTGGATCATCGCGTGCACACGCAAGCCGGTGAGCGTCATGGTGTCCGAACCAGTCTCGCCGAACGTGCCGGTACCGAGCGTGATGGTCACGTCGATGCGCTTGCGTGTGAAGCTCATAGGTCGGCCGCCTCCAGGTACACGAGCAGGAAGCGCGAGCCCAGGCCGTCCGATGACGGGTCACTGGTTCCCTGCGTGTCGGCGAACATCAGATCGCCAACGAAGCCCAGATACGGATGGCGGATCAACCGCACTCGATCACGGCAGACGATGCCGCTCTTGACGGCCACGTTGTTGATGGCCAGGTCGAGATACAGGCCCGTCGTCTTTTGGTAGACGCTGATTTGGCAATTCTGGCCGGCGAGCAGAACGGAGAGCTTCTGCGACGGCGTGGCAGCAACAGGTATCACCAGCATCACGCCCCCTTCGAGCCGATGAGCGCGGCCTGATCCGTCGTCGGCGCCTGCGGCTGAACCTGCCCCTGCGATGCCGGATCAGCAGATGATGGGTTCTGCGTGTTGGCAAATTGGGCGACGGCCGTCACGCGCACTTCTTGGAGATAGACGTTGACCTTGAGCAGCGTCACGCCGTCGCGCACCTCGCGCCGGTTGTCGTAGGCCACGATGTTGGCGCTCGTGTAGACACGCTCCGGCGTCACCACCTTGTAGAGGTTGGTCGATTGTTTGGCAGCCTCGATCGCGGCCAGGAACTTCGCGCGGATGGGCAGCAGACGCCCGCAGACGAGCTGCACGCGCGCGTCGTATGGCACTTGCACCTTGTTGTAGGAGGTGAAAGCGCCCTGCTCCTGCGGGTAATCCGAGATTCGCGAGTCGCCCCGGTATTCCAGCGTCGTCACCGTGTCAGCGAGAGCGACACGCTTGCCGGACTTGTCGAAGATGCCGTAGACGGGCCGCAGAGCGTCGTTCAGGATGCCCAGCAGGTCACCCGTAGCGAGTTGGCCAGCCACGCGCAGCGGATCGATCTCGGCGAGCGGATCGCGCAGCATGGGCGGCACGCCCGGCAGCGGCGGAACGTCTGGAAAGGCCGGAACAGAGAGGGTCGGCATCGGCATATCAGCTCAGCCCCGTGTTGGCTTGGGTGACCATCGTCTGACGCTGCACCTCGGGCACGAAGTCGCGGGCGATCCCCGCAGCGTCTGTTGCCTGCGTGTAGACGTTGATCGGCCCGTTGATGTTGGTCTCGCTGCTCGATGTGCTGGTCGGCGCTGGCAGCACTGGCGCGGCAGCGGCGGGCGCCATTGCCGTCTGCTGGGCGATCTGCGCGGCGTTGGCCTGACGCAGCGCCTCTGAGTTCTGGCCGATCATGGCGCGCAGCTTCGCGCCGTACTGCGGATCGGTGGCGTACTTGCCGGTCAGCGCATCCGCGTAGGCCATCGGGTCGTCGGAATGCTTCCGGGCTTCCGCGTAGGCCTTCCCCGTCGCAAGCAGCTTGCCGTGCGCGTCGAAGGCATCCGCCAGCGAGTCGTACTTGGCGAAGCGCTGTTTGACCCGCTGCGCGACGCCGTTGATGACCTCGGTGGTCTCGGCTTCGACATACGGCTGGCCGGCGGTCGCCTTGATGCCGAACGGGTTGTTGCTGCCGGCCGGCATGCGCTTGCCGAAGCTGCTCTCCAGACCGTACTGGCCAAGCGTTACTGCGGCGGGCACGCCGTATTTCTGCTGGGTTGCCACCGCCGCGTTCACGGCGTCCGGGCCGGCCTTCTTCACCAGGGTATCGGGCAGCGACATGAAGGCCGCCACATCCTCGTTCGATTTCCCGGTCATCATCGCCGACGCCTTCGCCGCGACGGCCTTGAGGAACTCGCCCGCCGGCAGATCGGCGGAAGCCGCCAGCCAATCGCCCTTCTTGATGTCTTCGATGCCCTTCGCCTGATCCGTGTCCGGCAAGCCGAGGGCTTTGGCAGCGGTGAGGCCGAGCAGCACAGCGATGGCAGCGGGCCCCAGACGCCCGATCAGGCCCAGCGACGACCCGACACCGCCCAGCGCGCCAGCCAGTTGCAGCACGGGGCTGACGATCGAGAGGATCTTCAAGCCGATCAGCGCCATCAGCACGACCTTCCAGCCGCCCAGGGCCTGCACACCCTTGTCGAGCTGCTCGAAGAACGACTTCACATCGGCGATCACCTGTTTCCAGTCGATGCTGTTCACCCAGGCGGCGAACTGCTCGGCCATCTGTCCAACCTGTGTGCCGATCTGGTCGGCGTGCGCAGAAAACCATTTCGACAACCGTTCGAGCAGCCCCATGATGGTCTCGAACGCGGGCGCCATCGCGATCACAACGCGCTGCGCGTTGTTGCTGATGCCTTCCTTGAAATCCTTCCAGCGGTTGTTCAGGGCACGCAGGCGGTCGGTTTCCTGCTCTGACAGCTCGTTGAGCTTCTGCTGGCGCTCCATCTCCGCGCGGAGCGCCTGCGGGCCCTGCATGAGCGCGTACGCCATCGCGCGGGTGTAGCCCTCCTGCTGCATGGCGAGGATGGCAAAGCCGGTGCCCTGGGTCTGTGCGAGCTTCTGCGCGATCTCGGCGTCACGCTCCAGCTTCTTGATGGGGTTGTTGGCATCGCTTACGTCGGCATTCACGCCCGCGCGGCTGGCGTTCAGCAGGTACGCCTCCAACCGTTTGTCGAGCTCGCCTGTCTTCAGCTTGGCGGCCTGCTCCTGAATGCCCTTGAGCGCCTCGTCTGCATCGCCCACGGAAGCGCCAAGCCGGTCGAAGCTCTGCTCGACGGCCCGCACCTCGCCGGGGACCATGCCGAGTTCGCGCGCGAGCTGCCCGGTGGCAATGGCGCTCTTGATGGTGTCGCCCGCGAAGTCGGCCAGACCCTTGATGCCCAGGCCGGCCGTGAAGATCGCCACCAGCGCGAGCACCTCGCTGCGCACGCGCTTGAACGAGTCGGCGGCGCGCTTGTTGCGCTCTTCGATCTCTTTCGCGGCGCGGGTCTCTTCTGCGGTGAGTTTCTTGGTGGCTTGTGACGCCTCGGACTTGCCACGCTTGAAGGCGGCAGAGTCGAGGCCCAGGGTCACAATCAGCGCGTCAACGATCGTCGCCACGGTCACTTTCTCCGTTCCATCGCGACGCGCTCGTTATGGCTGTCGACGATGATTATTTCGAGCAGGTCATGCAGGTCTTCCTGGCCGTAGACGGTCTGTAGCTCGTGCAGCGTGGCGCGTTGCCGTGACAGCACCGCGCCGATGTTGCGCGGCACGTTGGGATACTCGATCAGGCGGCCGGTTGATTCGCCGACCCAGAAGCCTGCGTCGATGGGGCGGCGCCTGTAAAAAACTCCAGATGAAGGTCGAGCACAGCCTTGCGCAGCTTCAGGCGAGTGACCACCTCTTCGATGTCATCCTCGATGAGGTCGCGCGCGCCGCCCGCCTGGCCGCTAAACTCGTACTGCACGCACGTCATCATCTCGTCGAACAGGGGCTTGACGAGATCGAATGGCACTTTCGTCAGGGCTTTGATGCCAATGGCGGCCAGACCTGCCAGGCCTGCCTTCAGCACGTCGTCGTCCACGTCGACACCGCTCTGCATGAGGGCGAACAGCGCGCGCGCCGCCCACTCTTCCGAGCGGGTTGCCGGCATCTCTGTAATGCGGAACCGCTTGCCCTTGTCGCGGCCGTCGGTGGCGGTGAAAAATGAGGTCTTGCGTCCCATGTCACATCGGCGCCGGGTGCACCGACTCCCAGGTGATTTCGTAGGTGACCGGCTGCAGCGTCTTCTTGCCGTCGGGCATGGCCTTGGCGCGCGTGAGCGTACCGTTGTTCATGGCGAACTTCTTGCCAGGGCCAGGCAACGTCACGTTGCCGGATGCGGCGTACACGTCCTGCAGCGCGTCCTGCGCGGCGATCCACGCCTCGAAGAACGAGATCGACGGCGAATTTGCCATCAGCGTAATGCGCCACTTGACGTTGTGCGGGATCCAGCCGCTCGCCTGCTTGCCGTCGAGACCAAGCTGGACTTCCGCCATTTCCATGTCGTCGGTGTCGAAGATGTCTTCGGCCGCGTAGCCTTGAATCTGCTGGGCCACCGGGAAGACCGGGATGACGGACAGCATGATCTGGCTGTTCGCGCTGGTGATAGAGCCTGCCATGTCGTTTTCTCCTTACTGAACCAGGACCGAGGCCATCTGGATCACGTGGACGGAACCGCCGTCCATGTACCAGAAGTTGACCGGCGGCGATTGGCGAGCGGCACGGATCTGCGCTGCCGTCTGCGATGCGAGCACCTGGAGATACCAGCCGCGCGACGACAGCACCTTGTCGATGGCGACGCCGGCTGCGGTATTCACCTCGGCGGCCTGTGCGGCCGATAGCTGCACGCCGGGCTGCAGGCCGCCGAAGTTGGCGAACTGGTTGATCGGATCCAGCAGCCACGCCTCGATGAGTGCATCGCCCGCGCTGTTGTAGGGAACCGAGTTGGTCTGCGTCAGGCCAGTCATGATCGCGAGCTGGAACTGGTTGTTCAGCCAGATCTGATTCACATACGAGTCGATCCACTCGTATTGACCAGCGATCACGCCGTCCGTGAAGAACGTGAACTGCTGGTTGGCCGTCGCGAAGGCGCCGTAGCAGTTGTAGCCGTTCGCCTTGAGGTTCGTGTACGTTGTCGCGTCGGTCACCGTAGCGGCCAACCCGGATTGCGATTTGAACTTGGCGGTGATGCGGCCGGCGCGCGCACCGAAGTTGATCGAGGCGATCATCCCCATCAGATACGCCGCCTGGTTCACATCCTTGTAGATCGGCGCGACGCCCGACATGTTCGCCTGGCCAACGATGTAGCCGAGCGACGTGGTGGCCGGCACGGTGGTCGTCGGGCTCTGGTCGGTGTCCCACGCGGCGTACAGGTAGCGGTTGTTCTGCTGAGCCGTCCAGGTTGCGAAGGCTTGCTTCTGTGCGTTGCCGCTGCCGTTGTCCGGGTCGAACGCCGTCATGAACGACGCCCAGTTGGTCGTCACGCGCACGAGAGCGTTCATCGCGTTGGCAGGCGTCGAGGCGACGGCACCCTGCGAGAGCACCGCGCCGGTGGCCGACGTGAGAGCGAGGCCAGCCGCCAGGGTGCCGGTGGCATAGGCAACCGTGGACGCTGCGCCGGTGATGGCCGACGTGACCACGAATGCGCTCGACACGCTGTCGAACGTGACAGCCGGTGCGACAAACGCGCCCGTCATCGATTCGCTTGCCACCGTCTGCGTGTTGTTCACCGTGTAGGTGCCCGTGCCGCCGGTACCGGTCAGGAAGCCAGTGACAACCGTGCCCGCTGCGATGCCAGTCCCTGCGAGCTGCTGGCCAACGGCAATCGTGCCCGCGCTAACAGCCGAGACCGTGAGCGTCGTGCCGCTGATCGCGCCAGTGAAAGCTGCGGAAGTTTGCGTGGTGCCGGCCAGCGCGGTCTGGATCGCTGTGGCAGCGGCAGAGAAGCTCGACGCGCTTGCGAGGTTGATCGAGGCCGCCGCCCAGGTGAAGCCGTCTACCACCACCGACAGCGAGCCCGACAGCGCCTGAAGCTGTGAAAGCGTCATTGCCGCCAGAGAGCCGCCGCGCAGATAAGCCGCGACAGAAGCCGTCGGGTATTGCATAAAGCTGAGCGAGCCCGGCTTTTTTGTCGAATTGTCAAAGCCTTTGTAATAAACCGAGGCCAAAGACGCTTCAAGAGACGCGGGGCCGTAATAACTCGCGACAGCCAATTGCGTGGGAAAACTCGGCACGGTGCCAATCGGCGTGCGTGTATTCGTTGTGAGGATAACCCCCACCAGATCAAGCGCCGAGCCGCCCGCGCTGACGACGCTCGGATTCGCATTGGCGATAAGGGATGCCGGGATCGACATGGTTTAGGCTCCGGGTGGATATGCCGCTTGAACGCTGGTCGTATTGACCTTAACGGTATTTGCGAAATCCTGCGGCGTTTGAGTGATTGGATTGTACTGAATAGCAGCGTCAATAATCCAACGCTGTTCAAACTGGTTTTCACCGTTAATAAACGGCATTTGTTTCGGTTCTTCGCAATAAAGCGGTTGAATTTGCGAATTTACGGACGCAAAAGAATTGCAGCCATATTCGTCGCGGAACAGCGTCGCGATGATCGCGGTGTTGTCGGCAGAGTTGGGGCCGTGCACATTGAGCTGCACGTGTAGCGCCATCGAGACGAGCGAATTGCGCGTGCCCTGGCCGGTGCCGGGGTCGGTGAACGTGTCGACGTTCGTCGAGAGCCGCGGCATCGTGATGACGTTCATCGTCACGAAGTCCGGAACCGCTGGCTCGGCTACGCCGTTTTCCTGCGCCTTCACGACCTCGATGCCGGTCGGCAGGATGCCCAGCAAGAACGCGCGCAGCGCGGTGAAGACGTCGGTTTCTTTGATGCTGATGGTCGCGGGCATGGTCAGCTCATCTGAAGTTGAATCGCCAGCGCGCACCAGTCCGGCCACGTCTCCAGCGGCTGCACGACGAGCCACGTCGTGCCCTGGAGGTTGGCCGGCACATTCGCGGTCGTGCCGAACTGGAAGCGGTCCCCGCCTCCCTGCCCTGGCCGGTAGACGCTGCGCCAGTCGCCGTCGAGATACGCCTTGCGCAGCACGCCGCCGATGTTCAGGCCGTCGAGGTGCTGGATTTCCTTCGCCGACAGCGCCTGCACCTGCACGCTCTCGGTCGACGTGGTGCGCACGGGTGTGCGTCCACCGTCTGGCGCCGTTACATAGCCGCCGCTGCGCTGGAGCGTCGCCGGCACGTGCGGATTCACTGCGCCGATCACGCCTTTCACCACGCCATGCAGGTTCATTCCGACACCTCGCCATCAACGATGTCGTAGGCCACCGAGTTCATCATGTGCTTGGTATCGCGCAGCACCTGGTCGTGCCCCTTCTTCTCGATGGTCGATTCCGCGTTCGGCGGATCAGAAAACGTGGCGATGGTGCTCTTGATGTCGGTCATGGCTGCCTCGCCTGCCAGGCGCAGGGCGGCCTCGAAATCGCCGCCATTGCGCTGCACCGTCGCGCCGACCACCTTCGACCAGCGCTTTCCTTTCGCCTGGGCCGTAGTGCGCATGAAGGGACGCGGCGGCGTCACGATGGTCTTGCCGTTGACGTTGCGGCTTGTGCCGTATTCATTCCAGAAGGCGACCACGGCCGTCGGCTTGCCATCCGGGTACTGCGAGCCTTCGAGGATGCCGGCGCGCATGGTCTTGTTCGTGCCCTTCAGGTACTGCGCGAGAGCGGCTTCCAGTTTGGCGCCGCCGGCGACCTTAGCTGCACACATGGGGAGCGGCGAAATACCGGAACATGCGGTATGGCAGCGCCATCTGCCAGAAGAGCAAGCCGTACTGGCTCTGCGCCCAGAATGCTGCGCTCTGCGACTGCACCTGCGCGAAGGTCGCGTTCACCGTGCCTTCGGTGGCGCCGGTCATCTGGCCAACAAGGGCTGCTTGGGATCCATCACCTGCGCTGGCGCGGCCCATGAGGAACGCGATGTGGGCGGTGATGAGGTAGAGCAGGTTCGTGCGGATCGTCAGATCCTGCACGATGGAAGCGGGGGTGTTATTCAGAAACGCCCCAGCCATGCCGAAATACATGGTGAGGGTGGTGGGCGACACCGCGGAGAACGCCGGAAACTGCGCCACGAAGGCCACCGGATCGAACGTGACGGTGCCGCCCATGGCTTAAGCAGCCTTTGCCGTGCCGTCGGCAGACTTGTCTTCCGGGTGGGCGTTCGGGTTGTAGCCCTCGAAGCCGGTCTTCTCGCCTTCAGCTTCGCGCGCCTGCGATTCGCCGGACTTGTCGTCCTTGGCGGCGAAGATGAAGCCGTTGAGGTGCGCGGCCGACTTGCCGTGATCCTTAACGATCTGCTCCCAGTCGTCAGCATCCACGGTCGTGACACCGAAGCCCATCACGGCGTAGCGGCCCGGCATGTCGGTCACCTGCAGCTCGGAACGCTCGTCGCCATACATGCCGATCAGGCGCACCTCGCGGCCGTCCGGCATCGTGTAGCGAATGCCGTGCGGCAGCTTGCAGTACACCTTGACCGGCTTGGCGGCCTTCGTTTCTTGGGTTTCAGCCATGTCAGACCCCCAGCATCTGGGCGATGAAGTTCGGGTAATAGATCACTGCGCCCCAGGCATGCCCCGACTTTTTCTCGGAGAAGTAGGACGAGTGGCGGACCACGCCGTGGGCGCGCATGCGCTCGGCGTAGGCGAGTTCGCCAGTCGGGAAGCCCTCGACATCCTGGATGATCATCTGCACCAGGTTGCCGCTGGTCGTGGCGAACTCGGGGATCGTCTCGATCGTCATGTTCGGATAGGCCAGCTTCAGACGATCCTTGAGCACCTGACCGTAGTTGTTCTGCTTGGTCAGGTTTTGCTCGACAACGTTGGGAATCCCAACGGTCGCCTTGGACTTCGTGTTGATGAGGCCGCCGCCCTGGCTGATTGCGTTCGCCCACAGCAGCACGAAGTCGGCATAGATCTCGTCCGAGTTCTTCTGCGCCCAGGTATTGCCGTTTGCGCCAGTGGTCGGTGCCACCGGAGCGATCAGCGACGGATCGTTCATCAGACCGTAGTTTTGCAGCCCGCTCACGCCGAACAAGAAGATGTTGTTTTCCTTCTTGCGCAGAATCAGTGCCGATGCTCGCTGTTGGTTTTGGGCGTAGTTCAAACGCGCCTTTGCGGCCACGTCCATCTGCTTGTCGCCCCACTGCGTGTTCGTCTGGAACCCGTAGGACTGACGTTGCGGGAAGTTCGTGTTGTGGCTCGACTGGCCGTTCTCGCTGAAATCGCCGTAGGTCGCGGTTTCACCTTCCGACTCCACAACCATGAAGGTCGTGGTGTTGGTTGCCCAGTCGCCCTTCTGCACCGCGCCGTAGAGCAGCTCGGCGTTCATCGGAGCCGTGAGCACTTCGATCACACGCGGGTCGAAGTAGTTGGTGAGCATCGCGGGGATGCCGTTGTTGGGTTGCGTGACCATGGGGCCGGCCGCGTCCATTGCGGCGACCAGCTTGGTGCGCGTCGGGGCGTCCAGCAGCTCGGCGCCATGCGGCAGATGGATGCCGTAATCCTTCAGTTGGTCGAGCTTCATGCCAGTTGGCTCCAGGTCGAGATCTTGATGACAGCGCCAGCAGCACCGCCGCGCGAGACGACGAAAGCTGTCTCCACTGCGCCGGTGATGGTTGCGCCGGCCGCGCCGAACTGCAGCGTGCCGTCGGCCAGCGTTGCGAAGACTTTCTGGCCGAGAGTGGCAGCGTTGGCAGATTTGGCGAAGAACTCACCGCGTTCCGCTACTTGCACCGGGAAACCGGCCGGCACCTGCATGCTGTACTCCTGCAGGTAGTTCGGAATCACGCCGGTCTGATCCGTGATCGCGAAGCCCAACGGCTTGCCGGTGCCGGTGTTCTGCACTTGGTTGTCGGTATCCGTACCGGGCCACACGAAGGCGGCCACAGTGACGGGGGTCTGTGCCACGCGCGAGATGACCGAGATCGGGTTCATCGAGGCGCGTGCGCCCGGCGTGCCGACCTCCGGCTGGAGACGTACTGCGTTCGGGAAAGGCATGGTCGGTCGTCCTTACGCGTGGTTGATCTTGGCGAGGCCCGGGAAGAGCTTGTGCAGCTCGGCGCCGGTCTTCTCGTCGCTGGCGGTCAGCACCGGCGAGCCGGGGCGGTTCTGGAGCAGCACGTCGACGATGCCCGCATAGGCCACCTTCTCGTGCTTCTCGGGGTCCATGCCGCCGACCTTGAGGGCGTGCGCATAGATGGCCTCGGCAGAGTCGAAGGCCATGGCGTCGATCTTGCCGGTGATCGGCGCAACCTTGTCGGCTGCGCGGAAGCGGCCTTCGATCGACTGGCGCACACCGTCGGTCGCCACCTTGATCTTGGCGTCCATGGCCGAAGCATTCTTCGCCTCCTCGGCCTTGCGGGCTTCCTCGGCGCGGGCTTCTTCGTCCTGGGCGGCCTTGCGCTTGGCTTCCTCGTCTTCGTCGCTGGCGCCCTTGGGTTCGAGCTTGGCGATCAGTTCCTTCAGCAGGCCGACGATCTCGGCGCTGCCGTTGTCCTGTGCCTGCGTCGGCTCGCCGCCGAGTGCCTGCACTTCTTCGAGGGCCTCTTCCAGCGCTTGTTCGGCGGCTTCGGTGTCGAGGCCCTCGTCCATCGCCACCTTGAGCTTCGGCAGTCGCGCCTTGAGCGCGGCCTGTTGCTTCGGGTTCAGTTTCACGGTTCGTACCTTTTCAGGGGGTTGGATTTGGGAGTCGGCGACCAGCACATCGGGACCGGCGCGGCCCTCTACGACTAAAGCGACGTGATTGCCTTCAATCTGCGTCATCTTTATTTCGTATGGCTGGGAATTATATGAGCCATTTTCCAAAACGGGAACGTAGCGATAAGAACTGCTCAATTCTCGTTGCTCGTCAGACTCAATTTTCCCGATGAATTCGGCGTCCCAGAACGCCAAATCATTGGTTAAATACTCACCGTCAAATTGCGAATTAGAGCCAGTAGTCCCGATAATCAGTTCCTTTTTCGGGTCTTTTGCACTTACGTGTTTGTGGACAGCGAGGATGGGCAGCTTGTTGAACGTGGAGGCCGCGCGGCGCAGCTCTTCTGGCGGCCGGAAGACGTTGTAGACACGATCTGGATCGAGCCCGAGCTCTTCGCCGCCGACGATCTCACGGCCCCAGTACGGATTCACATCTGCTTTAGAGATTCGGCTTACGGCCACTTTCATGCGACCGTCTTTATCGAAAGAACGCACCGTTTCTTTATCAAAAGCCAGAATTACCTCGGATTTATTCATCATCTTCATCATCAACACCGGGAATGATTGGAGCGGCCACACATCCGCAATTTATCTCTTCACCTGGAAAAGTCCACTTGCCGTCAATAAAAAGGCCTTTTGCCAGATCAAAAACCTTTCCATTGGCGTGCACATGCGACGGGCGCGGCGTCTTGCCGCCGCCGGTGTGCATCCAGCGCGCTTTCGTGACGCCCAGCGAAAGCTGGCGGGCGCGCGCCATCTGCGCGGTGGCCTTGTTGTTCTGGTCGTTGGCGATCAGCTTCGCGCGGCGGCGGGTGACGGCGTAGCGCTCCTGCAGCTCGTCGGTGAGCGTCTTCAGGTCGCGGCCGGCGGCCACGCTGCGCATCACCAGCCCTTCCACCTCGGTGGCGTATTCCGACTGAATCGACTTGATGAGCGAGACGTTTTCCTGCACGGTCGCCTGCATCACGGTGTTCGTGAGAATCGTGTCCTTCATCGTGACGGCCATGCCGGTGGCGGACACGACGGACTGCCGCACGGCGTTCATGGCGTGCCGGTCGATCTTCCCGATGAAGTAGTCGGCGAGGTCTGGCGCCTTCTCGGCGAACATCTTTCGCCACTGCGTCGCGCGCTTGCGCAGCTCGTCGCCCAGGGTACGGGCCGGGCTGGCGTCGGTGGCAATCTCGCTCTCGCGCTTGCGGTAGGCGGCCGTCAACCAGTAGATGGTCGAGCGGTGCATCTCATCGATGAGGCGTTCCAGCGAGCGCTGGTAGCTGATGCGGGCGGTGGCGCTGGGGCGCGCCGGGCGCATCTCGCCGCGCACTTTGGGTGCGCGCGCCGGCATCAGACTGCTCCGGCGCGGTCGTCTTCTTCGATCCCCTCGCCGATCTTTCCGCCGTTGGGCAGTTCGGGCAGATCGTCGACGTCGATCGAGTCATAGCCGCTGTCAGGGTCGGCGGCTAGGCGGGCGCGCTCCTCCTCGGCACTCACGACGCCGCGGTCGTAGTAGACGGCGAAGGTATCGGCATTGGCCTTGCGGTTCGTGGCCTTCTCGGCTTCCGACTGCTCGTGCAGCGGCACGAAGCGGTGCGTGAGGTCTTCGTCGATCATGCCAGTCTCCGAGAGCTGAATGATCTTGATGGCCTTGGCCAGATTGTCGCCGAAGACGTTGGCCTGCTGGCTGGCAACGTGGTCGTACCAGTTTGCCTCGTCGTATTCGCCGGTGGAGTTGAAGCCCTTCGGCGAGATGCCGAGCAGCTTCACGGCCGGCGTGCGGCTGATCGCGGCCAGCAGTTCGAGCTGCTGCGACACGATGTCGGCCAGCCCCGACAGCGGCGTGTTCACCTGGACAAAATCCTCGGCTTCCTTGTCGAGTGCCATCAGGCCCTCGTTCGAGCCCAGCAGGCTCCACATCAACGCGCGGGCCTTCAGAGACGCCGCATCCTCGTAGCCGCCGCCGTTCATGACCTGGCTCATGTCGGTTTTCAGGATCGACGTGCTGAAGCGCTTGATGAGCTTGGCGACCGAGATGCGCACCGTGTCGAACCGGTCGACGTAATCAAGCGCCATCTGGGCGAGCGGGATCCCGAAGAAGTTGTAGGCCGGCTTCAGCAGGACGGGCGGCTCGTTCTGGAGAAAGTGCAGCATGCGAGAGCCGTGCACAGTTCGGCCCTGAACGAGCCATTTGTTGGGCCGGTAGTAGTCAGGCGCGAGCGGGTTGTCGGCGTTGTAAGGCGCGGGGTAGCAGTTGATCGGCTCGATGATCCGGAAGCCCTTGAACGAGCCCTTGCTGATCTTCGCCGAGTCGAGCGTCAGAGGCGTCTGCACTTCGGCCAGGCCGGCGGCCGTATTGGTGTCGTCGCCCATGTCGATGAAGAGCATGCAGCCGCCGAAGTAGCCGGTTTTCTTCATCGCCGTGTTGAACGCGGCCTTGAGGTGGAAGCGCTCGGTGGCCGCCTGCAGCGCCTTCACGCGCTCGGCGTCCGATTCTTCGCTGCCCTGCCCGCTGAACTCGATCCACTTGCGGGTCATCTCGTCGGCCAGGGTCTCGACCATGGCGCGGATGAGCGGATGCTGGGAGAGCAGCGAGAGCGCGGCGTAACCGATGAAATCGACGCCGTTGAGCTGGTTGAAGCCGCCGCACGTGCCCAGTGTGGCCGTCAGGTTGTCGCAGATGGAATCCATCGCGACCTCCGGCGCCTCTTCGCCCTTGGTAAAGGTGCCGGGCGCTACCACGGGCGGTTTGAACTTCGCCGACCAGTCGACCGCAGCGCCTGCAGCCGCATCCTGGGCGACCAGGGCGTCGATCACCGTGGGGCTGATCTTCATGCCCCGCCGTTCAGGACCGACCAGCTGCGGAAAGCTAGGTTCGATGCGCGGTGCCGGCGCAGCCTTGGCTTGCGCAGCACCAGGGGAAACGAGCGGCACGCCGCTGACGAGAGAACGGATTCGATCGAGCATGGCGTGCCGTGGTTGGATTACGACAGGTCGGCCGGCTTGTAGTCGCCGGTCGCATCAGCGGTCGTCGAGGCCGCCGAATGCAGGTGCAGCAGGATGCCGATGGCGTGCAGATCGGCCTTCAGATCTTCGACAGCCTCGTGCTCGAAGGCGTGCAGCTTCGCCATCAGGCCGGCGAATCGGTCGCGTGCCTCGGCGTGGTCTTCCACATCGAGCAGCACGGACGGCGCCGGGTCATCGGTGGCCGCGGTGCCGGCGTCGGTCGAGGCAGTCGTCGCAGACGAGGCAGTGTCGCTTGCGGGGGTATCGGCCGCACTGGATACAGCGGCCACGGGCTCCCCCGATTCCACCGGCGCAGCGGCAGCGGCGGCGTCGGTGGTGGTCGAAGTGGTGTCGGCAGGCGCCTGGGCATCGGCGGGGGCGGCCGACGGGGCGTCGTCAGCCATGCGGAACGTGGTGAGGGACAGGCCAATGACAGCGGCGAGCAGCGAGAGCGTGCGCATTTCTGATACTCCGTAAAGTGGTTTAAATCACGCAAAAGAATGGAATTAAGACCCCATTACGGCGCGCAATGCGTCATCCGAAATATTCAGGCCTGTACCACGTCCACGGATATAGCCATCCATCGAATAGCGAATTCCGTCAATGTGGTGGTTCCATGCGTCGACGATTATAGGCAGAACCTCCCCTGTTGTTTTATCGACCTTGTATGAATAGCGCTCAAACTCTTCAATGGTTTTAACGCACCGTGGATGAATAATAATCGCGTCAAAACCGCGTAAAAACGTGATTCCATCCTCTACAGAGCCGCCCCACTTCTTCGCGGCCTCGATGTTGAACCCCTGCTTGGCGACGAGGCTGATCGTCTCGGGCCGCGCACAGTCAGCCTTGATCTTCCAGCGGCGGGCACCGGGTATGCCCTTGAACTTCAGGCCGTCGGCCAGGCGCCATTTCGCCTTCTGCTCTTCCCGCATGCCCTCATTGCCGGCGAACAGCTTCCAGATTTCATCGAGATCGACCTGCTCGCCGTGGGCCTCGTAGTCGACATAAAGCGTATTTCCTTTGACGAAACTGCGATTAAGCGTGGTCGGGTCTTTTGCAAAGCCCCAGTCGGCACCAAAAAAGAAACGCGCATTGGCCGGCGTCTCGAATTCCTCTTTCCGCCATTTACCGGCAAAGATCAATTCATCGGAGCGCCGATTGAATTTGCCGAGCCAAATCCAGTTGTAACGGTCGGTGTCGGTGCGCTCCATCTTGGCGCGCTCCAGTTCCAGCTCGTCGGTGAACCACGGGTTATCGGTGTAGTTGGCGCGGATGATGAGCACGTCGTCATCCTCGTAGCAGCCGTCGGCGTCGAGCAGGTGCTCATACGGCCCGATGAGGTCGACCCACGTCGGATCGGTCGCCTTGTTCGGGTTGAAGGTGACGATGATCTCCGACCCCGGCTCACGGATGGTCGGCATGAGGACTTGCCACGACTCGCGGGAAACCGTCTCGCCTTCCTCCACCCAGGCCTTTGTCGCCTTGGCGAAGCCCTTGATGCCATTGACGTTGCGCAGCAGACCGCGAAACGAAAAGCTGCTGCGGGTCGCCGGCACGCGGATGGTCTTGCGGCCCACTACGAACGATTCGGACAGGTCGCGCCGCTCGATCTCTTCTGACAGCTCGGCGAGACTGGATTCCTCGATCGATGCCTGGATCTCGCGAAGGCACAAGACGCGCTCCCGGCGCGCCGAAGCCTGGGCGGTGAGGATGGAGACGACCGTGCGTGTCTTGGCCGATCCGCGCCCGCCGTAGACGATCTTCAGGCGCTTCGGGTAGATCAGGCGTTCCAGCTTGGCGGGAATGAGCACGGTCGGCTCGGCGTCCGTCTCATTCCCATCGATGTCAACGCGCTTGATGACCTCGCGCTGCATGTTGCAGATGCCGAACACAGCCGGTTCGGCCTTGGTGGCGATGCCCTTGAAGTAGCGCTCTACCCGGGCAATCGCCCCACGCGAGATGCGGCGTCGGCTCATTGGCCCTCGGCGAGCTGGGCCTCAATCTTCGCCAGACGGTCGGCGAGTTCGCTGATCTCCAGCACGTCGAGTTTGCCGCGAATCATCGCGACGAGCTGCTGGCCCACGTCGGGCGAGACCTTGCCACCAGCGACGGCGCGCACGATGGCGTCGACCTGCTCGACCGGCGTGCCGCCCTCGGGGAAGTCGAACTGCACCGTGGGAGCGACCGGCTTGGCGGCCGGCGCCACCCGGGTAAGCAGCTCCTTCATCATCACCGTGTCGCCGTCCGAGATGGCCTTCTTGGCGACGGCTTTGTAGAAGCCCTTCTCGTTCATCTTCGTCTCTTCCTTGATCGCCTCAAGGATCTTCGTGCGCAGCTCTTTGCCGCGGCGGCGTGCAGGTTGGCGGGCTGCCGAGAATCGTGTCGCTTCGTTGCTCATTTCCGTTTCCTTTACCGTTTTTTCGGTGGTGGGGTGGTTATCAATCAGCGGCGCGGCCGCTTCACTGGGATGGGGTGAATGCCGCGCATAACGGTGCGCGTCACCTTGGGAATGTCGGGATTCACGCCGGTGGTTCGGGCCACCCAAGCCACGCCCTTGAGGTACGGCGCGACCCACCAGGCGGTGCGGTAGTTGAACGGGATGAAGAGGCTGTATTTGCCCCAGATCTTCACTTCGGTGCGCATGGCATACCTCGGGAAAGCGATTCAGCGAGTGATTGCGCCCGGGTGCCAGCGCTCTGGCGCACCCAGTCGCAGAAGGCGGCGCGCGGCGTATCGCCCTTGCCGATCGGCCAGATTGCCCAGCCGCTGGACAACATTGCACAGGCCCAGCGTCCGCCGCGCAGCAGGTAGATGTGCGGCCGCATGTCAGGACTCCTCCGTGGGCGCCTTGATGATCTTGGTGCGCATCGCTCTCTGCACCATGCGTTGGACGTGCGCATCGCTCGGAAGACGCTGGGTCAGCATGGCGAATGCCATCAGCAGCAGCACGTATGGCCTCCACCACCAGGCGAATGAGCATTGGACGGTGATCGTGTCGACGCGTGGCATGTCAGGCCTCCTGCTGCAGCGCCAGCGACAGAATCGCCACCGCATCAGCCTCGTTGTCGTCGACGACCTTGATGCCGCGTTGACGTGCCGCCGCAACCATCTCCGACTTCGACGCGTTGCCCTTCCCGGTCCACGCCTTCTTCACGGTGCCCACGCCGACGCCGTGCAGCGGAATGTTGTTGATCGCCGCCCAGGCTTCAACGATGGCCAGGAAGCCGCAGTACGCCCGCGCCGCAAGGTTCGATGCGAAGGGCTGTTTCACATCCTCGTAGTACACGGCGTGGATGCCGCCGCACTCGGTCGCGGTGTCCATCAGCCATTTGCGGAAGGCCAGCCAGCGATGACCTTTGCCGCCCAGGCGGTTCGAGTCGAAGCGCACCGAGCCGCTGCGGAATGTGCCGTCGCGCGTCATCACCGCCCAGCCCGATTGCGTCGCAAGGTCGAGCGCCAGGATGTTGATGTTGGCCGGCGTCAGTGCTGGTTTTGCAGCCTCGGGCGTACCCAGTTCTGCGGGCCCGGCAACCTGCGAGTTTGCGTTTTTGCGCAAGTTCGCCTTTTCCGCCTGCTTTCGCTTCCAGGCCTCGCACTCAGCGGCGAAAGGAAACGGCGGGATACCGCTCTTGGTGTCCGCAGCCTGCGCATCGAGCGCCTGCATCTCAGCGCGTTTGCGCTCGCTCGGGAAAGGCCAGGCGGCCGGGGCCAGATGGGCTGTCATGCGTCGGTCTCCGCAAAGTGCACGGGCGCGCTGGTCGGGCCCGTGACGGTTCCTGTGGGGGTGAGGGGTTGTTGCTTGCCGGCCTCGCGGGTCAGCGTGACGAGCGCGGATTCGAGGCGCGCCAGCCAGCGACGCACGCCGCTATCAGCCTTCGAGGGCAGCAGATCGGGCCGGCCGTTGTCGGTGAGCAGCTTGTGCACGCCGCGATAGACGTTTTGCCAGTCGGGCGTGCCGGCGTAGCGGCGCACGTCGAGCGTGGCGTTGACGAGGAACTCGTGCTGGGCGAGCGCGGCGGTGATGGCATCGCGGCGCCCCTCGCTGCCGGCGTGGCAGAAGCAAAACCACTTGCCGCCCTGGCCGATGGTGCCGAGCAGCTTGCAGCCGTAGGCCTCGCACATGCCCCAGGAAGCGCCGGTGTCGCTCATGCCGTCACCTCGTCGGGTTGCTCATCGTGGACCGGCACGCCGCTGATCGGGCGCAGCCAGTCATCGCGGACGTTGCACACGGTGACCCACATACCTGCGCGCTTGTTGAACCACGGCGTGGGAAAGCGACACAGCCAGATCGCCACGCCCGGCGGCGCGATGGTGTCGAGCTGGCATTCGCCCTCAACCCCGACTTCGACGATCCGGCCGTCGACAGTCTTCGGGTAGCCCGGCGGCACGACGATGTAGGCGAGGTCACCGCGTTTGCAGTTCATGACCGCGCCTCCAGGTGAGCAGCCACGCGGCGGCCAATCTCGCGCTTCGCCTCGTCGAGCGCTGCGGCCGCCTCACGTGCGCGCCGTTCCCTTTCGGCCTGGCGGCGATCAGCGGAGGTACTCCCCGCCTTCAGCATCTCCTTGATCCGCTGCAGGTTCTCAACCGCTTTCGCATCGGCCGTGGGCTCGTCTTCCTTCCCGCCGGTCCCCGCCAGCAAAGGCACTGCGGCTTTCGCGTTGGCGAGTTGCAGGCGCCCTTCTCGCACCGCTTGTGCGAGAACTTCAGTGCGGCGCGCGCTGTCGTGCCCCTGCGAAACGACCCATTCGGGTGCAGCGTTCAGGCCGCGATTGCGCTCGACAATCCGGGCATATGCGGCCTTGAACGCCATGCGGGCCCCGATTTCGTCACCGTGAAACACGGGCTGCGCGACGTGCCACGCCTCGGCGATCTCGGTCGTCCAAACGACGGTTTCCTGCTCGTCGGCCGCGCGTATTGCGATCGCCCACGCTTCGTCAACCTCGGGGCGCGTGTCGCCGCGCTTGGGCAGGTGTTCGAGGATCTCGGCGGGCGTCGGCGCGAAGCGACTCACGTCGAGGTGCTTCGAGAACGCCGCGGCGACTGCCTCGATTGGGTATGGCGCGAGCTTGGCCCACCACACGTCGAGGATTTCCGGCTCGGGCACAGGCTGCCGAAGAGTGCGGAACGTGCGCGAGAGCAGCGCGATGAACGCTTTCGTGTCGGTCTGGACCATGCTCAGTGCTCCATGTCGATGACGTTGGGATCGGCAGCCGGCGTGCCGGCAAGCCATGCGGCGGCGTTGGCGTCGCTGACGGCGCGGCGCAGTTCGTCGGGAGACTGTCGGGGTGCGGCGGGTTGCTGGGCCGACTGCATCGTGGCCAGCACGCGGTCGACGTAGGACGGCAGGAAGGCGATGGTTTGCTTAGCCTCGGCCTGTGCCTTGGCCACGGCGGTGTCCATGAGGCGGCGCGTGATACCGGCGTTCGTCCATGCGGCGAACAGAGGCCACGTCTTGTTGCGGTGGTGCACGCTCGACGCGTTGATTTCCACGCCATGGCGCTCGCGCCAATAGCGGCACCATGCGGCAGGATCGCCGGGCACGAGGTCGTCATCGTCTCGCGCGATACCCTCAGAGGTACCAGTAACGATGACAGAACCTATGGGTTTACTCTCCTCTCCCTTCCGTTCCTCTCCCTTAAGAGCGTTTTCCGGCGGAAGATCAGGGGCGTTCCGCTGGAAGGGTTCTTTTTTTCCGCCGGAAGCCTGCTTTTTTCCGCCGGAAGAATCAGAACTTCCGCCGGAATTTCCATTGCTTCCGCCGGAAGGTTTCGGATTTCCGCCGGAAGGTGCGCCAAATTCCGCCGGAAAAAGAGCGCGTTCCAGCGGACGGCCAGCGTCGAGCCATGCCTCGAACTCGGGGATTTCCAGCGGAGGAAGGTTGTCAGCGCGCGCCTTGTTGCGCTTGCGCACGCGCTCGGACAGCTTGTCATAGGCGAGCTTGTGCTTGGCGTTCCAGGCTTCGTTCGCCTTCTCGGCGACCACGGCGTGATACAGCCGGCCGTCGGTCGCCTTGATCCAGCCCCGGAGCGCGCGCTCTCGCACCTTCAGCCAGTGCTCGACCATGCGGCCAAATCCGGCGTACTGGGCGAGGTTCACATCGTCGTCGGGCAGCGATGCGGCGGGCACCTGGTGCCAGGACGCGCACCAGAGCAGTACGGCGCAGCGGAATTCTTCGCCTGACAGGCGGGCAGCAAGGTCGCTGTCACGTAGGCGCAGCACGTCGAGCGGCATGTACGAGAAGTCGCGCAGGTCGCAGTCGGCTGGTGTGAGGGGATTGGGTAGGTCGTTCATGCGATCAGCCGTCCTTGCCGCTGCTCGTGCTCGATGCGCTCGCACGCGCGGCTGAAATGCTCGGGATCCAGCTCGACGCCGATGAACGGGTGGCCGGAGCGAAGCGCTGCGATGCCGGTCGTGCCGCTACCCATGAACGGGTCGAAAACGACGGTGCCGCGATCGAGCTTGCAGAGAGAAAGCGCCCACAGCATCAGCGCCACGGGCTTTTGAGTTGGGTGCACGCGGATCCCACCGCGCGACAGGTTCTCCTCGCCCGCGCGAATCATTCCGCGCCATTTGTGGGAGAACAGCCGCGCCGGGCCGCGCAGATTGGTCCAGGCCAGCTCGCAATCGGCCTGGTGATCGCTGGTGGATCCGTCGCGCTTGTCCCAGACGAACCAGCACGATGCATCAGGCAGGCGGCTGCCGAAATGGTTGGCGCCAAACAGCACCACGCGATCGAAGTCTAGGAACGGCGCCGGGTCGAACGGTTGATCGTCGCCGATCACCTTCATCTCGTACTGGACGGTGCGACGCGTGGTGTTCCAGCGATTACGGCTGGTGCCCGTCATCTTGGCGATGTTGATACCGTACGGCGGGTCGGTAATGCAGGCGTGCGAGCGCGGTACCGTCGGCAACAGCTCATAGCTGTCGCCACAGTAAAGCGTGGCATTGCCGATCTGGACGGGTTTCATGCCTTGCGCCCCCGCAGCAGCGCCAGCCCGCAACGGCGCGCCTTGGCATAGATGCCGGCGAGCGTGTGCCGCGGGATCAGCTTGCCGAGCGCGTCGAGGCGCTTGGCTTGCGGATACTCGCGCACGAGCGTCGCCAGTTCGGTGGTTGTCCAGCGCGTCATGTTGCAATCCCTGCCTTCTTCAGCAAGGCAAGAAATTCGGGCCCCAGCGCCTGGATCTGCTCGAGCGCGGCCTGCTTGCCGTTGCGGCTGTCGCCCAGGAACTTCTCGCAGAGGTAGTACAGCGGCGTCATGTCGCCGCTTGTTTCGAGATAGCGCTCGAAGGAATCCAGCGAGAAATGGCGTGTCGGGTCGTCCGAAAGCTGCACGCTCAGATTGCCGGGCGCCTGATCCAGATCGCCGGCCACGCGCTTGAGGCCTCGCCGATAGACGCCGGTGGCCACCACATCGCGCGCGCTGCTGTAGCGCTCGGTGAGCCCCGGCTCGAAGTCGAGCACGAGCTGGTTTTCGGTTTGAGAGCGGGTTTTGATAGCCACGGATAACACCTTTTATCTTTCGTTCTCGCCAGTTATCAATGGAGTACGGCCAAAATTCGACCCATCAACGGAACGGCGAAAAAGCAATGACGACGAAGACGCGCAGCGGCAGTTACCAGGTCGAGCACGAGCTGCTGATGGGCATCCTCGCGGCGCTCGCGGTGCACTTCCCCTACCCACTCCCCGAGCCCGATAAGGTGCTCGGCGAGCTGACCGGCGGCGATCGAGAGGCGCTGTTCATGCACGTTCTGTATCTCCACTACCTGGGGTTCTTGCGCTCGAATTTGGTCGAGCTGTTCCGGTCGAGTAGACCGGATGACCTGTTTCACCCCGCCCGACTGTCTTGGGGCGAGGGGCCGGTGCTGACACCGAAAGGGCTCAACGCGCATTTGGGCGTCGTGCCGGTGGTGTGGTGATGGGAGTGGGGGTTCATGCGGCCACCTGTTCGGTGGCGACATCGGCAGCAATCGCCGGATGGGCGGTAGCCGGGAGATCGGCTTCGAAAGCGTCGAGCTTCTCGAAGTAGTCGGCGAGCGCTTCGACCTTGCTGACGGCCGGATCGGCGATCTGGCCTTGAGCGATCTTGCGCACCGTGGAAATGGGGACGCCGGAGCCGCGTGCGACATCTGGCCAGCGCCCACGGGATTCATTGAGCCGGCGCCTCACGTACGCCGACATTTTTTCAGGACGGACCATTTATGACTCCGCTATGTGTCTTCGAGCGGAGTATAGACCGTCTATGGCTATTCACGCAAGCCGCAAAGGGACGACCATGCAATCCATAATTGGTCAGATGAAAGAACAGCCAAAAGACATCGTTGCGAGGCAGCTTTCGTCACTCATGGAGGCCTTTCCGCCTCTGGGGACGCAGCAAAAGCTCGCCAAACGAACGGGGATCGGACAGACCACCATCGGCCGCATCCGCCGAGGCGAGGTCAATGCCACTGCCGACAACATCAAAAGGATCGCCGAGGCGTTCAGCGTCCCGGTCAGCTATCTTTACGGAGAGACGGACGTATCGGGCCTGACCGAAGAGGAACAGAACCAGCTTATGGAGCAGCGCCTAGAAGAGTACGAATCTCAGCGGGCTGACGGTAATCTGGTGAGCGTGCCGCGCTTCGACGTGCGCGGATCGATGGGAGCTGGCTTCCCAATGCCCGAGCACGACCATGTTATCGAGCGCATCCAAGTAACGGCCGCCTGGGTGCGCGACGCCCTGCCCTCGATCACTTCGCCGCGGAATCTTGCACTGATGCCGGCGTTCGGCGATTCCATGGAGGGCACGTTCAGCGACGGCGACATGCTGTGGGTCGATCGCGGAGTGACTGAGGTGAAAATCGACGCCGTGTATGTCCTGGCGCTGCGCGACGAGCTGTACGTGAAACGGCTCCAACGCCGCCCCGACGGCTCCGTGCTCATGATCTCCGACAACAAGGCCTATGAGCCCTATCTAATCCAAAACGGCGAGCGTGAGAAATTCCAGGTCCTCGGCCGAGTGGTTTTTGCTTGGAGAGGGAAGCGGCTGTAAATCTCATGAAGATAATATTTGCCCACACCGTCTTCGCCGCAATAATTGGTTGCCTCCCGCTGCCCGGGAATGCGGCAGGTGCCCCTGATGCCCCGGTGAGCGCTATGCAGATTGCGCTTGACTATCAGCACGACCAGCAAGCCGCAGACATCAAATACAAGGGCAAGATTCTTGATGTGCATGGTGTCGTGAAGAGCACGGGCAGCACTCCGACACAGGGGGGATTCATAAAACTCATCGGAATCAATGCAGACTCCGGTTTTGTGCGGGCTTGGGTTTCTGGCGGATATTCAAACATCGCCTCGGTAAATAAAAACGATGAAGTTTCTCTCAAATGCAAAGCCCAAGGAATATCAGATAGCGAAGTAACGCTATTCTGCGAGGCCCCGAACAATACAATCCAAAAGAAACCGCCCGCCAACCCGCATCCAACGCACCAGCAAGTGTGCGTTGCTGATGCTTCACTTCTGCAGAAAATCGCCACTGCACGCGACCTCGGCGTAAAGCGCAGCGAAGTCCGCGAAGCGATTGCACAAGACCTGCAACGCGAGCCAGCCTTTAGCCAGTCTTTCCGGCACACCTACCCGCAAAAGATTGACTACCTTTACTCTCGCCCCTGGATCACTGCCGACATGGCCAGGGAAGGCTACTACAACGCCTGCATGACCGCCCGATAGACGTCATCGAGAGCCTGACAGCCAACAACTCCGCAATAGCGGAGTTTTTTTTCGCCCACGCAGTCCGAATATGGCTTGACTTACGGTCCGTTCACGGTCTACAGTTCGAGCCATAGACGGTCTAACGAGAGGCGAACATGCAGACCACCCAGACCCGCAACCACCGGCACCTCATCGGCGCGGCGCTGATTTTCCGCATCCGCGCGAAGGCAGCAGCGAAGGCGACGGCGCAGTCCATCAAGTCGCTGCACGACGGCCAACCGCTGGTCGCTGCCAACGCCACGTTCCTCTGCAACGCCTACTTCGGTGCCGTGCGCATCGACCTCTACGGCACATCGCATCGCTTGCGCTCGGGCACCACAGTTGACCTCGACGACGCGGCCATCGCTGGCACGCAAATCAGCCTGCGCGACTCGCTCAGCAAGAAGCAATGGATGGAGCTGCACTACCAAGCGCAGATCGCGATCGAGGAGGCAGCGTGATCTACGTCTACGCGGCTATCGGCCTGGTGGCCACCTTCGCCTTGGTCTGGGGCTTCATCGCCCTGGTGAACAAGCTGGCTGGCGACCTACTCGCCGATCCCATGGAACACCACGACGACCAGCGCTCGCAGCGCGGTCGGTACTAGCCCACTGGAGCCTGACCATGATCCTGCTGAAGCTCGCCGCCGTCGCCATCGCGGCACTCATTGCGCTCTACGCCTTCGTGGTGAACCACGAACGCAAGAACGGGAGGTGACCGTGCACCTCACCGACAACGAAGCCGCACAGCGCGCAGCAGACCGCGAGAACCGGCTCACCGAGTACATGCGCCGCAAGCGCAACAACTTCCTGCTGAACGCTTTGCTGCTGCTCAGCGTGGCCATTTTTCTCGGCGCCGAGCTGACCGCTTTCCTGATCGAAAAGGGGTACCTGTGATGCTGACCAACCACTACCGCACCCGCGACTACCGCGTCGCGCGCTCGCTGAACGAGGCCTTCGGCCCGTATGCCGAGCTGGCCACCGAGCGCAGCAAACACCTGTCGGATCGCGCGCTCGACTGGCTCGGCGCCATCTGCGTGGGCATCGGCATCGGCGTGACCCTGTACCTCGTTGCCGCTTTCGCCGCCGGCCCCGGCGCCTGACCTCCCCCTCACCACCGGAGCACCAGCATGACCACCACCGCCGCACCCGTTATCGCCATGGATGAAGTCGAGTCGTCGCAGATCCACTCCATCGGCTACGACTCGGCCAGCCAGACCTGTGCCATCCGTTTCAAGGATCGCAAGACTGGCGCGCCCACGTCGCTCTACCACTACTTCGACTTCACGCCGGAGAACTGGGACGCCTTCCGCAACGCCGAGTCGTTCGGCTCGCATTTCGGCAAGTACATCAAGCCAAACAAAGAGCGCTTCCCCTACGTATGCGTCGAAAAGATGCCCGCGCCCGCAGCGCAGGCCGAGTAACCCGCAACCCGCCATCCATCAAGGAATCGCATGACCACCACCACCCTACCTGAACCGGTCCGCGCTGCCCCGCAGTTGCCCGTGCGCGCCGGCTTCTTCGACCTGGAAGGCTTCGAGCTGCTGCAGCGCGTAGCGAAAGCGTTCGCTTCGTCGACGCTCGTGCCACAGCAGTTCCAGGGCAACATGGCCAACTGCATGATCGCGCTGAACCTCGCCGAGCGGCTGAAGGCCGATGCGCTGATGGTGATGCAGAACCTGTACATCGTGCACGGGCGCCCTGGCTGGTCGGCAAAGTTCCTGATCGCCACGTTCAACCACTGCGGGCGCTTCACCGCCGTCAAATACGAGTTCTTCGGCGAGCCCAACACCGATTCGTGGGGCTGCCGCGCATCGTCGGTTGAACTGAGCAGCGGCGAGCGCATCGTCGGACCGGACATCACCATCAAGATGGCGAAGGAAGAGGGCTGGTACAACAAGACCGGTTCGAAGTGGAAGACCATCCCGCAGCTCATGCTGATGTATCGCAGCGCGGGCTGGATGATCAACACCGCGGCACCAGAAATCTCGATGGGCCTGCCGACGCAGGAGGAGTTGCACGACATCATCGACGTGCGACCCGACGGCACGGTGACATTCGGCGGCGTCGAAGAAGGCGGCAGCCGCGCGCCGGCTGCAGTGGAGGTGCCGCAGCCGCAGTCCAAGAGCGAGCGCGCGGCGATCGAGGCATCGCAGCCGAACACCATCCCGCAGGAACTGCCGCAAGGCGAGCCCGCAGCAGTTCCTACGCCCGCGCCAGCCGCGCGCGCACGCCGCAGCGCACAACTGGCTCCCGCGCCTGCCCCGGCCAACCGCGAACCCGGGTCCGATGACGACTTTGAACAACCGGTCGGCGAGCCGGTGAGCGAGAGCGTCATCCGCATCCTTAAGACTAAGTTGGAGCAGGCCGCGCTCGGTGAAGCCGACATGCGCAAGCGCTTCGGCTTCGGCTACGACGGCGTGACCACGACGAATTACAACGACGTCGTGGCCTGGACCGAAGACCCGATGGGTGCGTGATGAACGAGCTGCGATTCGATCCTGTCGGGCACGTGTACACGGTGGGCGCGCAGCGCGTGCCCAGCGTGACGCAGATCCTCGCGCCGTTGGTCGACTACTCCCAGGTGCCGCGCGATGTGCTGGAACGCGCGCGGCGGCTCGGCCAGGCCGTTCACCGGATGACGGAACTCTACGATCTGGACGACCTGGACATGGACGACCTCGCCGACGAGCTGCGGCCGTATCTCACCGCGTGGATCAAGTTTCGCGCCGAGACCGGCTTCGTGCCCGAGACGATCGAAAAGCGGCTCTACCACCCCGCCCTGCGCTTCGCCGGTACGCCTGACCGCTCGGGCCTCATCAACCGTCGCCGCGCCGTGATCGACATCAAAAAGATGATGTACCTCGGGCCGGTGATTGGGCTGCAGCTCTCCGCCTACGAGCAACTGTTCGAGAAGAACGGCATCCACATCGAAGACCGCTATGCGCTGGGCCTGCGCGCCGACGGCACATACCGCCTCCAACCCTACACCGATAAGAGCGACTGGCCGGTGTTCCTGTCGCTGTTGACCACCCGCAACTGGAAGGAAAAACATGGATACGAAACCGCTGGTGAACCTGCAAGTGCCGCAGCCTGAGCAGGCGCTGTTCAAGCAGGCCAACTCCGCATTGGAGATGGCCAAGGCCTACACGATCGACAGCCCGCAGGTGCGCGACCTGGCCGCGCGCGAGCTGACCAAGATCAAGGCCTTGCAGAAGGACGTCGACACGAAGCGCAAGAGCATCACGCAGCCCATCGACGCCGCCAAGAAGGCCGTGATGGATCTGTTCCGCGCGCCAACCGACTATCTCGACCAGGCCGAGGTGCTGCTCAAGAAAGCCATCACGACCTACGACCGCGAGCAGGAGCGCAAGCGCATCGAGGAGCAGGCCAAGGCTGAAGAGCTGGCCCGCCAGGAGCGCGCACGCATGGAAGCCGAGGCCGCCGCAGCCGAAGCCGCCGCGCAGGCCGAGGCACAGGAGATCCAGCGCAAGGCTGAGCAGGCCGCCGCCGCGGGCGATGTTGAAGCCGCCGCGCGCCTGAACGCCGAAGCCGAGAGCCGCGTCGAGCAAGGTGCCGCCGAGGCGGCCACGCTGCAGCAGACGGCCACGCTCATCACCGCACCGGTCGTCGCCTCGATCCCGCAGACGAAAGGCGTGTCGACCCGCATGGTCTGGAAGGCCGAGGTGACCGACAAGCTCGCGCTGGTGCGCTTCGTGGCCGCGCACCCCGAGTACGTCGACCTGCTCGACGCCAACATGCCGGCGATCAACAAGATCGCGCTGGCCCTCAAGAAGAACTGCCCGCTGGAAGGCGTGCGCGTGTTCGAGGATTCCGTGATCGCCGCGAGGGCCGCGTAATGGATCAGTCAGAAAACCGCTTCTACCGTGAGCGTGATGGCGCGGCAGCCGATGGCGGCCCCGCGTTCCCCGTCGCTGATAGGGATGTGGCTCATGCGGCTGGCAGCGCCGCCGTCATAGGCGTTACCGATCCAACCGAGAGGGATCGTCTGTACGCCGATGCATACAACAAGGCGGTGCGTGGCATGACTCTGCGCGATCACTTCGCCGGTCTTGCCATGCAGGCCTACATCGTCTCTCGCGCAGGTGTCTACGACCGTGGCCCCGAGAAATTCGACGAAGACTTGTCGCGTTGGGCATTCGAGACTTCCGACGCGATGCTGCGCGCACGGGAGGCCGTCTGATATGCGCCAGATCGTCATCACCTTCGACACCGACCGGGGCTACGCAGTGACCGAAAACGGTCTGACGGTGGATCGCCTCGCATGGGACGAAATGCTCGGCCAGGTCGCCCAACTGACACACGCGCAGCTCGGGAAACCGCGCTACACGATGTTGACGCCCGAGGAATACCACGCTCAGGAAGACAAATACAAGACGAGCGCGGAACAACGTCTGCATTTCGACGAGCGAGGCATCCCCGTATGACCGCCGATTGCGCCATCCGCCAAGCGCTCGCGCGCATTGCGCCGCACCTCGAATCGCTGCCGCCCATCGACCGAGAGCTGTTGCGACCCGCCGCGCGCGCGATCGAGAACGACGTCGAAGTGATCGCCGTGCCCGAGCGCGTCATCGCGCGCATCCGCGACATCGACGCCCGTCTACCCAAGAACAGGAATCCGCAATGACCACCCTCACCACCGAGAAATTCGACCAGTGGGCCATCGTCGAGTTGTTTGGCCACCAACGTATCGCCGGCCGCGTTACCGAGCAGACCGTCGGCGGTTGCTCCTTCGTCCGCATTGACGTACCCGCGTGCGAGGCAGCCGGCAGCAACCCGGCCACGCAAGCGTTCACGAAGCTGTTCGGAAACGGCGCCATCTACGGCATCAGCTTTGTCGACGAAGCCACCGCATGCATGGCGGCGCGCCAACTGCGCGTGCAGCCGATCAACACCTACGAGCTGCGCCGCGCGCTCCAGGATCTGCCGTCCATCGGCGGCATGCCCAGTCGGCAGCCCGAGCTGATCGAAGACGACGACATGCCCTACTGATACCCCACCCCGAAGGAGCACCACCATGAAGATGTTCGAGATCGAGCGGAAGCTCGTGAAGGTCAAAAGCGTCACCTGCGTCGCCGAGTTCAAGGGCGACAAACGCGAGCACGCCTGCAGCGTCAAAATCGAGTACCAGACCGACAACACCGTGCTCGACGTGCTGGAGCCCGGCCTGCGCAAAGCGTTCTACGAAAAGGACAACGGCAAGACCAAGACCGACGAAGAAGGCCAGGGCGAACTCTCGCTGCCGCGCCAGGACGTCGACCTCACCCAGCGCAAACTGCCGCTGGTGAACATGCCGCTGAAGCTCATCAAGGAACTGGCCGGCTACCACCTGACCTACCACTGCGGCGCCAGCGAGGCGTCGGAGATCCGCCTGGCAGAGGTGGAGCTGTCCGATTTCGCCGTCAACCTGCAGCCGGGTGGCACTGTCACCGTCGTCTTCAACGCCTACTCGAAGCCGGGCGCGGATGTGCAGGGCCGCATCGACCACATGGCCCAGACCGAAATCGAGATCAGCCTCACCGCGCCGGAAGAACGCCAGCAGGAACTGAAGCCGGCCGACGGCAAGGGCGCGGGCAAGAAGACGGCAGCCGAGAAGAAAGGCGGCAGCGATGACCCGTTCGCCGGCTCCGACCTGGCCCAGGACGACACCAAGATCGAGGCGTAACTCTTCCGTCGGGGGCGGCGCACTCCCCCGTCCGGCGCCGCCCTCCTTTTTATTCCATTCCACTGCGTGACGTCATGGCCCATCTCAATCTGCAAAACATCGTCAACGGCGGCAAGCGCCGCGCCGAGCGCAATGCGCACAAGGTGTGCACCGCGCTGATGGCGGCCAAGGCAAAGGGCTGCACCACGCGCGAGCTGTCCGCGTGGACCGGGCTGTCGCAGAACACCTGCCTGATCCATCTGTATGCCTTGCGCGATCGCGATGAGGCGCACCTCGGCAAGCCGCGCGAGAGCAAGCACCGGTTCATCGACGTTTGGGTGTACGGGCCGGCCAATGCGGAAGCCGAACAGCACCGCGCCGACCCCGCCGAAGCCGAGATGAAAGCCGATATCGCAGCGGCGCATGAGGAATGGGCACGTGACTGGCGGCCGCGCCGGGCCGAGGCGGCTTGGTTCTAACGATCAACGGGGTGATTGCGCAGTGGTGATGCGCAGCGACTAGTAAGCGTGGATGCGGCCAAGGCGAGGCATCGCTCATGGCAGAGGTGGCCCACCAATAGGGCGAGCAACAGGCATCCAGGGCCGTACAGATTGGGGCAGTAGTTCGACGCGGCGACCCCAACCCCTATCGCGGACACATCGTGCGGCAGCGAGCCGGAGATACCACCGGCCACCCCACCCTACTACGAGGAAGACATGCAGCCACAACTTACGCAACGCGGCCACCGACACGTCGAGGCCTTCTGCCTGATGAACTATGCCTGCAAGTGCGGCCATCACGAGGTCATTTGGAACAGCCGCGACGGCGTGACGGCATTCAGTGCCCCGTGCCCGAGCTGCGGCGATGTGATGGGCATGCACCACGTCGCCTTCAAGAGCGATGTGTACGCGCCGCAGCATCAGCCACATCACGGTCAGCGCGTGTGGGTCACCATGACCTACAACCGGGCGGAGGAGTTCGCCAAGAAGCGCATCGACGCGATGAAGGCGAAGGGCTGGGATGGGCCCGCCAATGTGGCCGATGTTGCCACCAGCATCTACCACGAAGGCATGGCGGCCGACCTGCGCGTGCACGGCTACGATTTCGAGTTCGGGAAGGTGTGACATGACGACCGAAACCGTATCCGGCGCGCTGTATGACGCCATGTCGCTGGCCCTGAAAGACATCGAGGCCGTGCTGGCGCGCCACGGCTGCCCGGCGGGCGCCACCATGACGGATTGGATCGATGAGCAGCTCACCGCGCTGGCGGCGACGGCGAAGCCGGTCGACATGCTGCTGCTCTGCCCGGCTTGCGGTATGCAGCACATTGATGCCGTCGAGACCGGCACCACGCTGTCGCGCTCCGGTCTGGACACGCTGACCGAAACCGAGGTGGTGACCTGGAGCAACCCGCCGCACCGCTCGCACATGTGCCACGGCTGCGGCCACCAGTGGCGTCCGGCTGACGTGGCGACCAACGGCGTTGCGGAGCTGAAGACCAAGGGCAGGAATGACTCGCCGCGTGTGGCTCGGGAGATCGCTTTTCAGGATCGAGAAGACATGCAGGCGCTCCGCGACATGCTGAACGATGCCCGCGCCGAGTTGGACATGATGCGCGCGGCGTTGGGTGTGCCGGTCGAGCCGCATCAATTTCTCATGGAGCGGATGCTCAACGCGGCCAAAAAAGCAAGCCAGCAATCACCCGCTCCGAAAGGCCTGCGTGGCTTCTCGCCGCGCGGAGATTTCGCCGTCGAGCTGCGTTTCCATTCGTGCCGCTTGGCCCAAGCCTACCTGCACGACATCGCGGCGCAGGTCGCCAACAACATGCCGCAGGAGGCCGCACGATGATCCGCCGCCAGTACAACAGCTTCGGGTTCTGCAGCGGTCTCGGCGGCGGCGCCAAGGGCTTCAAAAAGGCGGTGTCACAGGTAGGCGCAAAGACTGCCACCTGGAAGTGCATCGGCGGCATCGACAACGATCCTGCGGCGGCACGCGATTTCCACAAGCTGGTCGGTGTACCGTGCACGGTCTTGGACCTATTCACGCGCCAACAATACGTCGCCTTCCATGGTGCCGAGCCGCCTTCGGATTGGCGCGAAGCGACGGCAGAAGACATCCGCCGCGCCGCCGGATATGAGCACCCGCACTGCGTGTTTATCTCGTCGCCGTGCAAAGGCGCCTCCGGCCTGCTGGCCGAGAGCCTGAGCCGAACGCCGAAATACCAGGCGCTCAACGAGCTGACGCTGCGGTGCGTCTGGCTGATGTGCGAGGCCTGGAAAGATGATCCCGTCGAGCTGATCGTCTTCGAGAACGTGCCGCGCCTGGCCACGCGCGGGCGGCACCTGCTCGACCAGATTAAAAAGCTGCTGGCCTACTACGGCTACGCGGTCAATGAGACGTCGCACGACTGCGGCCTGATCGGTGGCCTGGCGCAGAGCCGGAAGCGCTTCCTCATGGTCGCGCGGCACACGGCCAAGGTTCCGGCGTTCCTGTACGAGCCGCCGATGAAGCGCCTGCAGGGCGTCGGCACCGTGCTCGGCCGCATGCCGTTGCCGGGCGATCTCACTGGCGGCCCCATGCACCGCGTGCCGTCGTTGCAGTGGAAGACGTGGGTACGTCTGGCGTTCGTGGAAGCCGGCAGCGACTGGCGCAGCTTGAACAAGTTGGCGATCGAGAATGGCAACCTGCGCGACTACTTGATCGTGCCGGAACGTCGTAACGGGCACCTCGGCGTGCACGGCTGGGGTGATTCGATGGGAGCCATCGCGGGCGAGTCTTTGCCGACAAATGGCGCGTTCTCCATCGCCGATCCGCGTGGCCCCGCAAATGCTGCCCAATACCAACAGTACGGCGTGCTCAACTGGCAGGAGCCATCCGGCGCCATCATCGGCGTGAAGTCGCCCGGCCAAGGCACATTCAGCGTGGCCGACCCTCGGCACCTAGGCACACCGAAGCACAACAACGAATTCCGCATCGTCCCGTGGAACGACCCCGCCCGCGCGGTGACTGGCGCGCACGGTACCGGCCAATGCGTGGCAGATCCGCGCCGCGATGGGCCGACGTTCGGCAAGTACGCCGTGACGCCTTGGAACGATGCCACGGGCACGATCATCGCCGGCAGCACGACCGGCCAGGGCGCGTTCGCGGTTGCTGATCCACGCCCCGGCATGCGCCGCGAGCGCGGCGACAACTACCTGACTGGCGGCCACTACGGCGTGGTTGGTTGGGATCAGCCGAGCGGCGCGGTGTCGGCAGCGGCTGGGCACGACAACGGCCGCTGGTCTGTTGCTGACCCGCGTATGCCGGCTGCGAACGACAAGCTCGTGGCGATCATCCGCGCGCTGGATGGCACGTGGCACCGGCCGTTCACCACGCTGGAGTTGGCCGCATTGCAGTCGCTGATCGAGCCGGAGGAATACTTGGAACTCGACGGCCTGAGCGATCAGGCTTGGCGCGAGCGCATCGGGAACGCTGTCCCGCCCGATGCCGCACAGGCCATCGCCGAGGTGATGGGCACCACTCTCCTCCTGGCCGAGTCCGGCGAGACGTTCCAGCTCTCGGCGACGCCGGTGTGGGTTCGTCCGGTGGCAATCGCCCTTTCGGTCGAGCAGATTTTGGAGGCCGCATGACCGTCTACGTCGACGACATGCACCTTACCGACCTGGGCCGCTTCGGACGCATGCGCATGTGCCACATGATCGCAGACACCACCGACGAGCTGGTAAGCATGGCGCGCTGCATCGGCGTCGATCCGAAGTGGATCCAGAAAGCGGGCACCGAGCGCGAGCACTTCGACATCGCCACCGGCAAACGCGCGCTCGCCGTGGCGGCCGGCGCGATCGAGATCACCATGCGGCACGCGGCGGCCATGACGGCGCACCGGCGCCAGTTCGGCAAGCTCGGCCAGCCTGACATCGCGCTGGCGTGGCTGCTTGGTCGCACGGCGACCATCGGAGAAACCAATGTTTGACGCCTATCCCCTGCAGTGGCCGGACGCGCGGCCACGTACTGCCTCGTACAGCCGCGAGTCGGCCAAGTTCGACGTGACCTTTGCCCGCGCGCGCGACAACATCGTGCGCGAGGTGACGCTGCTGTGTGGCGGGCGGTTCGCTGCCGACCCGCAGATCGTGGTGAGCACGAACGTGGCGTTGCGCCGCGACGGCCTGCCGCTCGCCAATCAGCGCCAGCCGGACGACGTGGGCGTGGCCGTCTACTTCGTCTACAAGAAACGGCAGATGTCGTTCGCCTGCGACCGCTGGCGCAAGATCGAGCACAACATGCAGGCCATCGCCAAGACGATCGAGGCGCTGCGCGGCATTGCGCGCTGGGGCACCGGCGACATGTTGGAGGCGGCATTTACCGGCTTCGCCGCGCTGGCGGCGCCCGGCGCCGAGAAGACTTGGCGCGAGGTGCTGGGCGTGGCCGCGCACGAGCGCGACATTGATGTCGTGCGCACGGCGTTCCGCAGGCAGGCTGCCGAGCATCACCCCGACCGAGGCGGCTCGCTTGAGCGAATGGCTGCTGTCAATGCGGCGTGGCAGCAGGCCAAGGCCGAGTTGGAGGCGTGATGCGCGTACTCACCATTCCCGTCAAGGGCATCTATTTCGACCAGATCAAGGCCGGCACCAAGCCCGAGGAGTACCGCCTGGTGACCGACTACTGGCGCGCGCGGCTCTTCGGCAAGGAATACGACGAGATCGTGCTGACGCGCGGCTATCCGCACAAGGATGCGGCGGACCGCCGGCTGCGTCTCCCTTACCAGGGCTGGCAGATCAAGGTCATCACGCACCCGCATTTCGGCGCGAAGCCGGTTGAGGTCTTCGCGATTGACGTTACAGGAACACCGTTGTGACCGAAGCAGCAGCACGCATCATCGAAACGACCAAACAGCACTGGGGCCTGAAATGAGAGCGATCCGTATCAAAGAGGTGATCCAGAAGGTCAGCCTCAGCCAATCGACCATCTACGCGATGATCGCCAGGGGCGAATTCCCGAAATCCTTTGAGCTGACGCCCGGCCGGGTGGCGTGGCTGGAGAGTGACATTGACGCCTGGCTGGCCGGGAAGGCTGGCCGTCCCCTGCCAACCACCCACGAAACAGGGGCAGAAGAAGGCGCTTTGGCGTAACTGGGGTGAAAACAGGGGTCAGGGTTGGCTGACGATTGGAGACCCAAACTGGACAACGCTTTGCGGGAGCAGTTTGGCGCTCACCGCTTCCGCCAGTCCTTGGTTCCAAGGCGCTCTAGATTTCTCCCCCACTCCCCCACTCTTCCAGCCCGCGCCGCTTTGTCAGTGCCGCGCGGTGGGCCAAAACGCATCGGCGGTCTTGTCCCAGCGCCCCGGCAATCGCGAGGCGAACGCGCTTCGCTCCATTGCCCGCGATGGAAGACGACAGCAATTGCAACGTGACGCCGTCCAAACCCAGTTTTTCCGGGAGACCTCGCAGCGTGGTCTTCCGGAAACGCTGCTCAAGGAGCCGTTTAACAGGTGGGACGGCGCGGGAAACGTCACGAGGACCCGACGGCGGTGTTCCCGCCGGGCTTCTCTTCTTGCGCTCTGACTGCTTGATGGGGAGAACTGCCGATTGAGGGAGAGGATTCTCGGCCATGCAGCTGCCCAGGTTTGCTAACGCTTTGCCGGGTGCTGGAGCATCGCGCTTGCGCCACCCACACCGCAAAACAATTGCCGCGATCTTGGTACAACGTGACCTTGCAAATCAAATCCATTTGATTTGATCGTTAAATCAATATCGTTTTATTTTTTTGGAATGAAATAACCTGACAGCGCTCCGTCATGCCCGTTGGCAAAGAAAGGACGCGAGCACTGCCTCAAGCCCCGAGGAGGCTTGAGGCAGGTCGAGCGCGTAAAGACACTCCCCGTTCTTCGAATTCGGCATGCGCCGTTCTTATGTGGTTTTCACCAATCATCTGATTGGTGATCACCCTGCGCATCAACGCCAAGCAATATCGCCGGAATGCCAACTCGAAAAAACGGGGGTGAATCCGCTCACCCCGTTCCTCCGAAGCTGACCTGGCCTGTCAAAGCCGGGCGACCTGCTGTTTTCCCCGTTGCCCGCCCTGCGCCGGCTCCATGGAACCGCGCGGGCGCTGAACTTTTTTATTAGGCGTGATGCCAATGCCGAATATTGTCGAGAACGATAGCAGACGCTATTCTGACTGGCACCCTGCTAAATAGAGGGCAAGCACCTGCCGCCAAATGCAGTCCATGCGAGCCGGAGCGTGGGAAATGGAGCCGAGGGGCGGTAATCACAATGTTGGTGCAGCCGCGTGTCGGTGATGAACGTGGCACACGGCTGGTAAAGCACATCGGCGCCTGGCTATCGGTTCTTTGTATTGCAACCACCCGCGGCAGACCATGGAAATCCTCAAGGATGTAAGCGCGATTGCTTTAGCCAATAGTCTTCCAGACGGCGTCTTCCTGGTCGACGAGCGTGGGCGGATTCGTCACGCCAATGCAGCGTGGGAAGACATTCTGGGTTATCGGGCATCCGATCTGCTGGGGCAGACCATGCTCGAACTCGTGGCGCCGGACGACCGCGACAGAACGCAAAAGCAAGCGGGTCGCGTGCAGGCTGGCATTAAGTGCACCGGATTTGAGAATCGCTATCGGCACCAGTCGGGCACCGATGTCCATTTGTCATGGTCGGCACAGTGGAACGTGGAGCATCGACTGCGCATTGGCGTGGCGCGCCATGTCACCGCATTGAGGACGCTGGCGGAGCCCAGCCCGCTGGCGCAACTGCAGGCGCGTCTGGCACCTCACGAATCCCGGGTATTGCAGTTGCTGTTGACTGAAGCCGCAGAAAAGCAGATTGCGGAACAGCTCGGTCTGGCCACGTCGACCACGCACTCTTACATTACGAGCGTCTATCGCAAGTTCGGCGTGCGTGGGCGCGCGGGGCTGATGAGCCTGTGGCTCAAAGAGATGCAAAGCCGCTGATACCCCCCTGTATCACGGCATCGTCGCATCACAAACGCACGGGCCCGCGTCACGCGTTTGCAGAGAGAGTTGCGGCGCTTGAAAGCCGCGCTTGGCACGTCAAAGCGGAATCAGGACGTGGGCGACTTCCTGATCGAGATCTTCCGCGAGCGCGTGTCCTTCAGCGAATGGCAGTGCATCGTGGCCGAGGCGCGACGCCGCCATGATTCAAAGGCGACGGAAGGTCAAATCGGTACGCTGCCTGCGGGGCCGGGCGCACAAAGCTGATATAGTCGCGTCGGCTCCGATTTCTGAACCTTGCGATGTCTCTCGTACTCCGCCGAACCGCTCTCTCGTTCGTCGCCGCAGCCTCGGTTGCAGGCGCTGGCCTGGTCCACGCGCAAGCAAGCGCACCACAAGCACCGGCAGTAACCACGGCTGCGTCGGGCGGCACCGTCGCTGAACTGCAGCAGTTGCTGGCGCAGAAGCGCCTGACCGAACTGCGCACGACCTACAACGGCGACTACGGCACGAGCCTGCTGCTCGTCAACGAAGACACCACGGCCTACGTTGCCCTGTCGTATCGCAAAGAATTGTGGCGTGTGTACAAGTTTGCGTCGGTCGCTCCGGCCGAAGGCGCATACGAAACGCTGGCCGGTCAGACCCGGACGTGGGCCGAAGATGACCTGCGCCGCGCCGTCACGGCGGGCCAAAAGGCGCAACTGGAGCGCGAAGCCCAGGCAGCTCAGCAGCGCGCCGCATCCCTAAGCCAGGAAGTGCGCATCATGCAGGCGCAGCGTCAGAAGATGCTGACCGAACAGCAGACCATGCGTCAGGAGACGAAGGCGCTGGATATCGAGCGCCGCGCGTACCAGACCCAGGTCGAATCGCTGCAGCAGCAGATCCGCTTGCTGGAAAAACAGCTCAACGATCCGCACTGGTCGCCAGCACCTTAAACGTCTCGTCAAGGGCTTTGACATTCACCTTCCTGGCTTGGCCCAACTGCGGCAGGCCAGCGACCTCTCCTCCTTCGATGCAACGCGCATCGACTTAGGAGCAATCTGATCGACCACCGTCCAACTGCCACTTAGCATGGCGCCTGCTTGCGCAGCCGGCTTGGATGCGCGCTGCGGCCATCAGCGGAGACGGACTTGGAATCCCCCAACTTCATCATCGACGGACACCTGCGCCTACCGGGCTTGGTGCGTATGCCGCCGCCCTTCGGGCCAGCACTCGACAGCGCGCAGCCCGGCGCCGCGACACAGGTCAGCGCATCGATCGATCCAGCAGCCCACTCGTGCGGTAACACCGGTACAGCACGCCATAGGCAGTGGCCTCAACGCCTGACCGCGCTGTCGATTGGCGTGGCATGCACGCTGGCGGCCGCGCTGCTTGGCTGGCAGACCGGGCAGCATCGGCAGCCGGCCGCAGAGCTTGATCAAACAACCGTGGCCGCCCTCGCCCCGCAGACCGCACCGCCGGTGCCGCTTGAACATGCTCCTGCATCGCCGGTGACGCCCGTGGAAATCGACGAAGCCCCGGAATCCGAAGCCGTTACCACAGCCGCAGCCGACGTTGTCGAGGCGCCCGACATGGCGTTCGACGAAACGGAAGTGGCCGCGCCGGTCATCGCTGCTGCACCGCCGGCCGTGACGCAATTGCCGGCGAAACCGATGCGACCGCGCGCACTGCAGCAGGCCGTTGCGCCCGCGCCGACGCATCCCAAGTTGCAGCGCACGCCCGTATCGCACGACGAAGCACCAGCGACCATCCAAGCAGAGTGGGCAACGGCCGAGACGGCGCCGATCACATCAGCCTATGCGCCGCCGGGCACGCCGGTGCGCATCGAACTGCAACGGCATACGCGCTTCACGGACTGACCAGAGCGCGTGCCGCCACGCCGACTTAGTGCAACTGGCCGCCGGTTTCGCGTACGTCGTGTAGCGTGCGCAGCGTTGTCTCGATGGCGATTCGCAGGCCGGTGACGATGGTGTCGTGCGCCATGCTCGGTTGCCCCGGATGCTTGGCTGCCTGCGACGGGAGATATGGGATGTGGATGAAGCCGCCGCGCATCGGCCGCTTCTGCCGGGCGATGGCATGCATCAGCCCATAGAAGACGTGGTTGCAGACAAAGGTGCCCGCTGCCTGCGAGACGGAGGCGGGAACACCGCCCGCACGCAGTTCGCGCACGATCGTCTTGATCGGTAGCGTTGAGAAATACGCGGCCGGCCCATCACTCGCGATGGCGATATCGATTGGTTGCTTGCCGGCGTTGTCGGCAATGCGGGCGTCGTCAACATTGATGGCGACGCGCTCGATGGCCATCTCGGCACGGCCACCGGCCTGCCCGACGGCGATCACCACATCCGGCTGCAAGGTCTGCAGCAACTTGCCGAGCACTTTGTTGGACTCGCCAAAGACGGTCGGCAACTGGCGCGCGACGATGTCGGCACCGGCGATTCCCTGGCCATCGAGGGTGCGCACGGCTTCCCACGACGGATTGATGGGTTCGTTCTCGAACGGGTCGAAACCGGTGACGAGGACGGTAGGCATGATGTTCTCCTGCGTGCTGCGTAAGACAAAAACGATGATAAACGTCTGTCGAACATCATGCCCAAGCGCATTGCGGCGTCAGTTTGCCTTGCTGCGCTTGTTCTCGAAGTTCAACAGGATGTCGACTTCTTCCGTGCCCGCGGTATGCAGCCACTCGCGCGTCAGACGTTCGCCCAGGCGGCGCATGTCGCCCTGCAGGGTCACGTCGGGATTGAGCACGCGCACGCCGGTCTTGGCGAGTTCGGCTTCGTCGCGCTCGTAGGTCTGGCGGCTGGAATCCCAACCGCGCGCCTCGTAATCCTTGGCGAGTTTGAGCACGGTCTGCTGCGTCGCGGGCGGGAGCTTGGCGAAGCGCGCCTCGTTCACGAACACGGCGTTCTTCGGGATCCACGCGTTGACCTTGTAGTAATAGGTCATGCGCTGGCCAGCCTTCGTCTCCAGACCAGTGGACGGCGAGGTGACCATCGTGTCGATCCGGCCGCCGGCAATCGCGGCAGTCAGATCAGCGGCTTCCACCTGCACGGCCTGCGCGCCGTACAGCTCGGCAATGCGTTTTTGCGCTGCGTTATAGGTGCGCAAACGATGTCCTTTCAGGTCGGACAAACGAGCGATCGGTGTTTCGGAATACAGGTTCTGCGGCGGCCAGGGCACGGCGTACAGCAGGCGCAAACCATTGGCCTTCATCAACGCTTCGATGTGGCTGCGCGAGGCATCCCACAGCAGGCGCGCATCGTTGTAGCCCGACACCACGAAGGGAATCGAATCCACGCCGAAAAGCGGATCGCGCTGAGCCAGCGTCGAGAGCATCACTTCGCCCGCTTCCGCCTTGCCGTCCTTGACGCCGTCAAAGATGGCGGCCGGCTTGAGCAGCGTGCCGTTCGGATAGACCTCGAGCTTGAGACCGCCATTGGTGGCGCTGCTGACAGCGCTGGCAAAGGCCTGCAGGTTTTGCGTATGGAAATTGACGGCCGGATACGGCGTGGCCACTCGGAGCGTTTCCGCGCTGGCTTGCGCGGCGGAAATCAACGACAGCGCGCTGGCTGCGAGAACACAAAAAAAGCGGCGTCCTGACATGGAACGGCCGCTCGTCATCTGGCTGCTCATGAATCCCCCCGGAGAAAGAGCACGATGCGAGGTCGACACGACTGCATGCCCTTGTCTCCCGGGCAGCGATCGCGCTGGGTGGCGTCCGCCGGCTGAGAACTGCCGGCGTGGCGCACACCGCACGCGACGCATTAAACACGATTAGTGGAGCATCAGGAAGTACAAGAGCACGATATTGGCTGCAAGCAACAGTAGCGCGGTCGGGACTTGCGCTTTGATCACAGCGTTCTTATCGGACAACTCCAGCAGCGCAGCCGGCACGATATTGAAGTTCGCCGCCATCGGCGTCATGAGCGTTCCGCAGTAGCCGGAGAACATGCCGATCGCCGCCATCACCGCCGGGTTGGCATGGAACACGCCCACCAGAATTGGCACGCCCACGCCGCCCGTCATGACCGGGAAGGCTGCAAAGCCGTTACCCATGATGACGGTGAACAATGCCATGCCCACGCAATAGACCACCACCGCGACCAGGCGATAGTCCATGTTGATGTAGGCGGTGGTCAGGTGCGCCACGGCCTTGCCCACGCCGGCATCGGCAAAGACGAAGCCCAGCATCGCCAGCATCTGTGGGAGCACCAGTGCCCAGCCAAGTGCTTCTGTCAGACGACGCGACTCACGCATGGCTTGCACCGGCGTGTCGCGTGTCAACCAGCAGGCCAGCGCCAGCGAGATAAGGCAGCCCAGCCCCAGCGAGACGAAGGTCTGGTTCTTCGGATCGAGCAGGAAGTCGCCGCCGATCTTGATGTCCTTGAGGAACACGCTCCCGATGACCGTGACCACTGGAATGGTCAGCGCTGGGATGAATAGACGGTTGCCCAGGCGCTTGGCCTGCGCACGGCGCTCTTCAGCAGACAGTTCGTTGTACTTGCCCAGCGTTACGCCGCCCACGCCAGCCAGCAGAGCCATCAGCAGTGCGCCACAGCCCACCAACATCGGCGGCATATTGTCGCCAATCAAAAAGATGACGGCGAAGATTGCCCAGAACAGGCCCGTGGTCCAGCGGCGGGGGTGGTTCTTGTCAGCAAAGGTCATCAGCGCGGTGATCGTCAGGATGATCCCGGCCAGCCAGTACAGATAGTTGATCGACAGAATCATGGCTTACCCCTGCTTGGCCGCAGCCGCGTTGGTGTTAGAGGAGGCACCCATTTCACGGGCAAGCCAGCCGTCCAGGCGCTTGAGGCGCACCGCGTGGATCAGGAACGCGCAGACCGCCGTCGGGATGCCCCACACCGCAACGTGCAGCGGTTCCACGTCGATGCCCGAGCCGAGCAGGAACGTGTGCATCAGCGCGATGGCGCCGAAGGCCACGAAGATGTCTTCGCCGAAGAACAGGCCGACGTTGTCGGTGGCGGCGCAGAAGGCCAGCAGGCGTTCGCGCACCGGCGCCGGCAGCTTGCCGAAGCGGCTCTCTGCGGCGCCTTCTGCCATTGGTGCAAGCATCGGGCGCACCATCTGAGGGTGACCGCCCAAGCTCATCAGGCCGGCAGCAGCCGTTAGCTCGCGTGCTCCCAGATAGACGATCAACAGACGGCCTACCGTAGCAGACTGAATGCGCGCAATCCAGTTCTGCGCGTGCTCACGCAGGCCGTGGCGCTCAAGCAAGCCCACCACCGCAAGCGGCAGCAGGATGATCAGTGGCAACGTCCTCGCCTTGATGACGCCCGTCCCGATCGCCGTCAGGATCTGCTCGATGGACATCGATGCCGCAAAACCGGTGGCGATGGCGGCCACGGCCACCACCAGCATCGGATTGAATCGCAGGATGAACCCCGCGATGATGACGACCACCCCGATCAGCGGCCATAGATTCACTGCCGTACCCATGTGGTGCTTCCCCCCCAAGTTGATAAAAAGCCCCGCTGGAAGGACGGGGCCGTGGCTCAGGCGCCGGCGCGAACAGCGATGCCTTCGCTGCCAAGCCGTTCCCGAATGCGTCGCGCGAACGCCAGCGCATGCGCGCCGTCGCCGTGCAGACAAACCGTTTCCGCGCGGATCGGAACCCACGTGCCGTCGATGGCCTTCACGCGCTGCTCGCGCACCATCGTCAGCGTCTGGTCCAGCGCGGCATCTTCGCTGTCGATCAGGGCGCCCGGCGTACCGCGTTTGACGAGCGAGCCGTCCGCGTTGTATCCGCGATCGGCAAACACCTCTTCCTTGGCCTTCAGGCCGAGTTCACGTGCAGCCTTGACCAGCTCACCGCCCGCCAGGCCAAACACCACCAACGACGGATCGAAATCGCGAATCGCCCGCACGATGGCGACGGCCAGAGGCCGGTCACGCGAAGCCTGGTTGTATAGCGCGCCGTGCGCCTTCACGTGGGCCAGCCTGCCGCCCTGCGCCCGCACGATGGCTGACAGCCCACCAATCTGGAACAGCACGCCCGCGTAGATTTCATCGGGTGGCAGATGCATTTCAGTGCGGCCGAAGTTTTCGCGATCGGGGAAGCTCGGATGCGCGCCGATCGACACGCCCTGGCGCAGCGCCCAGCCCACGGTCTGGCGCATCGTATTGACGTCGCCGGCGTGCCAGCCGCACGCGATGTTGGCGGAACTCACCAGGGCGAGCAGCGCCTCGTCGGTATCGCAGCCTTCGCCGAGGTCGGCGTTCAGATCAATTGCAGTCATGATGTTGTCTTCCGGTGCATCAGGCATTCAGTCGCGTCTTGGCGGTGCGATGCGCGCTCGACAGAATGCCTTGGCGCTGCCAATCCAGCGCGGTTTCGATTTGCTGCAGATACCGTGCCACGTCGGCACGGGCGGCTTCGGCCTCTTCCAGCGTCACACGCTCGAAGCGCACGCGTGTGCCGAGCGGAATCTGCGCCAGGCGCCATTGGTCGGCCAGGATGACGGAGCCGATCTTCGGATAGCCACCGGTGGTTTGTGCATCGGCCATCAACACGATGGGCTGGCCCGATGGCGGCACCTGGATCACGCCCGGCACCACGCCATGCGAGAGCAGATCGCCGCTGCGCTGCTTCTTGCGCTTGAGTTCCGGCCCCTGCAGGCGGAAACCCATGCGGTTGCTGTTGGGGGTGAGCGTCCAGTCGGATTCCCAGAATGCGGCTTGCGCATCGGCAACGAAATCGTCGTATTCAGGACCGGGCAGCACGCGCATGACAGGCGTGTCCTTCTGCGCGCGGTCGAACGTCCAGCGGGCGGCCTTTACGGCAACGGTATCGCCGCTGATGTCAGGGGCGTACGTTGTGTCGGCAGGCAGCACGGGCAGCCTGTCGCCATCCTTCAGCGGGCGCCCTTCGAAACCGCCAAAGCCGGCCTTCAGATCAGTGCTGCGCGAGCCCATCATCTCGGGCACGTCGATGCCGCCGGCCACGCACAGATACGCGCGCACGCCGCCCTGCGCCACCCGCAAGGTCAGCATCTGCCCGCGTTGCACAGGGATGGCGCGCCACGCATGCACCGGTGCGCCATCGAGCGTGGCGCGGCAATCGGCGCCCGTCAGCGCGATCAGGCCATTGGCGTGGAAGCGCAGCGTGGCATTGCCCAGCGTGAATTCGATGCCCGCCGCGTCGCTGCGGTTACCGACCAAGCGGTTGCCCACATACAGCGATAGCGGATCCAGTGCGCCCGACGTGCACACGCCAAAACGGCGATAGCCGGTGCGGCCCAAGTCTTGCACCGAGGCCAGCACGCCGGCCCGCACGATTTCGATCATGGGTTGGGGTTTCGAACTCATGCGCGCACCTTCGAAGCAACAAAGCGGATGCGGTCTCCGGGCGAGAGCAGCGTGGGGGGATTGCGCTGTGGCATGAAGAGCGCGGCGTCTGTGCGGCCGAGCAATTGCCAACCGCCGGGGGATGCGGCCGGATAGATGCCGGTCTGCTCGCCGCCGATGCCGACCGAACCGGCCGGCACGGCCATACGCGGCTCGGCGCGACGCGGCGTGGCAAGCGACTTGTCGAGCCCGCCCATGTAGGCAAAGCCCGGCTGGAAGCCCAGGAAATAGACGATGTATTCGGGTGCGGTGTGGCGGCGCACGACTTCGGCCGTGCTCAGGCCGGTGTGCTTGGCGACTTCGCGCAGGTCGGGACCTTCGTCACCGCCATAGGCGACTTCGATGTCGACGAGTTTGCCGTCGGCCACCAGCGCCTGGCTTTCTTCCCAAGCTTCGCGCAGCTGTGTGGTCAGTCGCTGCGCATCGGCCAGTGGACCGAACACGAGCGTGAGGTTGTTCATGCCGGGCACCACGTCGACCACGCCCGCCCAGTTGGACGCGCGCGAGGCCATGGCCCAGATACGCTGCTGGCAATTCAGGGTGGCCGGTGGCGGCACTTCGCACAACAGCGCCAGTTCGCCCAGCCGGTGAATCGTGCACTGCAACTTAACCCCCGTCTCGTGTGGGCCGTTGGCGGAAAGATCCCGGCAAAACGACGCGCGTTTGACAACGAAAGCGATACGTTAATAAATTGTCGATAAATTCTGTATAAGAAGTAACCCTTAGTCACTCAGGGCCAAGTCCCGGCACGGTGCTGTCCGGCTGCACTCATCATAGGTGCCGAACACGATCAACGTGACAGGCATGTTATGCCAAAGTCATATGAAGGGATGAAGACGCCTGCTAGAACAAGAGGCGTAGCGCAAGACCCGAAACGGAAGATCAGGCGGCAGGCTCTGCGCGCGTAACACGCAGGCCAAGGACGAGCGCGACGATGGCACACACAGCCATCATGCCCAGCAGCGGCAACGCGGTCTGGCCGATGGCCGCGACCACCGTACCGGTCACCATCCCAAGGCCGAATTGCATCGCGCCCATGAGCGCCGAGCCCGTGCCCGCGCGCGCGCCCTGCCCCGCCATTGCCAAGGCGCCGGTGTTGGGCGAGATACAACCGATCGACGCGATGTAGCAGAACAACGCGGCCAGCACGAGCGGCAGCGGCGTAAAGCCAGCCGCGGCAGCCGCAGCGGCCAACACGCTGGTGATGGCCGGCACCCACAGCGCCCGCCGCAACACCCGCGCCGGAGAATACTTGCGCACCAGCCGCACATTCACGCGCGAGGCCGCGATCATCCCAGCCGCGTTGCTGCCGAACACCCACGCATAGTGCGACGGCGTCAGCCCGTAACCGTCGATCAGCACGAACGACGACACGGTGATGTATGCAAACATGCCCGACAGGAAGACCGCGCCGCACCACATATAGGCGGCGTAATGGTGATCGCGCAAAAGTTCCCAGTAGTCGCGCAGCACGTGGCCGACCGCCAACCTGCGAGCCTGCTCGGGCGCCAGCGACTCGCGCATCAGGTAATGCACGGCCACCAGCGAGAGCACGCCAAATGCCGTCAGCAGGGCAAAGATGACGCGCCACGTTGTGAACTGCAGCACCGCGCCGCCAATCATCGGCGCGAGGATGGGCGCCACACCCATGACCAGCATCAGCGTCGAATACGCCTGTGCGGCGCCGGCCGGGTCCATGCGATCACGCACCGCTGCGCGCGCGATCACCATGCCGGCGCAACCGCCAAATCCCTGCACGCCGCGCAGGACGGCAAGCATCGTGGCGTCTTTGGCGAACGCGCAGCCAATGGATGCAGCCACGTACATCGCCAGACCGATGTAGAGCGGCGGCTTGCGGCCAAAGCGGTCGCTGGCCGGGCCATAGATCAGTTGGCCAATCGCCAGGCTGATCAGGAAGACAGTCAGCGTGAGCCCCGCTGCAGCCGACGATGTATTCAGATCGCGCGCAATGGTTGGCAGGCTGGGCAGGTACATGTCGACCGACAGCGGGCCGATGGCCGTCAGCGCGCCAAGCAGCAGGAGCCAGCCGGGAATGGGGCCGGGCATGCGGGATCGTGCAGGAGCGGGAGAAGTCATGAAGGCGGAAGCGGGACGCGGCGGACGGGAGGCCTCCGCCGGAGCAAACCGAGAACTTTAGCGCAAAGCGACGCGCCACGCGCGCGCACCGGCCAGGTGCAAGACGGCCTGCGCGCCCCACCCGAGGGCTGCACGCGCAACCTGCATACATCGACATGACAAGCTGAACGCTGGAAATGGCCCTGAATGGCCCGGCACGGGATTTGCACTCCGCCACCCCCCGTACGAGGCAGTCGCGAGCGGGCCGAAATCGCCGTCCGGTGCGGTGCCGGGCGATATAATTTGTGGTTGATGGCAAGCATCACGCAAACATGATGATTGCTGCGATGCGTCGGCGCGAATCTGCGTCGGCGTTGCTGCTGTGAAGTGTCGTCAACACCCAAAAAGAGACCGCCTCCGATGCGCACCCCGCACGATGAGCGGCACGGAAACCACGAGCCAACCTGTTGTGACACAACTCCCACCACGCCTGTCGCTGACGGGCATGACCAAGCGCTACCCGAGCGTGGTCGCCAACGACGGCGTGAGCCTCACGGTCGCGCCGGGCGAGATCCACGCCGTGCTCGGCGAAAACGGCGCCGGCAAGTCGACGCTGATGAAGATCATCTTCGGCGCCGTGCAGCCTGACGCCGGCGAGATGAAGCTCGACGGCCAACGGGTCGAGATTGCCAACCCGCACCAGGCGCGATCGTTAGGTATCGCCATGGTGTTCCAGCACTTCTCGCTGTTCGACACGTTGACGGTGGCGGAGAACATCCTGCTCGGCCTGCCCGCCGGCACCGATCTGCGCGACGTGGCTGATCAGGTGCGCAGCACGGGCGAGAGGTATGGCCTGCCGCTGGAGCCGCATCGCCATGTGCATACGCTTTCCGTGGGCGAGCGCCAGCGCGTGGAAATCGTCCGCGCGCTGCTCACCAAGCCGCGTCTGCTGATCCTTGACGAGCCGACCTCGGTGCTGACACCGCAGGCGGTCGAAAAGCTTTTCGTGACGTTGCGCCAGTTGGCGGCAGAAGGCACGAGCATCCTCTACATCAGCCACAAGCTCGACGAGATCCAGGCCCTGTGCCACACCGCCACGGTGATGCGCATGGGCAAGGTCACGGGCGTGTGTGACCCGCGCCAGGAAACGGCGGCATCGCTGTCGCGCATGATGATCGGCGGCGAGCCTCCGCGCGAATTGCGCCCGCAGACCACGCCGGGCGAGGTGCGCATGGAAGTGGCTGGCCTGTCGCTGCCCAAGGCACATGCCTTTGCGACGGAGCTGCATGACATCGCACTGCAGCTGCGCAGCGGCGAGATCGTCGGCATCGCAGGCGTATCGGGCAACGGGCAGCAGGAACTGCTGGCAGCCCTGTCCGGCGAAGACACCCGCGCGGCGGCACAGACCATCAGCATCGGCAACGAGCCAGTCGCCAAGCTGGACCCGCGTGCGCGCCGCAAACGCGGGCTGTCGTTCGTGCCGGAAGAGCGCCTGGGGCGCGGTGCCGTGCCGTCGCTGTCGCTGGCCGCTAATACGCTGTTGACGCATCAACGTGCGCCACAGGTGCGTGGAGGGCTCATCGACAAGAAAGCCGCCGCCAAGCTGGCTACCGCCATCATCAGCCGGTTTGGCGTGAAGGCTGGCGGCCCTGACGCGTTGGCCAAGAGCCTGTCGGGCGGCAACCTGCAGAAATTCATCGTCGGCCGCGAAATCGAATGCGCGCCGCGCGTGCTCATCGTCGCGCAACCCACCTGGGGCGTCGACGTGGGTGCGGCGGCGCAGATCCACAACGAAATCCTCGCGCTCAAGGCAGGGGGCTGCGCCATCCTGATCGTGTCGGAAGAACTCGACGAACTCTTTGCGCTGTGCGATCGCCTGCACGTGATCGCCAACGGGCGCCTCTCCCCCTCCACGCCCACGCACGCCACCGACCGCGAACAGATCGGCCTGTGGATGAGCGGCATGTGGGACAAGGCCCCGGTTTCAACCGCAGCAAGCTCGGAGGTGGTCCATGGCTGACGTCATGCATGGCAGCCGCCTGGCGCTGCCGATCTCGCTGGAGCTGCGCGCGATCCCGTCGCGCACCATGGCCTATGCCTCCCCGCTGATCGCCCTGGCGCTGACGATGGTGTTTGGCCTGCTGCTGTTCGCGCTGCTGGGCAAAGATCCGGTGGCCGGTCTGCGCGTGTTTCTGGTCGAACCGCTGGTGAGCAAGCGGGCGATTGGTGAAGTGCTGCTCAAGACCGTGCCGCTGGTGCTGTGCGCGCTCGGATTGTCGGTGTGCTATCGGGCCAACGTGTGGAATATCGGCGCAGAGGGGCAGCTCATCGTGGGCGGCATCTTTGCAGCGGCCACGATCATCTACTTCGATACGCCCACGCCCGCCATCCCCGGGGGCTTTGCACTGGTGCTGGCCATCGTTGCCGGCCTCATTGGCGGCGCGCTGTGGGCCGCAATCACGGCGCTGCTGCGCGATCGCTTTCATGCCAACGAGATCCTCGTCTCGCTCATGCTCACGTACATCGCGCAGTTGCTGCTGCTGTACGTGGTCAACGGGCCGTTGAAGGACCCGAACGGCATGAACTTCCCGCAATCGATCGTGTTCGACAGCGCGTTCGTTCTGCCGACGCTCGTCGCCGGCACGCGCTTGCACGTCGGCTTCCTGTTCATGCTCGTGATGACGGCGGCGATGACGTTGTTCGTCTTCCGCAGCTTCGCGGGCTATCGGTTGCAGGTGGGTGGCCTCGCTCCACAGGCCGCGCGCTATGCGGGCTTCTCGTCGCGTGCGGCGCTGTGGACGGCGCTGCTGGTGTCGGGCGGCCTGGCGGGCATTGCGGGCGCCTTCGAGGTCACGGGGCCGATCGGGCAACTGCTGCCATCCATTTCCCCCGGCTACGGCTTTGCCGCCATTGTCGTGGCGTTCGTCGGGCGCTTGAATCCGGTGGGCACCGTGCTGGGTGCGATCGTGATGTCGCTGTTCTATATCGGTGGCGAACTTGCGCAATCGCGCCTAGGCCTGCCATCGGCCATTACCGGAGTGTTCCAGGGGATGCTGCTGTTCTTCCTGCTCGCCTGCGACACGCTCATCGAATACCGCCTGCGCTGGCGCGCGCATCACTGATCTGGCCGCACACATGGAAAGTCTCGCCCCCCTGATCGCCGCGTCGATCAACGCCGGCACCCCGCTGTTGCTGGCCGCCTTGGGCCTCTTGATGAACGAGCGCTCCGGCGTGCTCAACCTCGGCGCGGAAGGCATGATGCTGGTGGCCGCCGTGGTTGGTTTCATGGTCGGCTACCAGACGCAGATTCCGCTGCTTGGCTTTGCTGCCGGTGCGATTGCAGGCATGGTGATGGCGGCCCTCTTCGCCTGGCTAGCGCTGGTGCTCGTCACGAACCAGGTCGCCACGGGCCTCGCCTTGTCGATCTTCGGCACCGGACTGTCCGCCTTCATGGGGCAGCGCTTTGTGGGCATGTCGCTGCCGGCGCAGGCGCACGGAATCCCGGGGCTGGAGTCGATTCCGGTCGTGGGCCCCGCCCTGTTTGCGCACCACTGGATGGTCTATTTCAGCCTGCTGCTGTGCGGCGCGATTGCCTGGTTTCTGTTCAAGACGCGCGCGGGCCTCACGCTGCGCGCCATTGGCGAATCGCCGGAATCGGCTCACGCGCTCGGCTACCCGGTGCGCACCATCCGCTTTGGCGCGCTGTTGTTCGGCGGCGCATGCTGCGGGCTGGCCGGCGCATATCTTTCGCTGGTCTACACGCCAATGTGGGTCGAAAACATGGTCGCCGGACGCGGCTGGATTGCCCTGGCCCTGACCACCTTCGCCACCTGGCGCCCGCTGCGCATCCTGTTCGGTGCGCTGCTGTTTGGCGGCGTGACGATCCTGCAATTTCACCTGCAAGGGATGGGCGTGTCGGTACCGTCGCAGATTCTGTCGATGGCACCGTTTGCCGCAACCATCGTCGTGCTCGCCATCATCTCGCGCAATCCGGATTGGATTCGTCTGAACATGCCCGCATCGCTGGGCAAGCCGTTCCGCCCGGGGGCTGCCTAAACTGCGGCCTGAGCCTTCTGCATTCCCGTCTTTTGCTTCAAGCTTCAATACAGTCAACGAGCCACACAACAGGAGAAATCGATGAACGTTACCCGCAGGATCACGCTGGCCGCTCTGGCCGCCGGCGCTGCCCTGACCCTCTGGGGTTGCGGCAAGTCCAACGACAACGCTGGCGGCAACGCCGCGCCGGCCGCGTCCTCGGCCCCAGCCGCAGCCGCACCGGCTCCGGCCAATGAGCCGCTGAAGATCGCCTTCGTCTACGTGGGCCCCGTGGGCGACGCAGGCTGGACCCACGCCCACGATGACGGCCGCAAGGAAGTCGAAGCCAAGTTCGGCGACAAGGTGAAGACCAGCTTCGTCGAAAGCGTGCCCGAAAGCGCCGCGGATGCCGAACGCGTGTTCCGCGACCTGGCCACGCAAGGCAACAAGGTCATCTTCGGTACGAGCTTCGGTTTCATGGAATCGATGCTCAAGGTTGCCAAGGAATTCCCGGACGTGAAGTTCGAGCACGCCACGGGATTCAAGACTGCTGACAACCTCGGCCAGTACGACGTTCGCACGTATGAAGGCGCATATCTGGCAGGTGTGGTGGCCGGCAAGATGAGCAAGTCGGGCAAGCTGGGCGTGGTGGGATCGGTGCCCATCCCCGAGGTGATCCGCAACATCGATTCGTTCACGCTGGGCGCACGCAGCGTCAACCCAAAGGCCACCACCCGCGTGGTGTGGGTCAACAAGTGGTTCGATCCGGGCAAGGAGCGCGAAGCGGCCACCACCCTCATCGGCCAGGGCGTTGACGTGCTGATGCAGAACACCGACTCCGCCGCAGTCGTGCAAACCGCGCAAGAGAAAGGCGTCTACGCCATCGGCTGGGACAGCGACATGACCAAGTTTGGCGAGAAGGCCCACCTGGCCGCCTCGATCAACAAATGGGGCGTGTACTACACCAAGGTCATCGGCGACGTACTTGAAAACAAGTGGAAGCCGGAAACCGTGTGGTGGGGCCTGAAGGAAGGCGCGATCGACCTCGGCGCGTACAACGCCGTGGTGCCCGAAGACGTGAAGACGCTGGTCGAGACCCGCAAGAAGGGCATCATCGACGGCTCGGCACCGATTTGGAAGGGTCCGCTCAAGGACAACACCGGCAAGGAAGTCCTGCCCGCTGACAAGGTCGCCGACGACGGCTTCCTGCATGGCATCAAGTTCTACGTCGACGGCGTGGAAGGCAAGATTCCGGGCTAAGTCGTAGCCGTCTCGGCAAAAGCCGGCACCTCGCGCGAGGGCCGGCTTTTTTTTCATGGACGATGGTTTTCATCTTGAAAACCGGGCCATTTCCCCAAGCTGATACGATGGTTCGCCGGTCAAACGCTCTCATGTGACGCCGGCTTTTCATCAAGGAGCCCACGATGTTCGGACGACTCTTCCGCCTGTGGAGCGTGGTGCGCAACGATGTGCGCCTGCTGTGGTTTGCATTGCGCCATCCGGACAAACCGTGGTGGCTCGCACCGGCTGCGCTGCTGCTGGTTGGCTATGTGGTATCGCCGATCGACCTGATTCCGGATGTCATCCCGGTGATCGGCTGGGTGGACGATATCGTGCTGGTGCCGTTCGCGCTGCACATGCTGCTGCGCGCCCTGCCCGATCGCGTGCGCCAGGATGCGCGCTTTGCGGCCGCCCGACGTGTGAATCCCGCCGGGCGGTAACGTCTTGCCTTACGGCAAGAGGATCGTCGACCCGGTCGTCTTGCGCGCTTCCAGATCGCGGTGCGCCTGCGCCGCGTTCTGCAGGTCATAGCGTTGGTGAATTTCGATTTTCACCTTGCCGCTGCCCACCACATCAAACAGCTCTGCCGCCATCGGTACCAGCAGTTCGCGTCGCGCCGTATAGGTCATCAGCGTCGGGCGGGTGATCTTGAGCGAGCCTTTTGCGCTCAGCACGCTGAGGTCAAACGGGGGCACCGGGCCCGATGCATTGCCGTATATCACCATCATCCCGCGCGGTGCAAGGCAATCCAGCGAGCCCATGAAGGTGTCCTTTCCAATGCCGTCGTAGACCACCGGCACGCCCTTGCCGCCAGTGATTTCGCGCACGCGTTCGGTGAAGTTCTCGCGCGTGTAGACGATGGTGTGATCGCAGCCGTGCGCACGGGCGAGTTCAGCCTTGGCATCGCTGCCGACGGTGCCGATGACGGTAGCGCCGAGCGCCTTAAGCCACTGGCACGCAATCAAACCCACACCGCCCGCGGCTGCATGGAACAACACCGTATCGCCCGGCTGCACACGGTAGCTGTCGCGCAGCAGGTATTGCGCGGTCATGCCCTGCAGCATCATGGCTGCGCCGGTTTCAAAGTCGATCGTGTCCGGCAGGCGCACCAGAATGTCGGCCGGCATGGTTCGCACCGCCGCATAGGCACCGGTGGGGCGGCCGGCATAGGCGACGCGGTCGCCAGGCTTGACGTGCGTCACGCCCTCGCCCACCGCTTCCACCACCCCGGAGGCTTCCATGCCGATACCGCCCGGCAGCGGCTGCGGATACAGCCCGGTGCGGAAATAGACGTCGATGTAGTTGAGGCCGATGGCGTGCTGCTTGACCGTCACCTCGCCGGGGCCGGGCGCGGGCACATCGACATCGACGTACTGCATCACTTCCGGACCGCCGGTCTCGAAGATGCGGATGGCTTTCGCTTGTGTCATGCGTGGATCTCCTTCGGATCGGGCGCCACCCGTTGCAGGGCCGACATCACCAGGTCGGCGGTTGCGAGGTTGGTGGCGCAGGGAATGTTGTGGACGTCGCAGGCGCGGACCAGCGCGTTGATGTCGGGTTCGTGCGGCTGCGGCGTCATCGGGTCGCGCAGGAAGATGACGGCGTCGACACGGCCTTCGGCCAACTGCGCTCCAATCTGCAGGTCGCCGCCCCACGGGCCGGACAGCATGCGCTGCACGGTCAGGCCGACTTCCTTCTCCAGGCGGCCGCCGGTGGTGCCGGTCGCCAGCAGGTCGCATTGCGACAGGAAGGCCTGGTGCGTTTGGGCGAAAGCGACCATGTCATCTTTTTTGTGGTCGTGTGCGATCAGTGCGACACGGCGTTTGCGGACTGCGCTTTCGGGCGTAAGAGTGGTCATCGTGATTGGCTTAGAAGGTGCCAGGAAAGCTGCCGCCATCCAAGAGGATGTTTTGCGCATTCAGGTAGCCGGCATGCTGGCTGCAGAGGAAGGCACACACGGCGCCAAACTCGGCCGGTTGGCCGAAGCGTCGAGTGGGATTGCCCTGCCGCTTGCGGGCGAAATTTTCTTCTGCGCTGATGCCGGCGGCCTTGGCGCCTGCCTCCAGCGTCTTGGTCAGGCGGTCGGTCTCAAACTGCCCCGGCAACAGATTGTTGATCGTTACGCCATGCTTGGCGACTTCACGCGCCAGGCCGGCCACGAAGCCCGTCAGGCCAGAGCGCGCGCCGTTGGACAAACCCAGCACGTCGATCGGCGCCTTCACCGCCCCGCTGGTGATGTTGACGATGCGGCCCCAGCGACGCTCGATCATCTTGTCGACGGTGGCTTTGATGAGGTCGATGGGCGTGAGCATGTTGGCGTTGAGCGCGGCATTCCATGCGTCGCGGTCCCAATCGCGGAAGTTGCCCGGCGGCGGGCCGCCCGCGTTGTTGACAAGGATGTCGGGCGAGCCGCCCAGGCGCTCGCAAGCAAGCAGCGCTTCGGCGCGGCCTTCCGGTGTGGTGATGTCGGTGGCCACGGCTTCCACGCGCACGCCGTGCGCCGTGCGGATGCGCTCGGCGGCTGCCGACAACGCTTCGGCACCGCGCGCGACGATCACCACATCCACGCCTTCAGCGGCCAGCGCGTCGGCGCACGCAAAGCCCAATCCCTTGCTTGCGCCGCACACCAGCGCCCGCTTGCCTTTCAGGCCCAAGTCCATCTGTCTGACTCCTTGTGGTTGTTATTTGGATTATTTCGATCGGCCGCCAGTCAGCCGCGACGGCGTGACAGCAGCGCCATCCCGGCAAGCACCAACGCACTGCCGGCGATCTGCCAAATCGTGATCGGCTCGCCCAGCAGCCACCAGCCCAACAGCAGCGTCGACACCGGCCCGATCATGCCCGCCTGCGACGCCACCGGCGCACCTACGCGCGCCACCGCCATCATCGTCATCGTGACCGGCGCCACGGTACAGAACACCGAATTGATGGCCGACAGCCCATATACCTGCCAGGGCAGCACCAGCGTCGAAACCGGCCGCAGCACCAGAAACTGGACGATACAGGCCACGGTTGACACGCACATCGCATAGGCAACCAGCCGCATCGAGCCCACGCGCTTGACCAGTTCGCCGCTGGCCAGCAGATAGATACCGTAGCTGATGGCGCTGGCGAGCACCAAACCGCCGCCCAGCCAGACGTTGTTGCCGCCCAGATTCAGGTCGTGCGCGAAGACCAGCACGATGCCGGCATAGGCCAGCGCCAGCGACATCCATTGCAAGCCGGTAATGCGCCGCTTGAATACCGTTGACGTGATCAGCAGCACAAACGACGGCGTCAGAAACAGGATCAGCCGCTCCAGCCCGGCCGTGATGTACTGCAGGCCGAGGAAGTCGAGAAAGCTGGAGAGGTAATAGCCGATGAGCCCCAAGCCGACGATGCGCCAGCGGTCCGGCACAGCCAGGGGCTCCGCACGGCGCGACTGCCACCATCCCATCGCCATGAACAGCGGCGCGGCCAGCAGCATGCGCAGGGTGATGACCATGACGGCGTCCACCTGATAGCGGTACATCAGCTTGGCGACGATGGCCTTGGCGGAAAACAGCACGGCGCCCGCCGAGGCGAGCAGCAGGCCACCGGTGTCGGTGGTTCTTGCGGGCGTGGAAGACGCAGAGGACGCGGGGGTCACAGCGGGGGTGCGGGAGAGATGCGGGCGGCGTTGGAGAGCGCTGTCGATTGTATTGGAATTCAACAAAACGTTCCGGCGCGGGGGTGCAGTGCGCGTGGCACAGGTTTCGCTTGTGGCGGCAGCGACCGCCGTACAATCGCGCCTGCATTCCGAACACCTACAACGACAACGGATCCCACATCGACATGAGCCAAACCACCTCTGCCGCATTCTCTGCGGACGCCGCCGGAGCACCCGACCCGACCCTCTGGAACGAAGACCTCAACCCGACCCCGCCCGCCGCCCGCACCTGGACGGCCACCAACTACGCCGCGCTGTGGGTGTCGATGGTGGTGTCGGTGCCGGCCTACATGCTGGCTTCGGGCCTGATGAGCGAGGGCATGAACTGGTGGCAGGCTGTGCTGACGGTGTTTCTCGGGAACTTGATCGTGCTCGTGCCGATGGTGCTGGTGGGGCACGCGGGTACCAAGTACGGGATTCCCTTCCCTGTGCTGGTGCGGGCCTCGTTCGGCGTGCGCGGTGCGCAGTTGCCGGCCATTCTGCGGGCCATCGTGGCGTGCGGCTGGTTCGGCATCCAGACGTGGCTGGGCAGCCAGGCGATCTACACGATCCTCAACGTCGTCACGGACAACATGCTGGTCGGCAGCAATATTCCGGGGCTGGGCATCAACCCGGGCCAGGGATTCTGCTTCCTGCTGTTCTGGGCGCTGCACATCTGGCTGATCACCAAGGGTCTCGAATCGATCAAGCGCTTTCAGGCGCTTGCCACCCCGCTGCTGATCCTGGCGGCACTCGGCCTGGTCTGGTGGGCGTATACCAATGCGGGCGGCTTTGGCCCGATGCTCTCGGCGCCGTCGGCGTTTTCTGCCGGCGGTAAGCGCGCCGGCGAGTTCTGGGGCTTCTTCTGGCCGTCCCTCACCGCCATGGTCGGCTACTGGGCCACGCTGGCGCTGAACATTCCCGACTTCACCCGCTTCGCACGCAGCCAGCGCGACCAGCTCGTCGGCCAGGCGATCGGCCTGCCGCTGCCGATGGGGCTGCTGGCGCTGGTGGCGGTGCTCGTCACGTCGTCCACGGTGGTCATCTACGGCCAGGCCATCTGGGATCCGGTTACGCTGGCCGGCAAGATGACGGGCCCGTCGGTCATCGTGGCCCTGCTGGCGCTGATCACCGCCACCCTGATGACGAACATCGCCGCCAACGTCGTATCGCCGGCGTATGACTTTTCAAACCTGGCGCCGCATCGCATCTCGTTCCGCATCGGCGGCTACATCACGGCGGGCATCGGCCTGGCGATGATGCCGTGGAAGATCCTGGAAACGACCAAGGGCTACATCTTCACGTGGCTGGTCGGTTACGGCGCGCTGCTGGGCCCGGTGGCCGGCATCATGATGGTCGATTACTTCCTGGTGCGCCGCACGGTGCTCAAGACCGGTGAACTTTTCCGCGTGGACGGCCCGTACGGTTACGGCAACGGCTGGAACGGCCGCGCCATCGTCGCGCTCATCATCGGCGTGCTGCCCAATCTGCCGGGCTTCTTCAAGCAGGCTGGGTTCGTCGCCAGCGTGCCCGGCGTGTTCGAAGCGCTGTACACGTATGCGTGGTTCGTGGGCCTGGCAATTTCGGCCGTGGTGTACGTGATCCTGATGCGCGGGCGCCGCTGAGCGCCTCACCAATCGGCACGGGGGCGCGCCGGTACAATGCGCCCCATCTGAGAATCCCTTGCCGCCATGAAACAAGATCCGCGCTTTCCGAACCTGTTCATCCTCAACCACCCGCTGATCCAGCACAAGCTCACGCACATGCGCGACAAGGACACGTCGACTCGTACGTTCCGCGAGCTGCTGCGTGAGATTACGCTGCTGATGGGCTACGAGATCACCCGCAACCTGCCGCTGACCAGCCGCCACATCGACACGCCGATGGGCCCGATGGAAGCGCCCGTCATCGCCGGCCGCAAGCTGGCCGTGGTGCCGGTGCTGCGTGCGGGCGTGGGTATGAGCGACGGCCTGGTCGAACTGATTCCGTCGGCGCGCATCGGCCACATCGGCGTGTACCGCGATGAGCAGCACCGCCCGGTGGAATACCTCGTGCGGCTGCCCGACCTGGAAGACCGCACCTTCATCCTGTGCGATCCGATGGTCGCCACCGGTTACTCGGCCGTCCACGCGGTCGACGTGATGAAGAAACGCGGCGTGCCCGATGAGAACATCCTCTTCCTGGCGCTGGTGGCGGCGCCCGAAGGCGTGGATGTGTTCCAGCAGGCGCATCCGGGCGTGAAGCTGTTCGTGGCATCGCTCGATTCGCACCTGGATGAAAACGCCTACATCATCCCGGGCCTGGGCGACGCGGGCGACCGCCTGTTCGGCACGAAAAACTGATTGCGCGCTCCCAGCGCAAGCAAAAACAGCCGGCAATGCCGGCTGTTGTCTTTGGTGCCTCGGATGCGCTCAGCGCTTCTTCGACCCGCCGAGAATGCTGCCCAGCACGCCGCGCACGATTTCGCGCCCGACGGTGGAACCGATGGTGCGCATCGTCGACTTGGCCAACGTTTCGACAATCGAATCGCCACGGCCGCTGCGGCCCGTACCCTTCGTAAGGATCGAGCCGACATCGCCCAGCCAGCCACCACTCTCCTGTTGCGCCGGTGCGGGTGCGGGTGCTGGCGCTGAACCCGACGATGCGCCGAAATCCGTACCAATGGAGCCTGGTGCGGGCGCAGCTGCCGGCCCGCCCTTTGCCACACGCCCGCTCAGGATCTCGTACGCCGATTCGCGGTCGATTGCCGTGTCGTAGCGGCCAGCCACCAGCGAATTCGCCATCAGCGCGCGGCGCTCGTCGTCCGAGATCGGGCCGATGCGCGATGCCGGCGGGACGACAAACGCACGCTGCGTGACCTCCGGGCGGCCGCCTTCGTCCAGCATGGAGATCAGCGCTTCGCCCACGGCCAACTCACCGATGGCCTCTTCGATGCTGAATTCTGGATTTGCGCGCATCGTTGTCGCGGCCGCCTTCACGGCCTTCTGGTCGCGCGGCGTGAAGGCCCGCAGCGCGTGCTGCACGCGGTTGCCGAGCTGGCCGAGCACCGTATCCGGCACGTCGGCCGGGTTCTGCGTCACGAAGTACACGCCCACACCTTTCGAGCGGATCAATCGCACCACCTGCTCCACCTTCTGCAGCAGGGACGGCGGCGCATCGTTGAACAGCAGGTGCGCCTCGTCAAAGAAGAAGGCGAGTTTTGGCTTGTCTACGTCGCCCACCTCCGGCAGATGCTCGAACAGTTCGGAGAGCATCCACAACAAGAACGTCGCATACAACTTGGGCGCATTGAGCAGCTTGTCGGCTGCCAGGATGTTGATCACGCCCTGGCCGCGCACCGTCTGCATCAGGTCGTTGATGTCGAGCATTGGCTCGCCGAAGAACCGGTCAGCGCCCTGCTCTTCCAGCGCGATCAGGTTGCGCTGGATGGCGCCGATGCTGGCCGACGAGATGTTCCCGTACTTGTTCGTGTAGTCAGACGCATGCTCGCCCACGTGCTGCAACATCGCGCGCAGGTCTTTCATGTCGAGCAGCGCGAGGCCCGAGTCGTCCGCAATCTTGAAGACGAGGTTCAGCACGCCGGTCTGGATGTCATTCAGCTCCAGCATGCGCGAGAGCATCAGCGGGCCCATGTCGGACATGGTGGCGCGCACGGGGTGGCCGCGTTCGCCATACACATCCCACAACGTGACAGGGCAACCGGCCCATTGCGGCTCTTCCAGGCCGCGCTCCTGCAGGCGGGCCTTGAGCTTGTCGTTCGGTTGGCCGGGCTGCGAGATGCCGGTCAGATCACCTTTCACGTCGGCCAGAAAGACCGGTACGCCAATCTTCGACAGGCCCTGGGCAATGGTTTGGAGAGTCACGGTCTTGCCAGTGCCGGTGGCGCCGGTGATCAGGCCATGCCGGTTCGCGAGCTGGGGCAAAAGCACCAACTCGGCTTTGGCGTTCTTGGCAATCAGGATGGGATCGGTCATGACGTTTCGACGAGGATCAATCTAGGGGATGGCACACCGGCAAGTCGACCGGATGGACGGGGCGGCGGGCGTGTGCAGCATGCTAAAATCTGCGACCGATTATAGAGCGTGCAGGTGGCGTCAAACCGCCATCTGAGCGCCAGATTCCACTGCATTCCGCTCGGAGAGTTTCATGGCCGGTCATTCCAAATGGGCCAATATCAAGCATAAAAAAGCCGCTGCCGACGCCAAGCGCGGCAAGATTTGGACGCGCCTGATCAAGGAAATCACCGTGGCGGCCCGCCTGGGCGGCGGCGATGCCGACTCCAACCCGCGCCTGCGCCTGGCCATGGACAAGGCCACCGACGCGAACATGCCGAAGGACAACATCAACCGCGCGATCCAGCGCGGCGTGGGCGGCCTGGAAGGCGCGAACTACGAAGAAATCCGCTACGAAGGCTATGGCATCAACGGCGCAGCCGTGATCGTCGACTGTCTGACCGACAACCGCACGCGTACCGTGGCCGAAGTCCGTCACGGGTTCGACAAGTACGGCGGCAACATGGGCACATCGGGCTCCGTCGCGTTTCTGTTCGACCACATCGGCCAGTTCATCTTCGCCCCCGGCACGCCGGAAGACAAGCTGATGGACGCCGCGCTCGAAGCCGGCGCCGATGACGTCATCACGCATGACGACGGCTCGCTCGAAGTCATCTGCCCGCCCCACGATTTCGCCAAGGTCAAGACCGCGCTGGAAGCCGCTGGCTTCAAGGCCGAACTTGCCGAAGTCATCATGAAGCCGCAGACCGAAGTCGTGTTCACCGGCGAAGACGCGGTCAAGATGCAGAAGCTGCTCGACGTCCTGGAAAACCTGGACGACGTACAGGAAGTCTTCACCAACGCGGTCATCGGGGAGTAAGCCCCGGGCACGCGCATAACGGCGATCGACCTCACGATCGCCGTTTTTGTTTTCCAGATTTCGAATCGGATTTGCAATTTCAGGTAGGTACAGCATGAAAGTGATGGTGGTCGGTTCGGGCGGTCGAGAGCACGCCCTGGCATGGAAGCTGGCACGCTCGCCCAAGGTACAGGTGGTGTATGTGGCCCCCGGCAACGGCGGCACGGCGCTCGACAAGCGCCTGCAGAACCTCCCGATCACGGATCCGGAAGTGCTGGCCGCCTTTGCCGAGCGCGAAGGCATCCACTTCACGGTGGTCGGCCCGGAAGCACCGCTGGCCGCCGGTATCGTCGACCTGTTCCGCGCCAAGGGCCTGCGCATCTTCGGGCCCACCAAGGCCGCGGCGCAGCTCGAATCGTCGAAGGATTTCGCCAAGGCGTTCATGCACCGCCACGGCATTCCGACCGCCAAGTACCAGACCTTCGGCGATGCTGCGCAGGCACATGCGTACGTTGACCAGGAAGGGGCCCCGATCGTCATCAAGGCCGATGGCCTGGCTGCCGGCAAGGGCGTAGTCGTGGCCATGACGGCCGAAGAAGCACACAGCGCCATCGACATGATGCTGGCCGACAACCGCCTCGGTGACGCCGGGGCGCGTGTGGTGATCGAAGAATTCCTCACCGGCGAAGAAGCGAGCTTCATCGTCGTGTGCGACGGCAAGAACGTCGTCGCGCTGGCCACCAGCCAAGACCACAAGCGCCTGCTCGACGGCGACGCCGGCCCCAACACGGGCGGCATGGGCGCCTACTCGCCCGCGCCGGTGGTCACACCCACGCTGCACGCCCGCGCGCTGCGCGAGATCATCATGCCGACCATCCGCGGTATGGAAAAAGACGGCATTCCGTACACCGGTTTCCTGTACGCCGGCCTGATGATCGACGCCGAGGGCAACCCCAAGACGCTCGAATTCAACTGCCGCATGGGCGACCCGGAAACGCAACCGATCATGGCGCGCATGAAGACCGACCTGTACGACGTGCTCGACCGCGCCATCGACGGCAAGCTTGACGGCATGGAGCTGGACTGGGATCGCCGCACCGCGCTGGGCGTGGTGATGGCCGCGCACAATTACCCGGACACACCGCGCAAAGGCGACGTCATCACCGGCATCCCGAAGGAAACCGAAGACAGCGTCACCTTCCACGCAGGCACCACGCTCAAAGACGGCGTGCTGACCACCAACGGCGGCCGGGTGCTGTGCGTGGTGGGCCTGGCAGATACCGTGAAGGCAGCCCAGCGCGCGGCATACAACGCCATCGAGCAGATCCACTTTGACGGCGCCCAGTACCGGACCGATATCGGCCATCGCGCCATCCGCCATTGAGCGACAGCACGCCGCGCTGGTGCCCCATCATGGGGCAGGCGCGGCATCCGTCACCCCGGGTGATCCCCGACTTGCCCCGGCGGCCCGCCCGCTACAATGGTGACAACCGTATGACTCGGCCCTCGCCTCGACGGGCGGCCCCCTTCTGATCGCATGGATACCCAAGCCGTCCGCGCCTACCTGCTGGAGCTGCAGGATCGCATCACCACTGCCGCCAGCGCGCTGGACGGCGGCACATTCGTCACCGACGCGTGGGAAAAGCCGCCCACCGAGCGACTGCGCGGCAGCGGTCGCACCCGCATTCTGGAAGGCGGCGCGCTGCTTGAGCGCGCCGGCGTCGGTTTTTCGCACGTGATGGGCGACACCCTGCCTCCGTCGGCGACGGCCAACCGGCCCGAACTGGCGGGGCGCGGTTTCGAGGCGATGGGCGTGTCGCTCGTCTTCCATCCCCGCAACCCTTACGTGCCGACGGTGCACATGAACGTGCGCTGCTTCGTCGCCGTGCGCCCAGACGCCGAGCCCGTTTGGTGGTTCGGCGGCGGCATGGATCTGACGCCCTACTACGGCTTCACCGAAGACGCCTCGCATTTCCACCGCACCTGCCAAAGCGCCCTTGCCCCGTACGGCGACGAGCTGTATCCGCGCTTCAAGCAATGGTGCGACGACTATTTCTACCTGAAGCACCGCAAGGAGGCGCGCGGCGTCGGCGGCGTTTTCTTTGACGACTTTGCGGAGCTGGGCTTTGAGCGCAGCTTCGAAATGATGCGCTCGGTCGGCGACGCCTTCCTGCCCGCCTGGCTGCCCATCGCCGAACAGCGCCACACTACACCCTACGGTGAGCGCGAACGCGCGTTCCAGGCCTATCGTCGCGGCCGCTATGTCGAGTTCAACCTGGTATTCGATCGCGGCACGCTGTTTGGCCTGCAAAGCGGCGGTCGCGCGGAATCGATCCTGATGTCGATGCCGCCGGTGGCCAACTGGCGCTACGACTGGCAGCCGGAACCGGGTTCCCCGGAGGCCGAGCTGTACACCGATTTCCTGCCGGCGCGCGATTGGGTATGACGCTTCCCACGTTCGCGCGCCCCGATCTCGATCGCCCCTACCGGCTTGGCTTGCTGGGCGGCACGTTCGATCCGCCGCATATCGGCCACGTTGCGCTGGCCGAACTGTGCATTGCCCGCCTCGACCTCGATGAACTGCTGTGGATTCCGACCGGCGTGTCCTGGCAGAAAGCGGCTGACATCACACCGGCACCGCTACGCTTCGCGATGACCGAGCTGGCCGCCCGTTCGGTACGCGCAGGCCACGCCCGTGTCCATGTCAGCAGCATGGAAGTCGACCGCCACGGCCCGAGCTACACCATCGACACCGTGCGCGAATTGCGCGGCGTCTACGGCCCGGATACCTCCATGGCATGGCTGATGGGCGCCGACCAGCTCGTCGGCCTGGACACCTGGCACGGCTGGCAGGACCTGTTCGAATACGTCCACCTGTGCGTCGCCACACGCCCGGGTTTCGACCTTCAGGCATTGCATGTGCCGGTACAGCGCGAGCTCGATGTGCGCCGCGGCGACACGGCATTGATACAATGCGCACCCGCCGGCCATATGTGGATCGACCAGACCCTGGCCGTCGACCTGTCATCCACCCGCCTGCGCCAGCAGCTGGCCACCGGCGCGCGCTGCGACGCCGACCTGCCCGCCGGCGTGGCCGACCTGATCCAATCGCATTCGCTGTACCGCCGCGCCAACGGCACGGTCAGTGCTTGACCGCGTGATTGACCACATTCACGCCCTTTTTTGACCTTTTTTCTCGCCCTTTAAACGTTCTTCTCACTCAGTATGGATATTCGCAAACTACAACGCGTGATCGTCGACGCGCTCGAAGACGTCAAGGCGCAAGACATCAAGGTCTTCAATACGACGCACCTGACCGAACTGTTCGACCGCACGGTCATCGCCAGCGGCACGTCCAATCGCCAGACGAAGGCCCTCGCCGCATCGGTGCGTGACGCCGTCAAGGAAGCCGGCGGCCACATCATCGCCGTGGAAGGCGAAGACGTGGGCGAATGGGTGCTGGTCGACTGCGGCGACGCCGTGGTCCACATCATGCAGCCGCAACTGCGCCAGTACTACAACCTCGAAGAAATCTGGGGTGACAAGCCTGTGCGCATCGAACTTGGCGGCACGGGCAAGCGTGGCCTGCCCAAGGCCAGCGAAGGTTACGACGACGAGGAAGACGAGGCCGAAGAGGTCACGCCCGCCAAGCGCCGGACCACCAAGCCGAAGCTGGCAGGCGAGCGCCCGACCAAGGCTGCAGCGCCGGCCAAGAAGGCGCCTGCCAAGACGGCTGCCAAGAAGCCCGCCACCAAGCGCGCGGCCGGTACGGGCAAGACCGCCACGAAGACGGCCACCAAAACCGCCGCAAAAACCGCCACCAAAACGGCAGCCAAGCGCGCGCCGGCCAAGAAGCGGGCGGCGTAACGTCGTGCAAGCTGTCTTGCCATGCAGCTGCTGATCGTTGCCGTCGGGCACAAGATGCCGTCCTGGATCGAGGACGGTTTCGCTGAATATGCCAAGCGCATGCCGCCCGAGCTGCGCATCGAACTGCGCGAGATCAAGCCCGAGCAGCGCTCGGGCAGCCGCACCGCCGCCACCGTCATGCAGCTCGAAGCCGCGCGCATTGAAGCCGCGCTGCCCAAGGGCTGCCGCATGATCGCGCTGGACGAGCGAGGCAAGGACCTCACCACCGTCGCGCTGGCTGAATCGCTCACCGGATGGCAACAGGAAGGCGGCGACATCGCCTTCGTGATCGGCGGCGCGGACGGGCTGGACCCGGCACTCAAGGCCAAGGCTCGAACGCTGATCCGCCTATCGAGCCTGACACTGCCGCACGGCATGGTGCGTGTGCTGCTGGCAGAACAGCTCTATCGCGCCTGGAGCATCACGCAAAACCACCCGTACCACCGCGTATGACCATGGATGCACACGGCGCGCCGCACCTCTATCTCGCCTCGCAAAGCCCGCGCCGGCAGGAACTGCTGCGTCAGATCGGCGCGCGCTTCGAGCTGCTGCTCGCCAGCGACGATGAAGATGCGGAAGCGCTGGAAGCCGAGCTTTCCGGCGAGACGCCCGACGACTACGTTCAACGGGTCTGCGCATTGAAGGCACAGGCGGCTGTGCGTCGCCGCACTGCACGCAACCTCCCCGCATTGCCGATCCTCACGTCTGACACGACGGTGTGCCTGGGCGGCGAGATCCTCGGCAAACCCGCTGACGCAGCAGACGCCCACCGCATGCTGCGCGGCATGTCAGGCCGCGAACACCGGGTGCTGACCGCCGTGACCGTCGTCAAGGCCGACGGCACGCCGATGCACGCGCTGTCCGTTTCGGACGTGCGCTTTGCCGTGCTGACAGACAACGACATCGCCCGCTACATCGCCAGCGGGGAGCCCTTTGGCAAGGCGGGCGCGTACGGCATCCAGGGGCGCGCAGCCGCCTTCGTGGCCCATATTTCGGGAAGCTATTCGGGTATCATGGGTCTACCCCTGTTCGAGACCGCCGCACTGCTCGCACAGGCGGGTATCACGCTGTGAATCACGCTGTAACTCGCGCTCTCTGACCGGCCACCGATGCACGCGCCGGACAGCGTGCGAGGGCCGGTTTCAAGACACGCTTCGGGCAACCCTGTCCGGCCCAGAGGCGGGTGCTGAAACCCGCTCTCCTGGTACCTCTCCATGTCCGAAGACATCCTCGTCAATATCACGCCGCAAGAAACGCGCGTGGCCATCGTCCAGCAAGCCGCCGTTCAAGAGCTTCACATCGAGCGCACGCTGACGCGCGGCCTGGTCGGCAACATTTACCTTGGCAAAGTGGTGCGCGTGCTGCCTGGCATGCAGTCAGCCTTTATCGACATCGGGCTGGAGCGTGCGGCGTTCTTGCACGTGGCTGACATCTGGCACCCGCGCGACGCCAAGGACGCACCGCCAACACCGCAAGTCGCCATCGAGAAGACTCTCTTCGAAGGTCAGGCACTGATGGTCCAGGTCATCAAAGACCCGATCGGCACCAAGGGCGCACGGCTGTCCACCCAGGTGAGCATCGCCGGCCGCACGCTGGTGTATCTGCCGCAAGACCCGCACATCGGTATCTCGCAGAAGATCGGCAATGAGGCCGAGCGCGAAGCGCTGCGCGCACGGGTGACCGCCATGGTGCCCACCGAAGAACGCGGCGGTTTCATCGTGCGCACGATCGCCGAAGAGTCGACCGACGAAGAACTCGCCAACGACGTCGCTTACCTGCGCAAGATCTGGGCGACCATCCGCCACAACGCGACGACCCTGCCCGCCCCATCGATCCTGTATCAGGACCTGAACCTCGCCCAGCGCGTGCTGCGCGATTTCGTAACGGACGAAACGCGCAGCATCCAGGTCGATTCGCGCGAGAACCACCAGAAGCTCATCGAATTTGCGCAGGAATACACGCCAGCCGTGGTCGAGCGCCTGACACACTACACCGGTGAACGGCCAATCTTCGACCTGTACAACATCGAGGCTGAAGTCGAGCGCGCACTGTCGCGCCGGGTCGATCTGAAATCGGGCGGCTACCTGATGATCGACCAGACCGAGGCGATGACGACCATCGACGTCAACACCGGCGGTTACGTGGGCGCGCGCAACTTCGACGACACGATTTTCAAGACGAACCTGGAAGCGGCCCACACCATTGCGCGGCAACTGCGGCTGCGCAACCTGGGCGGCATCATCATCATCGACTTCATCGACATGGAGTCTGCCGAGCATCGCGATGCGGTGCTCGCCGAACTGCGCAAGGCGCTGTCGCGCGACCGCACACGCATCACGGTCAACAGCTTCTCGCAACTCGGACTGGTGGAGATGACGCGCAAGCGTACGCGGGAATCCCTCGCGCATGTGCTATGCGAGCAGTGCCCGGTGTGCCACGGCAAGGGCCAGGTGAAGACGCCGCGCACCGTGTGCTACGACATCCTGCGCGAGATCATGCGCGAGTCGCGGCAGTTCAATCCGCGCGAATTCCGCATCCTGGCGTCGCAGTCGGTCATCGACTTGTTCCTGGAAGAAGAAAGCCAGCACCTTGCGATGTTGGGCGATTTCATCGGCAAGCCGATTTCACTGCAGGTGGAATCGTCCGCGGCCAGCCAGGAGCAGTACGACATCATCCTGATGTAGCACTGCCCCCAAAGCGCGGCGGCTACGGCTTTACCGGGCTGCCGTGCGAAACCGATGTGGCGGCCAGGGGTGCTTGCTCCCGCTCCGTCAGACGCGGAATCTGCTCGCGCATGGCGAGCAGTGCGGCGAGCACGACCAACATCACGATCCCGAGCATGGCTAGATAAGCCACCGAACCGCCAGCTGTGATGACGATCGCGCCGGCAAACGCGCTGAGGATGGCGCCCACGCGCCCAAATGCCACCGCGGATGCCGTGCCCGTCGCGCGCACCGCCGTTGGATAAACGTAGGCACACAGTGCATACATCGTCGATTGCACCGCGTTGACAAACAGGCCGTGCAGCCCAAGGCCGACGATCAGCAGATTCGTGTTCAGCTTGGCGTCGACGCCCTGCAACGCAAAGGCGCTCGCGGCCGCGCCCACGCAACACAGTGCCATTGGCCAGCGCGACCCCCATCGGGCGATCGTCACCGCGCAAGCCAAAGCGCCGATCACGCCGCCAAGGTTGTACGCGGTCAGCCCCGAGCCCGCCACGCTTACGCTCAAACCTTCTGAAGCAAGCATCGTCGGCAGCCAACTGAACGCTGCGTACACAGCGAGCAGGCACATGAAGAACGCTGCCCAGAGCGCGATCGTGTCACGCGCTTGGCCCGGCGCGAAGAGGGAGCGGAAACTTGCGTGTTGAATGACCTTCTGGCCAGCCACGTCGGCAAACACCGCGTTGGCGGGCACATCGCGCTCCATCTTGGTCAGCAGCTGCGCCAGTCGCGGCCAATCCGACTGGCGGCGCGCCAGGAAGCGCGGTGACTCGGGCAGCGCGGCCACCAACACAAATCCAAGCACGAGCGGTAGCGCACCGCCAATCCAGAACAGCCCGCGCCAGCCATAGAGCGGCAGCACAGGGCCGGCAAACAGGCCCGCCAGCATCCCGCCCAACGGCACGCAGACGATCGTGGCCGTCACCGCCAGCGTGCGGCGACGCGCAGGCGTGAACTCCGCCGTCATCGTCGTGGAGCTTGGCAGCGCGCCGCCAATGCCCAGGCCCGCGATGAATCGCAGCGCGGCAATCGTGGCCACGTTGGGCGCAAACCCGATCGAGCACGTCGCTACGCCAAACAGAAACACGCTGCCGATCAGCGCCAGGCGTCTTCCGAAGCGGTCGGCAAACAAGCCCGCCAAGGCGCTGCCCAGCCCCATGCCGATGAGGCCCGCTGCCACCGCCGGGGCAAACGCGTTGCGCGTGATGCCCCATTCCTTGATCAGCACGGGGATGGCAAAACCAATCAACTGGCCGTCAAAGCCGTCCATGACGATGGCGAAGGCCGCAAGCAGCACCGCCATCTTCTGTGCAAGGGAAAACGGCCCGTCATCGAGGACCGTACCGATATCGACCGTGGTGTGGTTCTGATTCATGCGGGCCTCCGCTGGGACGGCGCACATGCGAAAGCGCAACGCCATACCAGCGTCGCGCTCACCCATCTGGAACTGCTCATCATGGTTTGTCTCCGTTGAAGTGGCGTCTGCGCGCCATCGAATGAAAGCTTGGGTTGCTCGGTCCGCTAACGCTCCTGCTGGTGTGCCGCCTGCGCCTGTACCTGCACCAACCGCACGAGCTGCATCAAGGTCTCGGTGTGCGGCACGGGCACGCCATGCCGGCGCGCCGTCGCTACCACGGCGCCATTGATGGATTCGATCTCGGTCGGGCGACCGGCCAGCACGTCCTGCAGCATCGATGGCTTGTGCCCGCGATGCGCGACGATGGCGTGCCGTACGTTGTCGTTCACCTTTCCGGCATCAACAGTAATGCCGCTGGCGCGCGCCACGGCCAGCACTTCGTCTACGATGGTCAGCGCCAGCGCCGGGCCGTCTTCTACCGCCCCCAGCGCATCGACGGGCCGGTTCAGCACCGTACACAGCGGGTTGAGTGCGGCATTGAAAGCGACTTTCTCCCACACGGCGCCCCACACGTTGGCATCGGCCTGGCAGTTCAGGCCTGCTACGGACAGCACATCCACCACGCGTGCGAGTATCGCGGGCCGCTCGCCGTCAGCGCTCATCAGGCGGATCTCGCCCGTGCCATGTGAGCGCACGTGGCCCGGGCCAACCAAATCTGCCGGCCACGTCGTGACGCCAACAAAGATGCGCTCTCTCTGCACCATCGAAGCCACTGCCTCCACATTGCCCAGCCCGTTCTGCAGCGTCAGTATATGTGTCGCTGGGTCAATCAGATGACGCACGCTCGCCAGTGCAGCGCGTGTATGCATGGACTTGGTGAAGACGATCAGCAAGTCCGGCACGTCGGCCGCATCGCCCGGACGCAGCGCCTGCAGGTTGCTGACATGACGGTCGCCCCAATCGGTTTCCAGCCGCAAACCGCGCTCGGCGATGGCGTGCAGATGCGCATCGTTGATGTCGAGCAGCGTGACATGCTGGTCGGCTTCGGCCAGCAGCCCGCCAAACAGCGAGCCCATCGCGCCGGCCCCAAGAATGGCGATCTTCATGGGCATCTCAGCTCAGAAAGGGTAGTGGCGCGGCGTGGTCTGCACCGTCATCCAGCGCAGCTCGGTGAACTCGGCCACGCCGGCGCGGCCGCCGAACCGCCCCAAGCCACTAGCCTTGACGCCGCCAAACGGCATCTGCGCCTCGTCGTGCACGGTCGGACCGTTGATGTGGCAGATGCCGGATTCGATGCGGCGCGCGACGTTCATGGCCCGGGCGACATCGCGGCTGAACACGGCGGACGACAAGCCGTATGCGTTGTCATTCGCACAGGCAACGGCGGCATCGTCGCCGTTCATACGCACGATGCCCTTGACAGGGCCGAATGACTCTTCGGAGTAGATCAGCATGTCGGGCGTCACGTGGTCGAGAAGCGTCGCGGGCATCAGCGTGCTGGTGGCCTTGCCGCCGCACAGCAGCTTCGCGCCTTTGGCGAGCGCGTCGTCGATGAGGTGATTGCAGCGTTCGACGGTACTCATGTCGACCACCGAGCCCAGCACTGCCGGCCCCTTGCGCGGATCGCCAAGCGGCAGCGCCGCAGCCTTGGCCGCCAGCTTGGCGACAAATGCATCGGCGATGGATTCATCGACGATGATGCGCTCGGTGGACATGCAGATCTGGCCCGAATTGGCGAACGCGCCGAAGGCTGCGCCGTCGACAGCGGCGTCGATGTCCGCATCCGCCAACACCAACAGCGGCGCCTTGCCGCCCAGTTCCAGCACCACAGGTTTCAGATACGTCGCGCACGTCTGCGCGATGATGCGGCCCACACGCGTCGAGCCGGTAAAGTTGACGCGCCGCACGGCGGGGTGCGCGATCATCGCCTCCACGATCACGCCGGCGTCGGCCGGGGCATTCGTCACAAAATTGACGACGCCGTTTGGCAAGCCCGCCTCTTGCAAGGCTTCGATGATGAGCCCGTGCGTGGCGGGCGAAACTTCCGAGCCCTTGAGCACGACGGTGTTGCCGCATGCCAGCGGCAGCGCAATCGCCCGCACGGCGAGGATGACCGGCGCATTCCATGGAGCAATTCCGAGCACCACGCCGGCCGGCTGGCGCACGCCCATGGCGAGGCTGCCGGGCACGTCGGACGGAATGATCTCGCCCGCGATCTGCGTGACCATGGCCGCGGCTTCCTGCAGACCGCTCGCAGCAAGATGCACGTTGAAGCCGGCCCACAGCGCGGAGGCGCCCGTTTCAGCAGCCATCGCGGCGGCAAAAGCCTCGCCCTTCGCCTCAAGTGCGTGGGCAGCGCGCATGAGCAACGCACGGCGCTCTGTCGGTCCCATTGCAGCCCATGCCGGGAATGCAGCAGCGGCGGCATCGACTGCGCGACGGGCATCCTCCGCCGTTGCAGCTGGCGCGCGCGTGGCGACAGTGCCGTCAAGCGGATTGCGCCGCTCGAACACGGCACCATTGGCGGCTTGCACGCGCTCTCCGTTGATCAGCATCGCAATGGTGTGGGCCGCATCCAGCGGGGCAACATTCGTGTTCGTCATCAAGCGATCTCCACTTCAATCAAGGTTGGTCCGGTGGATTGCAGGGCGCGGCGCAGCACAGCCTCCAGCGCATGGGGGTCACTCACGCGCTGACCGGTGCAGCCCAAGGCGTTGGCCAGGCCGACAAAGTCGATGCCGCGCAGATCCGTGCCCTGCACCGCATCGGTGGGCGCAAAGCCGAACACCGGTGCGAAATCCTGCAAGGCAGCATAGCGGCGGTTGTTCAGGATCACGAACGTCATGGGCAACTTGAGCAGCGCCGCGCTCCACAGGGCCTGGATCGAATACATGCTCGATCCATCGCCAATCAGGCCAATCACGCGTGTGCCGGGTTTCGCAAGTGCCACGCCGACAGCGGCCGGCATGCCGTAGCCAAGTCCGCCGCTGTCCATGGTGTAGAACGCGCCAGCGCGGCGCATCGGCAAGTAGGCCTGCATGGTCGATCGGGCGCTCGGCGCCTCTTCGACGACGATGTCTGCCGGGCCGCGCACGGCATCGAGCGTCTGTAACGCAAACGCAACCGACATGGGCGTCCCCGGCTCAGCCCGCGGCGATTTGACGCGGGGTGGCGGCGCCGGCCGAGCCGGTGGGGCGGGGCGAGCGAGCAAATCGAGCACGCCTAGACGCATGTTGCCCACTGCGGAAATGCCTTCAGGCGTCCAGGCAGCGGTCGCTGGATCGTCGATCAACTGCACGAGCTCCGCCCCGACCGGCACATGCGGCCCATGGCCTTCCACGTGGTACGTAAACGCAGGGGCGCCGAGCGCAAACACCACGTCGTGCCCCTGCAGCAGGCTGACGATTTTTTCACGCATCGCGGGCAAGAAGCCGGCGAACAGGCGGTGGTCTTCGGGAAACGCGCCACGCCCGGCCATCGGTGCCGTGAATACGCGCGCGTTATGCCGCTCTGCGAGTTGCACGACGGCGTCCCACGCGCCAGCGCGGTCAATGGCAGCCCCCACCACGAACGCCGGCCGCTGTGCCGCGTCGAGCACGTCGCCGATGCGCGCCAGCGTGACCGGATCGGGCCGCACCGCGGTGGCCACTTCGTGCACGGCGACGGGTTCCGTCGGCTGGTCCCAGTCATCCACGGGAATGGACACCAGCACCGGGCCTCGCGGCTCCTGCATCGCGATGTGATACGCGCGAGCCAGCGCCAGCGGCACGTCCTGTGCACGCGCGGGCTCGATGCTCCATTTGACGTACGGCTTGGGCAGCTCGGTCGCCTGATTGGAAGCGAGAAACGGATCGAACGGCAGGATGGAGCGTGCCTGCTGCCCCGCGGTGATCACCAAGGGCGTGCGATTCTTGAACGCCGTGAAGATGTTGCCCATGGCGTTGCCGACGCCGGCCGCCGAGTGCAGGTTCACCAACGCCGCGTTGCCGGAAGCCTGCGCAAAGCCGTCCGCCATGCCCACCACCACGGCTTCCTGCAAGCCGAGGATGTAGCGGAAGTCCTCCGGAAAATCGCGAAACATCGGTAGCTCGGTCGAGCCGGGGTTGCCGAACACGTGTGTCATGCCGAGCCGGCGCAGCAGCTCGATGGTGGCGTCGCGCACGGTGGTCAGCGCGAGCGAGGTGCGGGTCATACGGGCCATCTCCTTGGAACAGGTCGCCAGTATGGAATCCGTAGTTCTTAACGGGATATTGAATTATTTCGAAAATGTCATTACCTTTTGACATGACTTTCGATCTGCGCCAGCTGCGCGCATTCACCACCATCGTTTCCGCCGGCAGTCTTGGCCGCGCTGCAGAAGTGCTGCACGTCACCCAGCCGGCGCTCAGCCGCATCGTCAAGCGGTTGGAAGACGAAGTGGGCGCCCCCCTGTTCGAGCGGCACTCAAAGGGAATGCAGCTCACCGCGATCGGGCAGGCGCTCCTGCCCCACGCATCGCTGCTGCAGCACGAGGCCGATTACGCCCGTGAAGAAATCAACGCGATGCGCGGCCTCTCCAAGGGGACCATCCGCGTGGGCGCAGTCGGGAGCATTGCCAGCTATGTGTTGCCGCTAGCCGTCGGCACGTTGGTCGCGCGGTGGCCAAACCTGCGCGTGGAAATTCTCGAAGGCGTGTGGGATCGCCTGGCCGAGGGGCTGGTCAAGCACGAAATCGACCTCGCGCTGTCGATGGCGATGCCGGATACCGACGAAATCATCGCCATCGCGGATTGCCGCTGGGAGGACGCCAGCTTCGTGGTCGCATCGCCCGAGCATGCGTTGCGCGACCGCCCCGGCCTGACGCTGGCCGATACGCTCGATGCATTCTGGGCTGTGCCGCCGCGCGGCACCGGTCCGTACGAGCACATGCGTCAGGTGTTCGAGGCAGCGGGCCTTGGCTTGCCGAACATCGTGGTGGAAACACGCTCGGTGACAGCGCTCAAGAGCCTGGTTGCGCGCTCGGGATTTCTCAGCTGGATGGCGGAACCGATGATCGATGCCGAGCGCCGCGCCGGTGTGATCGAGCCATTGCCCATTCCCGGCCTGGTGGCGCGCCGCACACTGACTGCGTTCCGGCGCCGCCACGGCATTCTGCCGAGCCCCGCCGTCAAGCTGCTCGAAGCGCTGCGCGAGCTGACGGCGTAGGCCCAGGGCGCCTATGTCTTCTCGCGCGGCACGCGGCCAAGCAGGTAGAACTCGTCGTTGGGCCGCATCGAAATCACATTCGCCATTCGGTTCGACAGGCCGAAGAATGCGGTGATGCCGGTGATGTCCCAGATGTCCTCATCATCGAAGCCGTGCGCACGCAATGCTTCATAGTCGGCGTCATTGACGGTGTGCGAAGCGGTGCAGACTTTCATCGCAAAGTCGAGCATGGCGCGCTGCCGCGGCGTGATGTCGGCCTTGCGGTAATTGACGGCAACCTGGTCGGCCACCAGCGGCTTCTTCTCGTAGATACGGAGGATGGCGCCGTGCGCGACCACGCAATACAGGCACTGGTTGGCGGCGGAGGTGGCGACCACGATCATCTCGCGCTCGCCCTTGGTGAGACTGCTGCCTTCGCGCAGCATCAGCGCATCGTGGTACGCGAAAAAGGCGCGGCATTCGTCGGGCCGATGCGACAGCGCCAGGAAGACGTTCGGCACAAAGCCGCTTTTCTCCTGCACGTCGAGGATGCGCGCGCGAATATCTTCAGGAATATCAGCCAGCTCAGGAACGGGGAACCGGCTGATGGGCGGCGTGGTGGTCGTCACGATGTCTCCTTTGATTTGAGCATCCTGAGCACGCCGCCCGAGAGCAAGGCTTACTGGGTAGCGAACTGGATGCGATGGAGTCCAGCATACAACCCATCGCGCTCGATGAGTTCGCGGTGCGTTCCCGCTTCGGCAATCTTGCCGTGCTCAAGCACGATGATCCGGTCGGCATTTTCGATGGTCGACAGGCGGTGCGCGATCACCAGCGTCGTACGGCCTTCCATCAGGCGTTCGAGCGCGGCCTGCACCTGGCGCTCGGACTCCGAATCCAGTGCGGACGTCGCTTCGTCCAGGATCAGGATCGGCGCATCCTTGTAGATCGCGCGGGCAATCGCCAGGCGCTGGCGCTGTCCGCCGGACAGCTTCGAGCCGTTGTCGCCGATATTGGTATCGATGCCCTCGGGCAGGTTGTCGACCACATCGGTCAGGTAGGCCGCTTCGAGCGCACGGCGCACGCGTGCCATGTCGATCTCGGAGGCGTCCCGCGCGCCATAGGCCACGTTGGCTGCGATGGTGTCGTTGAACAGCACCACATCCTGGCTCACGAAGGCGATCTGGCGGCGCAGGTCGTGCAGGGCCAGATCCGTCAGCGCATCGCCGTCGAGCGAGATCGTGCCCGAGGTCGGATCGAAGAAGCGCGGCAGCAGGTTCACCAGCGTGGTCTTGCCGCTGCCCGATGGCCCGACCAGCGCAACGACCTCGCCCGGCTTGACGTGCAGATTGACGTTGTCGAGCGCTGCCCGGCCATCTTCGCCATAGCGGAACGTGACGTTGTCGAAGCGGACATCGCCGCGGGCGCGATCGATCTTTTTGCCGCCTTCTTGCGGTTCGATCGGCGTGTCGATCAGGCCAAAGATGAATTCGGCGGCCGTCAGGCCGCGCTGCAGCGGCTGATTCACGTCGGTCAGGTGCTTAAGCGGCGAGATGAGCAGCAGCATCGCCATCACAAAGCCGGTAAAGCCGCCGACCGTGGTCTGGTTGGCCTGCGCCTGCAACATGGCAATGGCCAGGATGACCGACAGCGCCAACGCCGCCAGGAACTGCGTCACCGGCTGGTTCAGGCCGCCCGCCACGGCCACGCGCATGGCGTAACCACGCAGACGGTTCGTCATGGCATTGAAGCGCAGCGATTCATACGCCTCGCCGCCATGCAGCTTGACGACCTTGTAGCCGCCCACAGCCTCTTCCACCACATAGGCGGCCTGGTTGGTCAGGTTCTGGCTCTCGCGGTTGAGCGAGCGCAGGCGACGGTTGATACGCGACATCAGCAGGCCGATGATCGGCAGGATCACCGCCACCACCAGCGTCAGGCGCCAGTTGGTATAGAAGAGAAAGATCAGCAGCGCCAGCACCGTCATCGAGTCGCGCACCAGTGTGATGAACACGCCGGTCAGCACCTGCAGCACCTGGTTCACTTCAAAGATGACTGCGTTGATGATCGACGCCGCCGTATTGCGCTGATAGTAAGAAGCCGGCGCTTGCAGGAGGCGCTCGAACATCTTCATCCGCAGATTCAGCAGCACCTTGTTCGACACAAGGCTCAACAGATACGTCGACGCAAATTGCGCAATGCCGCGCACGACGGCAATGCCTACCAGCATGGCCGGCACCTGCCACAGCTTGCCGGCGTACTCACCACCGAAGCCCTGATCCAGCAAATCCTTCACGACCTTGGGGATGATCCCCTCTGTGGCCGCCACCACACCCATGGCGACCATTGCCAGGATGAAGGCGGTCAATTCGGGCCTGAGATAACCCCAAACGCGTTTGAAAGTCTGGGTACTCGTTACAGCTGCTTGATTTTCCTGCGTCACATCGACTCCGCCTCACCTTGGTGAGGAAAACGCACCTGAACCACCGTCAGCCCCAAAAGAAGCCCCGTAATGCCAGCGTAAAAAACAGCGTTGGCCTGATGGGCCAGCGTGACCTGCGTCAACCCGCTGATCAGACTGGCTGCGACCACAGCCAATCCCGAGATGGCGAGCCGCTCACCCATAGGGTTGCCCGCTTGGCGGCTGACACGTCGGAATTTCGCAAACAGCGAGCCGGGAACCAAAAAGATGCCCAGCACGGCGACCAAGCCGGGCAATCCCATCGTGGCAGCGGCCTCCAGCATGTCATCGTGTGCGTGACCTAAACGGCAGACTTCCGGATGTTCAGCGGGGTTAACATCGCAATATCGCGACGCCTTGACAGCCGAGTGGAATTGCCCGACGCCGGTCCCCACCCACGGCTTGGCACGCACCGTATCAAGGGCAATACCCCACAGGGCCAAACGAGCGCCGACCGACGTGTCAACACTGCCCTTCTGGAACTGCTGTATCTCTGATTCGACCACCGCGAAGCGCCCTCCTCCTTTTCCATCAACTACCGCATACAGCGCTGTAATCGCAACAGCAACGCCACCGATGGCAAGAACGAACTTGGGCCCCTTCAGGGAAGGATGGCGCACGAACAACAGAAACGACATTGGAACCAGCAGCGCCAGCAAACCGCCTCGTGTTCCATTGAGCGCCAGCACGGCCACAGCCATCCCCAGCGTAAGCCACGCGGCTGCGTGCGTGCGCCCCGTCAAGCCGGGTCGAATGAAGCCAATCAACCCCAATGCTGCGACCATGTTCGCAAACGCAATCGGCTGCACCCATGCCGAGGGCCGCATATCGCCCAATCCCCATCGCTGGTATGCAACGATTGCCAGTACCACAACAAACGCGAAGTTGATACCGCGCCAAAGCCAACGCGGATTCGGTCGCGCACAGACAACCATAACGCCCATCACCACCGCAATGAGCAACCGTGACGGGTTGTCAAGCCAGTTCCAAGCCAAGCCGAAGTGCCAACAAGAGAAGAGCACGACGGCCAGTACCGCTACAATGGCGACGACAAACGGCCAAAGCTCATTCCAAAACAGCCGCCACGCCGGCCCGAGGCCCCTTCCTGCCAGGGCAATACCCACCACCGTCGCGCCAAGAAATATGCCTGCGCCTCGCGGCACGCAAAGCAGCAAGAAAGGGAAAAGCAAAGCGATGCCGCCCACCCACGCACGAAGGCGCGTTGCACTGAATGTCATTGACAAACCCAATGAAAATTTCCGTTGTCGTCATTACCAAAAACGAAGCGCACAACTTGCGGGCTTGCTTGGAGAGCGTGTCTTGGTGCGACCGCGCGATTATAGTGGATTCGGGAAGCACGGACGGGACTGTGGAACTCGCTCGCAGCTTGGGAGCCGATGTTTTCGTCACCGATTCGTGGCCGGGTTTTGGCCCCCAAAAAAACATCGCACTGTCCAAAGTGGACACCGAATGGGTGCTGTCGCTCGATGCCGACGAACGTGTCACGCCAGAGTTGCGCGCCGATATTCTCTCTGCAATCGATTCTGCAACGCAGTCTGTCTATGCCATGCCGCGCCTATCGCAATTCTGTGGACGGTTTATACGCCACGCAGGTTGGTATCCGGACCGGGTCGTCCGACTTTTCCGCCGCGGTGCCGCTCGATTTTCAGACGACCTCGTCCACGAAAAGCTCATCTTCGAAGGCACGGTTGGCATGCTTGAGCATCCTCTGCTGCACTATAGCTATCGAGATTACTCGGACGTCTTGCGCAAGATCGAAGCCTATTCGAGCGCTGGTGCGCGCCAAGCTTACGCGGCCGGAAAGCGTGCCACGCCAGGCAAAGCTCTGGCCCATGGTGTATGGGCGTTCCTGCGTACCTACGTCGTGCGATTAGGCGTTCTAGACGGGGTACAGGGGTTCGGCGTCGCTTGCATGAACGCACAAGCGAGCTACTACAAATACATCAAACTCTGGCATTTGACGCGAACGGCTCAACCGCCAACGAACGGCACTTGAGAATCACTCGTACACGGTCAGGACATTCTCTGCTGCCAACACCCCGCGCAAAGCAGCGAGTGCGTCGTCGCTCGGAACAATGCGCCAGGCGTCCCCAAGCACCGCTTCGCAGCGCGCCTGCTCGCAGACGTAGTTGATGCGCACCGAGACGCCATTGCCATCGGCCGCCACATGCGGCGAGAGCAGATCACGCAGCTTGGCCGCCGTTGAATCGCCATTCATCGACAGCCGGATCGCCCGCGCAAACTTGGCGCGCGCCTGCGTCATGTCCATGACCGACTCGGCTGTCACTCGCACGCCGCCAGTGAACATGTCATGGCGGGCGCTGCCCTGCACGATCAGCACTTCGTCTTCCTTGAACAGCGCGCGATTCGCTTCGAAAACTTCGTTGAAGACCGTGACCTCGGTAGCTTCGCTGGCGGAGCCGTCGTCGAGCATCACGATCAGCATCTTGCCGCGCTGCGTCATCTGGGTGCGCTGGCCTACGATCACACCGGCCACGGTCTTGTTGCGCGCATCGCGGTTGCCGTAGCCGCCCCCGTTGCCCTTGTCGGTCACTTCGCGCGCCAGATCGGCCAGCGTCGTGCGCGCAAAGCGGCGCACCTCGTCACGGTATTCATCGAACAGGTGGCCGGAAAGGTAGAAACCCAGCGCCTGCTTTTCCTCCTGCAGCTTGCGCTTGGTCGACCAGGCCGGCTCGTCGACGAGTTCGGGACGATGCTGCTCGGCGTCGTCGCCGCTCATCAAGTCGAAGAGCGACACCTGGTTGGCGGCCGCCGCCTTCTGCTCGGCGGCTTCCATGGCCAGGCCGATCGACGCGAGCAATTGCGCGCGGTTGTCGTTGAGACTATCGAAGGCGCCGGCCCGCACCAGCGCCTCGATCGTCCGGCGATTGACCTGGCGACGGTCAACACGCTCGCAGAAATCGAACAAGTCCTTGAATGGGCCGTCTTGGCGTGCACGCAGAATGTCTTCGATCGCCCCCTGGCCGCTGCCCTTCACGCCGCCCAGGCCGTAGCGGATGGTCTTGGCGTCGGTCGGTGCAAAACGGTACTGGCTGGCGTTGATATCCGGCGGCAGGATGGTCAGGCCGTTCTTGCCTCGGGCATCGTCGTAAAGGATCTTCACCTTGTCGGTGTCGTCCATGGCGAGCGACATGTTGGCCGCCATGAATTCGGCCGGGTGATGCGCCTTGAGCCAAGCCGTGTAGTACGCGAGCAGCGCATATGCGGCCGCGTGTGACTTGTTGAAACCGTAGCCGGCGAACTTCTCCATCAGGTCGAAGATTTCATCAGCCTTTTCGGTGGAGAGCCCGTCCTTGGCCGCACCCGCCCGGAACAGCGCGCGGTGCTCGGCCATTTCTTCGGCCTTCTTTTTACCCATCGCACGGCGCAGCAAGTCGGCGCCGCCGAGCGAGTAACCGCCCACGATCTGCGCCATCTGCATCACCTGCTCCTGGTAGACCATGATGCCGTAGGTCTCCTTGAGCACCGGCTCGACGCGCGGGTCCGGGTACTCCACCTTTTCGCGGCCGTGCTTACGTGCGCAGAAGCTGGGGATCAGGTCCATCGGGCCCGGGCGATACAGCGCCACGAGGGCGATGATGTCCTCAAAGCGGTCAGGCTTGGCGTCCTTCAGCATGCCCTGCATGCCGCGGCTTTCCAGCTGGAACACGGCCACCGTGTTGGCCGTCTTCAGGATGTCGAACGCCTTCTTGTCCGTCAGCGGAATATGGCTGCAGTTCCAATCCGCCTTGGACGGATCGAGCATGCGAATGTAGCGCTCGGCCCAGTCAAGGATCGTGAGCGTGGTCAGGCCCAAGAAGTCGAACTTGACCAGGCCAACGGCTTCCACATCGTCCTTGTCGTACTGGCTGACGACGCCGGCGTCTTCACCGCCTTGCGTGTAGAGCGGGCAGAAGTCGGTCAACTTGCCCGGGGCGATCAGCACACCGCCAGCGTGCATGCCGACGTTACGCGTCATGCCTTCGACGCGCTGTGCGAGTTCCAGGAGCTGCTTGACCTCCTCCTCGTTGGCCTCGCGCTCGGCCAGCAGCGGCTCTTCCTTCTTCGCTTCTTCGAGCGTAACGAGCTTGCCCGGCTTGAACGGAATCAGCTTGGCGACGCCGTCAACAAAGTTGTAGCCGAGATCGAGCACGCGGCCCACGTCGCGCACCGCGGCCTTGGCGGCCATGGTGCCGAAGGTGGCGATCTGCGAGACGGCGTCCTTGCCGTACTTTTCCTTCACGTACTGGATGACGCGGTCACGGCCGTGCTGGCAGAAGTCGATGTCGAAATCGGGCATCGACACACGTTCCGGATTCAGGAAACGCTCGAACAGCAGGTTGTATTTGAGCGGATCCAGATCGGTAATCCCCAGCGCATACGCCACCAGCGAGCCGGCACCCGAGCCCCGGCCCGGCCCCACCGGCACGCCGTTGTTCTTGGCCCAGTTGATGAAGTCCGCAACGATCAGGAAGTAGCCGGGGAAGCCCATCTTTATGATGGTGCCGGTCTCGAATTCCAGGCGGGCGTAGTACTCGGCGCGTTTGGATTCGCGCACGGCCTCGTCGGGGAAAAGCACTTCCATGCGCTTTTCCAGCCCTTCCTTAGCGAGCTGGACGAGGTAGTCGTCCAGCGACATGCCGTCGGGCGTCGGAAACCGGGGCAGCTTGGGCTTGCCCAGCTCCAGCTTGAGGTTGCAGCGCTGCGCGATCTGGACTGCGTTGGCCAGCGCGGACGGGATGTCGGCAAACAGCGCGCACATCTCGTCCTGCGTCTTGAAATACTGTTCGGTCGTGAAGCGGCGGGCCCGGCGCGGATTGGCGAGCAGTTCACCCTCTGCAATACAGGTGCGTGCCTCGTGGGCCGTGAAATCGTCCGGCGTCATGAACTGCACCGGGTGTGTGGCGACCACCGGCAACTGCATGGCCGATGCAAGCTTCACCGCTTGCTGGATGTAGGCCTCAGTACCGGCGTGCCCCGCGCGCTGTAGTTCGATGTAGAAAGCGCCCGGAAACACGCGGGACCAATGCGTCGCCAGCTTGCGCGCCAGCGCCTCGTTGCCATTGGCCAGCGCCACGCCGATATCACCCGCCATGGCGCCGGAGAGCGCCAGCAGACCGGCGGCCAGCGGCGCATTCTCAACGCCGGGCTCGTCGAACCATTCGGGGGCGATTTCCGCACGACCGCGATGCTGGTTGGAGAGCCAGGCCCGGGCCAGCAACTGGCACAGGTTCAGGTAACCCTGCTTGTCCCGCACCAACAACAGCAGGCGGGTCGGCTTGTCGCGCTCGTCGTGATTGGTGATCCACACGTCAGCCCCGACGATGGGCTTCACGCCCTTGCCACGCGCTTCCTTGTAGAAGCGCACCAGCCCGAAGGCATTGGCGAGATCGGTCAGCGCCAAGGCGCCCATGCCATCTTTGGCGGCAGCCTTGACGGCATCGTCGAGACGGACATTGCCATCGACGACGGAATATTCGGAGTGGAGACGGAGGTGGACGAAGCGCGGCGAATTCATCCGCGTATTGTAACGGGTGACACCTTCCGCAAAGCATTCCGGGCGTGCCCGATTGACCCGGAGCAACCCCGCACGGCTGCGCGGGCGGCTATAATTTCGGCTTACGAATCAACGGGTTACCCAAGGCGCCAGAAAATGGCGCGGCAGCACATGCAGATCGTCAATATTTCCGCTTACAAATTCGTCACCCTCGATGACCGCGAAACCCTGCGCCCCGCTCTGCTGGCCGAGTGCCAGGCGCGCGAGCTGAAGGGCACCGTGCTGCTGGCGCCCGAGGGCATCAACATCTTCCTGGCCGGCTCGCGCGAGGGCATTGACGGTATCGTTGGCTGGCTGCGTGCCGACCCGCGTTTTGCCGACCTGGCACCGAAAGAAAGCCTGTCCGACCACCAGCCGTTCCGCCGCCTGCTGGTGCGCATGAAGAAAGAAATCATCACCATGCGCCACCCGCTGATCCGCCCGGAAGAGGGGCGCGCGCCGTCGGTCGCGCCGCCGGACCTCAAGCGCTGGCTCGATCAGGGCCACGACGACGAGGGCCGTCCGGTGGTGATGCTGGACACGCGTAACGACTATGAAGTCGCCGTGGGCACGTTCAAGAACGTCGTCGAATACAACCTCAAGAAGTTCACTGAGTTTCCGCCCGCCATTGCCGCGCACAAGGACGACTTTGCCGGCAAGACCGTCGTGTCGTTCTGCACCGGCGGCATCCGCTGCGAAAAGGCCGCGATCCACATGCAGGAGATCGGTATCGAGCGCGTCTATCAGCTCGAAGGCGGCATCCTGAAGTACTTCGAGGAAGTCGGAGGCGCGCATTACGACGGCGATTGCTTCGTGTTCGACCACCGCACAGCGCTCAACGCCGAACTGCTGCCGGCGGGACCAAAGCAATGCTTCGCCTGCCGCGCCGTGGTGACGCCGGAAGAGCAGCAATCCGCCGATTACATTCCCGGCCAACGCTGCCCCCATTGCGCAGGCAACCAAACCCGCGCCGCTGCATGAAGCGCCTCGCCGCCCTGTTCCTTGTCACTACGCTGTGCCTTGCAGCGTTGGGCGGTTGCGCGACGAGTTGCGAGGGCGGGTCGAACCGTGGCGTGTTCTGCGGAGCCGGCACGCGCTTCTGACCCTTCGCAGCGCGCCAGCAAAAAAACGCCGGACATGCCGGCGTTTTTCTTTGAGCAATGCGATTTACTGGCGACCGCGCACGAACTGGTTCGTGATGGCAACAATACGTTCGCCGAACAGCTTGGCGGTTTCCAGGTCACCCGGCAGCGGACCTTCTTCAGGGCTCGCATCCGACGGCGATTGCGCCAGCGCGCCGCCAAAGCCAGCGAGATAGTTCACGTCGTTGCGCGTGGCGGCTTTGCTGTTAGCCGGCATCATGCCTGTGCCGACCCAGATCATTCCGTGCTGCTGCGACAGCGTCCACAGGTACTGGATCGACGCATACTTGTCGCCGTTCATCGATGCGGAGTTCGTGAACCCGGCGGCGATCTTGTCCTTCCACGCGCCGGTAAACCACGCCTTGGACGATGCATCGGCAAATTTCTTGAAGTCGCCCGAAACACCGCCCATGTAGGTCGGGGCGCCAAAAACGATCGTGTCGACGCCGGCCAGCAGCGCCCAGGTGTCATCGTTGACGTCAGTGACCGAGATCAGGTGCGCTTCGGCGCCGGCGCCTTGAATGCCAGCAAAGACGGCCTCTGCCTGCTTCTTCGTGTGGCCATAACCGCTGTGATAAACGACTGCAACTCGTGCCATGGGAATCCTCTTGGGTTTAGGGAACGGCTGGGAACAACGGAAAAAGAAAAATGGCGCACAAAGCGTGCGCCACCAACATTACGGCAGATCGAACACCAGCACTTCGCTGTCTTCGCCACCGGAAAGCGTCACCTTCTCTTCTTGCGTCAGCTTGGCCGCATCGCCGCCAACCAGCGTGCGACCGTTGATGCTCACCTTGCCGCGCACGACGTGCACATAAGCGCGGCGGCCTGCAGCGATGGGCAGGGACGCAGTTTCCGCGCCGTCGAACTTGCCGGCGTAGAGCGACATATCCTGGTGCACCTTCACCGATCCATCGCGGCCATCGGCGCTGGCGATCAAGGCCAGCTTGCCCCGCTTGGCCGCCTCGTCGAAATGACGCTCTTCATAGCCCGGCGTGAGGTTCAACTGCGCCGGGAGGACCCAGATCTGCAGAAAATGCGTGGTCTGGTCTTGTGCGTGGTTGAACTCGGAGTGACGCACGCCTGTCCCAGCCGTCATGCGCTGCACGTCGCCCCGGCGCAGCACGCTGCCGTTGCCCATGCTGTCCTTGTGCGCCAGCTCGCCGTCCAGCACGTAGCTGATGATTTCCATGTCGCGGTGGCCGTGGGTGCCAAAGCCCATGCCGCCGGCGACGCGGTCTTCATTGATGACACGCAGCGGCCCGAATTGAACGTGCTGCGGGTCCATGTAATCGGCAAACGAGAAGCTGTGATACGACTTCAGCCAGCCGTGGTCTGCGTAACCGCGATCTTGAGAGGGGCGGATTTCAATCATTTTGATGAATCTCCTATCCAAATTACTGCGTTGATGTGTGCATGGTACGCAGATTGGCTATAGTTTCGCGGTACGGCTTTGATTCAATACATCAAAAATTCTGAATATGGCGCTATCGCTGGAATCCCTGGAAGTCTTGGACGCAATTGAACGCAAGGGCAGCTTTGCCGCCGCGGCGCACGAACTGGGCAAAGTGCCGTCGGCGCTGACCTATGTGGTGCGCAAGCTGGAAGATGATCTCGATGTCCTGCTGTTCGACCGACGCCGCCACCGGGCAGAACTGACACCCGCAGGCCGTGCGCTGCTCGACGAGGGCCGCCACCTGCTGCAGGCTGCCGATGACCTCGCGCGCCGCGTCAAACGGCTGGCCACCGGATGGGAAGCCACGTTGACCATCGTAGTCGACGATCTCGTCCACTTCCGGGCACTGATGCCCGTTATCCAGGACTTCTACGCAGAGAACACGGCCACGCGCCTGCGCTTCTGCCGTGAGGTGCTGGCAGGCACGTGGGACGCACTACTCTCGGGCCGTGCGGACTTGCTGATCGGGCCAGCCCAGGTGATGCAGGTGCAGGGCATCCAGACGCGTACGGTGGGCAACATTCCGTTCGTATTTGCGGTGGCGGCACATCACCCGCTGGCGCAGTTGGAAGAGCCGTTGCCTGCAACCGCCATTACGCGACATCGCATCGTTGCCGTGGGCGATACGTCGCGCAATCTGCCCGCACGCACCATCGGCGTGATGGCCGGACAGGACACGCTGGTGGTGCCATCCATGGCCGACAAGGTGCAGGCGCAGATTCGTGGCCTGGGCTGTGGCTGGTTACCGGTCCCGTTGGCCCAACCGTATCTGGATTCTGGCGTGCTGATCGCCAAGGAAACCTCGGAAGACAAGCGCGCCGGCACGTTCCAGGTGGCCTGGCGCAACAACATGCGCGGCAAGGCACTGCAATGGTGGGTCGATAAGCTCGAAGACCCGCGCCTGGGGCAGGCCCTGATGATGCAGTAGGCGCCTCAGGCCGCCAAATCGCGCACAATAGCGCAATCGACCTCTGCGCCTGGAGCGTTGCGTTGTCCCAAGCCAATCTCGATTTTTCGGAACCCACCAAGTCGTCGCGCAGCCAATATCGCGGCCGCTTTGCGCCCTCACCCACCGGGCCGTTGCATATCGGCTCGCTGGTCACCGCACTGGCAAGCTGGTTGGATGCGCGCGTGCACGGCGGCACGTGGCTCGTGCGCATCGAAGACATCGATTTCCAGCGCAATGTGCCCGGCGCCGATCGCGACATCCTCGCTACGTTGGAAGCGCTCGGGCTCATTCCCGACGAAGCCCCGCAGTGGCAGAGCACGCACCTCCCGCGCTTTGAGCAGGCACTTGCGCAACTGCAGGCCGTCGGCAGCCTCTACCCGTGCGGCTGCACGCGCCGCGAAATCGCGGATTCCGTCACCAGCATCGACGCCAACGGGCACGTGCGTCACCAGACGCTCATTTATCCCGGCACATGCCGCAACGGGCTGCACGGCCGTCCGCCGCGCGCATGGCGCGTGCGTGTGCCCCATGCCGATGCCGCTACGCTCTGCTTCAACGACCGCTGGCAAGGCACGCAATGCCAGAACCTGGCTGAAGCTGTCGGCGATTTTGTTCTCAAGCGCGCCGACGGTATGTGGGCGTACCAGATTGCAGTCGTGGTGGACGATGCCACGCAAGGCATCACGGACGTCGTGCGCGGCGCCGACCTTCTCGACTCGACGCCACGCCAGATTTATCTGCAACAGTTGCTCGGTCTGCCCGCGTTGCGCTACCTGCACGTGCCGGTCGTGGTGAACCCCGATGGTGAGAAACTCAGCAAGCAGACCGGCGCGCGTGCCATCAACCGCAGCCAGCCGCTGGCCGCGCTCACCGAGGCGGCGCGGCACCTCGGGCTGGAGATTCATGCAGGGGATGTGGAAGGGTTCTACCGGGACGCCGTCCCGGCGTGGGCCAATCGCCTGGCGCAGCTGGCCTGACGCGATGGCCCCGGCGGCAAGAGCGCCGCCGCGCTCAGTCGACTGACTTAACGCTTGCGCGGCACGCCACCGAGCAGGGCCGCAATCGGCCGCTTGGCGCTGCGCGGGTGTCCGGCAGGCTGTGCCGGCTTGGCGGCCTCCGCCGATTCCGCCGGCACTGACGATTCGTACGGGCGATTGAAGAACGGATCGTCCGATGGACGGAACGCCGGACGCACGATCGTGTGATCAAGCACGCGGGTGCCGTTACGCTCATCGCGCTCACGGGCCCGGCGGACCTCGCCGCGGGCACGCTTTTCGTCGCGCTCGCGGCGCTCACGGTCACGCGCCTGTTCGCCGGTCGGATCGAAATCGGCCAGTTGTTCGCGTGGCAGGTTGCGCTTGATCAGCTTTTCGATATCGGCCAGCAGGCGCTCATCGCCCGGCGCGAACAGCGACAGTGCGTCACCGGAAGCACCGGCACGGCCCGTGCGGCCAATGCGGTGCACGTAGTCTTCTGCGTTGAACGGCAGGTCGAAGTTGATCACGCACGGCATCTGCGAGATGTCCAGACCGCGCGCTGCCACGTCGGTGGCGACCAGCACGTCGACGGTACCTTGCTTGAACGCTTCGAGCGTCTGCATGCGCTCGGTCTGCGTCTTGTCGCCGTGGATGGCGTTGGCGTTGATGCCTTCGCGCTCCAGCGCACGCGCCAGCCGCGAGCAGCCGATCTTGCTGTTGGAGAAGACGATGCACTGCCGCGGCAGACCTTGCTCGGCACGCTGCTTCAACAGGTGCACGAGCGCGGCCTGCTTGTGGTTGTCCGGCACGGTGTAGATGACTTGGCGGACGTTCTCTGCCGTGGCGTTGCTGCGTGCCACTTCAATGGTTTGCGGATGACGCAGATAGCTCGCAGCCAGCTTCTTGATCTCCGGCGAGAACGTGGCCGAGAACAGCAGCGTCTGGCGGTGTGCCGGCAGCAGGTTGATGATGCGCTGCAGGTCGGGCAGGAAGCCCATGTCGAGCATGCGGTCGGCTTCGTCCAGCACCAGCATGCGCACCTGCGACAGGTTCACGCTGCGCTGCTGCACGTGGTCGAGCAGGCGGCCCGGCGTGGCCACGAGGATTTCGACGCCGCGGCGCAGTTGCTCCGTCTGCGGGTTCATGTCGACGCCGCCGAACACGACAGCGCTGCGCAACGCCGTGTACTTCGCGTACTTGGCAACGTTGTCGTACACCTGGTCGGCCAGTTCGCGCGTGGGCGTGAGGATCAGCGCCCGCACCGGGTGGCGCGCCGGCGACGCGCTCGTATTGGCGTCCGGCAGCAGGTTATGGATGATCGGCAGCGAGAAACCGGCGGTCTTGCCGGTGCCGGTTTGTGCGGCGCCCATGACGTCGCGGCCGGCGGTCACCACCGGAATGGCGGCGGCCTGGATGGGCGTGGGCTTGGTGTAACCGCTTTCGGTCAGCGCGCGGAGGACGTCCGGATGCAGGCCGAAGCTGTCGAATGTCACCGATTCATTGGCCGGTGCTTCTGACGCTTCAGACATCGTTGCAGTATTCATAGGGGGAGATGCGGCATGCCGGTTGGCATGGCGGCGCGCCAAACCCAGGCGGAAAACCCGCGTGCGGCTCGCGCAAAGCGTTAAAAATCAAAAGTTTATCACGTGAGAACCGGCCCGGGACGGATGATCCGCCCTCGCGAGCCGAAGGCAGCGCCACAGCTGCCTTGACACGGATCAAGTGGGCCGGGCACGCGCTGCGCCACCATCCAGGCATTCCAACCTGCGCCCTGCCCTCTCCCATGGTCACAACGCTCTATGAATCGCCCGAGCATGTCTGCCTGATGTTCTCCGACCTCGTCGACGATCACGATGACCTGCCGGTGCAGACCAACCAGTTCCTCATCGTCGATCACGGCCACGGCGCGCTGATCGATCCGGGCGGCCAGATGACCTATAACGCGCTGTTTCTGGCGATGAACCGGTACTTTCCGCCCAAGCAGCTCGACTACGTACTGGCCTCGCATGCGGACCCCGACATCGTCGCTTCGGCGGGACGGTGGCTCACGAGTTCCAGTTGCGACATCCTGATTTCGCGCGTGTGGGAGCGGTTTCTCCCGCATTTCTGCAACGTCGGCAAGACTGAAGGCCGCATCGTGCCAATCGCGGATACGGGCATGGCGATTCCGCTGGGGGACTCGCATCTGCTGGCGGTGCCCGCGCATTTCCTCCATTCGGAAGGCAATTTCCAGTTTTACGATCCGGTGTCGCGCATCCTGTTCTCGGGCGATCTGGGGGCATCGATGGTGCATGCCAACGTGGCCGCCAAGCCCGTGGAAGATTTCGATACCCACCTGGCGCTGATGGCGCCCTTTCACCGCCGCTACATGAGCGGCAACCGGGTATGCCGGCTGTGGGCGCAGATGGTGCGGGGGCTCGATATTGAATGGATCGTGCCGCAGCACGGCCAAGCCTTTCGCGGCAAAGCCATGGTCAAGCGGTTCATCGATTGGGTTGAGACGCTCGACTGCGGCATCGACCTGATGACGCCCGAGATTTTCCGCCTGCCCGCGTTGCCGAAGGCACCGGCCGGGGCGGCGCTCAAGACGCGCGTGTAGCGCCCGATGCCGGGGCGGCCGGCAGAATGATTTTCATCATGGCGCTCGACAGCTCGTGCGCCAGCACGCCGGCGTCGATGCGCGACGGATCGTGCCACGTATACATGAACCCCATCACGCCGCCCATCGAGTGCGCGGCGACGCGCGCATCGCCGAAGTCGAACACGCCGGCGCGCTTGCCCTCGTCGAGGAGCGCATAGAGATCGCGGTAATACGCCCGCGACATGCCGTGCAGCCATTCCACCGTTTCCGGACGCAGGTATTGCCGATCGCGATATGTCAGTGCCGCAGCGTAATGGCAGTCGATGCAACGACGCGCCATTTCCAACAGACACGCCTGCAGGCGCTCTCGCACGGGCAGGGCCGGATCGGCGGTTTCCCGGATGGCCGACAGGCAGATCTGCGCGGCTTCGCGGCACAGAATGTCGAAGATCTCGTACTTGTCGGTGAAGTAGTAGTACACCGCCGGCTTCGTCACGCCGAGCGCGTTGCAGAGGTCGCTCATCGTCATGCCGGCATAGCCCTTGGTGAAGAAAAGTTGCGCGGCAGTGTCGAGGATCTGCCGGCGCCGGGCCTCCTGCCGCTCGGCGATGTGCGGGCGCGTGGCTGGCGGTGTAACGCCAGAGGCCTCGATGGCCTCGGTTTCAGCAGACGGTTGCACGTCGGGAACGGCAGTTTTGCGGACGGTGGACATGGCGCGTATTTTCGCATGCCGCCCGCAGATGCGCCGTGGGATGCGCGCATCGTGGCGACATCATCGCTCCCCAATGCTTGACGCATCAAAGAACGCTTTCTATATTCATACCCGCTGGTATAAAAAATTACTTCGCAGTATAGATAGTGCGGTGCGACGCTGCGCACGCACTGCACAACCCATCGGAGACGAGCTTTGGCGATGGACGAGTCCGACGATCTCGGCAGCGTTCGCGCCCTCGGGGCGCGCGCATGGCCGGTCGATCCCCCACGTGAACTGCACTACCCCATCGGCCGCGCCTCCTCTCCGGCCCTCTTCGGCATTGGGCCCGCACCACGTCTGATCAACCGGCCATCCACTTCGATGGGAGCGACACGACATTCGCCCAGCTTAATGATCTCTCTGTCCGATTCGCTCACCGGCGGGTGCCACGAATGCCTGGCCGTCTACAAACTACACAACGTGCGCAAGCAGGATCTCGCACCGCTCGCTGAACAGCTCTAAACCACCCCGCTCCATGACGTTTCGCAAACTGCTGATCGCCAATCGCGGCGAGATCGCCATTCGCATTGCCCGCGCAGCCGCCGCGATGGGGTTGCCCTCCGTCGCCGTCTATTCCGAAGACGACCGCGACGCACTGCATCCCCTTCGCACCGATGACGCCGTGCAGCTGCCCGGCACCGGCCCGCGTGCCTATCTCAACGGCGCGGCAATCCTCGCTGCCGCACGGGCCGTCGGCGCCGATGCTGTTCATCCGGGCTATGGCTTCTTGAGCGAGAACGCTGCTTTCGCACGCCAGTGCGCGCAGGCTGGCGTGCAATTCGTCGGACCGTCCCCGCACGTGCTTGACCTCTTCGGCGACAAGGCACGCGCTCGGGCGCTTGCGCATGAGGCGGGCATTCCCATCGTCAGTGGCACGCTAGGCGCAACCACCCTTGAAGAGGCGCGCGCGTTCTTCGCCGCGCTGCCACCCTCGCACGGCATGATGATCAAGGCCGTGGCGGGCGGCGGCGGGCGCGGCATGCGCGCCGTGCACGATGCGCAGGCGATTGCCGACGCGTATGCGCGCTGCGTATCTGAAGGTACGGCTACCGGTGGTGGCGGCGATGTCTATGTGGAAGCGCTGGTACCTGCACCGCGCCATATCGAAATCCAGATCATTGCCGACGCACGGGGCCACGTCATGCATCTCGGCGAGCGCGAATGCAGCCTGCAGCGCCGTCACCAGAAACTGATCGAGATCGCGCCCAGCCCATCGCTGGACGACGCCCTGCGCACGCGCATCGCCGACGCGGCCGTCACGCTCGCCAAAGCGGCAGGCTACAGCGGCATCGGGACGTTCGAGTTCCTAGTGGAAAACGCAGGCGCACCGGACGCCACGTTCTATTTCATGGAAGCCAACCCACGCGTGCAAGTCGAGCACACCGTCACGGAGATGGTGACGGGCGTCGACCTGGTGGTGACACAACTGGCGCTGGCGCAAGGCGCGTCGCTCACGGACTTGGGGCTTGCTAGGCCGATCGCACCGCGCGGCCACGCCGTTCAAGTACGCATCAACGCAGAGACCCTTGATGCAAGCGGCCAGCCGCATCCCTCCACTGGCACGCTCACCGCATTCGAGGCGCCCAACGGCCCCGGTGTGCGCGTCGACACCTGCGGTTATGCGGGCTACCGTCCGAACCCGCGCTTTGATTCGCTGCTGGCTAAATTGATCGTCCACGCACCGTACGGCACGTATGCGCAGACGCTGGCACAGACGTACCGCGCGCTGTGCGAATTCCGCATCGAAGGGCTGGCTACCAACAAGCGGCTGCTGCAAGACCTGCTGCGCGACGCCGACGTGCAAGCCAATGCCGTGCATACGCAGTTTCTTGATGCGAAGCTCGCCGACCTCGCAGCCGGCAACGGTGAAGCGCACCCTGCCCTGCACGCTACGTCGGTCACCACCCCGGATGTAGCGCGCGCTACGTCATTCCTCGATGAGCTTCCTGACAATGCTGAAGTGCTCACCGCGCCAATGGATGGCGCGCTGATCCAGATGCATTCGCAAGCCGGCGGCACGGTCGTGCGCGGCGAGGTGCTGGCCGTCATTGAAGCAATGAAGATGGAGCACGTCGTCATCGCACCCGCGGCCGGACGCGTGCTGCAAGTCTGCGCGCAGTCGGGCGCAACGGTGCGCGAAGGCCAGCCGCTGGCCGTGCTGCAGCCCAGCGATGCCCAACACGACAGCGCCGCAGCCGACGCAGAGATCGACCTCGACCACATTCGCCCCGACCTGCAGGCCGTCATCGACCGCCATGCGTTTGGCCTTGACGCCAACCGCCCGGATGCCGTTGCCCGCCGCCGCAAGACCGGCCAGCGCACCGCGCGCGAGAACATCGACCACTTGTGCGACGCCGGTTCATTCATCGAGTACGGCGCGCTTGCCATCGCAGCGCAACGCCAGCGCCGCGCACTCGACGATCTGATCCGCTCGACACCGGCCGACGGCATCATCACCGGCATCGGAACCGTCAACGGCTCGCACTTCCCCGATCAGGACGCGCGCTGCATGGTGCTCGCGTACGACTACACCGTGCTGGCGGGCACCCAGGGCACCTTCAACCACAAGAAGACCGACCGTGCACTGGAACTGGCGCAGCAATGGAAGCTGCCCGTTGTGCTGTTCGCCGAAGGCGGCGGCGGCCGGCCGGGCGACACTGAAAAGCTCGGCGTCAGCGGCCTAGACTGCCCGACCTTCATTCACTTCGCACGGCTCTCTGGGCTGGTGCCGACCATCGGTATCGTGTCGGGCCGCTGCTTTGCAGGTAACGCCGCGCTGCTGGGCTGCGCAGACGTGATCATCGCAACGCGCGACGCGACCATCGGCATGGGCGGCCCCGCCATGATTGAAGGCGGCGGCCTGGGCGTATACGCACCCGAAGAAGTTGGCCCTGTTAGCGTGCAGGCGCCTAATGGGGTGATCGATGTGCTGGTCGACAACGAGACCGAAGCCGTCGATGCCGCGCGCCGTTACCTGAGCTACTTCCAGGGCCCGCTTGCCAGTTGGGAGGCCGGCGACGTGCGCCACCTGCGCCACGCGATTCCCGAAAACCGTATGCGCAGCTACGACATGCGCGGCGTGATCGACGCGTTGGCCGACACGGGTTCGGTTCTGGAACTGCGCCAAGCATTTGGCGTGGGCATCGTCACCGCGCTGATCCGTATCGAAGGTCGCGCCTTCGGCTGCATCGCTAACAACCCGCGCCACCTGGGCGGCGCAATCGATTCTGCGGCAGCGGACAAGGCGTCACGCTTCATGCAGTTGTGCAACGCGTTCGACCTGCCCATCGTCTCACTGTGCGACACACCGGGTTTCATGGTCGGGCCCGAAGCGGAGAAAACCGCCACCGTACGCCACGTCAGCCGTATGTTCGTGACCGCCGGCAACCTGCGCGTGCCTTTCTTCACCGTCGTGCTGCGCAAAGGCTACGGCCTTGGGGCGATGGCCATGGCCGCGGGCGGTTTCCACGCGCCGTTCTTCACCGCTTCATGGCCCAGCGGCGAATTCGGTGGCATGGGCATCGAAGGCGCCATCCGCCTGGGGTTCCGCAAAGAGCTGGAAGCGGTGGAAGACCTCGCCGAGCGCGAGGCGCTGTTCCGCAAGATGGTCGAGGCCGCCTACGAGGAAGGCCGCGCGCTCAACATCGCCAGCTATCTCGAAATCGACGCCGTGATCGACCCGGCCGACACACGCCGCTGGCTGCTGCGCGGGCTTCAATCGGCGCCCCCCGCCCCGCCAAGGCACGCACGCGACCCCGCCACCCGCCGCTTCATCGACACCTGGTAGCCGAGAACGCATACCGGGAGGAGACATGCCGCCAGTAATCCACTGCAGATTGCGCTGGCGCGGGAAGGTATGCAAAAACAGAGCATTCCTGGGCGACGTCACGGTGCGCAAGATCGACCGCCAGTTGCTGCTCCCAGATTGGTATCGACGATCTCGCCGGCCGATGGAAAGACCGTCAAGATTGGCTGCGACGGCACCCAACGGGGCCACAAGATCGAGAGCGCGACCCCGCCCGAACACCCGGACCTGCCGGCCTCTTGCAAGGCGAAGCACCGGCAGGCGCGTGAACGACCAGGCCGAACATCAATCAGCGCGGTCCGCGCGCAGCGGGCCGTACTCGATGGGCACCCAGGCGAAGGCGTTGCCCTCGCGGCGCACGTGCCCCAGCCCCGGGAACGGAAGATGAGCGCCGGCTACCCACAGCTTGTCTCGCGCCGCTTCTGCAAACAGCCTGCGTCGCGAGGCAACGGCGGCCTTCTTGTCGACGTCGTATTCGAACGCAACGTCCGGATGCTGGAACTGCACGGCGTGGCTGTGCACGATATCGCCCCACACCAGCAGGCTGTGTCCCTTCGATGCGAACAGGTAACCGCTATGCCCCGGCGTGTGCCCGTTGGCGAGCACCGACCGTACGCCGGGCACCACCTCGTCACCCGGCTTGAATTGCTTGAGCCTGCCCGCAGCGGCATATGGCGCCACTGAGTCGCGCGCCATCTTGAAGAACGGTTGCATGTCGCTCGGTTTGGAAGCGGCAATCGTTTCGCTCAGCCAGAAGTCGGCTTCCGGCGCGGCGACATACACCTGCGCATTCGGAAAGGCCGGGTGACCTTGCGGCGTCAGGAGGCCGCATGCGTGGTCCGGATGCAGGTGCGTCAGCAGCACGGCATCGATCTGCTCGGGCTGATAGCCGGAGGCGCGGACGTTGCCGGCCAGGCCGCCCATCGTCGGGCCAAAGCACGTGCCCGACCCCGTATCAACGAGGATGCGCTTGGCACCCGTGTCGATCAGAAAGCCGTTCACCGCCGTCTGCATGCCCGGCGTGTTCGATACAAACATCCGCGCCAGCAGGCTCTGCACCGATTGCGCGTTCAGGCCAAGCAGGGTCTTGGCGGGCAGATCGGTGTAGCCGTCGTAGAGCGCGGTCACCACGTCGTCACCCAGCGCCATTCGGTAGTAACCGGGCACTTGGGTGCGTTGTTGCGTGGCAGCGGTAGCGGCTGAAGTTGCAGTTTGGGCTTGGGCGACTCCGAAAGACGTCGCCATCGCGGCGGCCACGGCGATCACGGCGACAGAAGTAAGCAAACGCATGTCTTGGCTCCTGGGAAAGACCGCTGCCCCGGTGCAGCGGCAAAAGCCGGATCATGCCACCGCCCAGCGCATTGCGTTGCCGCCATTGACGACAGGGGTATTGCCCACACAGAAAGCCGGCCCGGAAAAGAAACAAGGCCCGACATGCCGGGCCCATGCTTCAGACCAATCGACGGCGGCTGCGCAACCGCCCGTCAACCGGGTACGTGCCTATTGCACGTGGAACTTCGGCGTCGACACCACCGTGCCGCTCACCGTACAGTCCGGCGTGAGCAATGCGTTGGTGAACGTGAGCGACGAGTTCGGATCGTTCCAGGTGGTTACGACCTTGCTGGGGCCACAGCTGCCCAGCAGGAATACGCTGACTCCCGCGTTGTTGATCGACAGCTGGGTGGTGCTGTCGGCTTGGCCAGTCCACGGGGTCGCGCCCGAGATGAGGCCGCACGTCCCGCCGCCGGTAAACGATGTGGACGTGATGTTGACGATGCCCGAAGGCGTGATCGTACCGGTGAAGGTCGCTGTGCAATTGGCGCTGATGGAGCCTTTGGACAGCGTGGTCGCCCCGGTGACCGAGAATGGCTCGCCATTCGGGTTCATCGGTTGACCATCGACACGCGAAACGGTGACGGCAAGTGCGGGTGTGGCTGCTACGGTGGCAAGTGCGAGTGCAACTGCAAGAGATACGACTTTACGTGTGCTCATTTATTGCCTCACTAGAACTGACGGTAGAAACCGCCTTAAGAATGCGGCGCGAACCGGTTCCCGCTCGAATCACGCCGCGCCGATTAGCCAGGCGCAGACAGCCGACACCCGGCTAAAACTTGTACGACACCCCAACGAACGTGATGATCGGATTGGCCTTGAGCGTGGTCTTGGTGGTGGCCAGCGTGGTGCCATCCGACGCTTTGATGACGGTCGCCGCCTCGGTCTTGAGCGGCAGATACGAGACCGTTGCCGTCAGTGCCCATTGCTTGTTGATCGCGTAGCTCGCACCGAGGTTGAAGATCGGCGCCCACGACGACGACGATTTCCCCTCGACATACGTCGGCCCCGGCTTGCCCGCCCCCGCTGCCAGCACGCTGCCCAGTTCGCGGTTCACCGCCGCCGCAAAGTACGGATTCAGCTCGATGTTGGTGAAGAAGCTGTAGACCACACCCACGCCTACGAACGGACGGAACGTCGACTGCGCATGCCCGAAGTACCACTGCAGGATGACACCGGGGCTCCACTGGCGCGCCTTGCGCACGGCGGGCTGATTGGACGGATCGTCCAGATCGACGTGACCAAGTGCGCCGGCGGGGCCCGGCGCCCGGATCACGCCATGCCCGGTCAGCTTGAATTCGGGCGGTACGCCGGCAATCGTGGTCAGCGCAATGTTGTCGGTAAAGAAATGCGTGAGCGTCAGGCCCAGCGTGTTGGCATTGCTCACGCGCAGCCCGCTGTTGGGCGACGTGAAGCTTCCCGGCAATCGCAGCGGATCATTGATCGGCGCATTGATCACGCTGGTGGTCAGGTTGTTGCTCGAGTCCTGCGGCATGATGTGGAACCAGCCCACCGTCGCCACGTTGTCACCGGCCTGCTGCGCCATGGCGCCTGCGGATGCGCAGGCCGCCATCAATGCGACAGTCAGTTGTTTCATGATGCTTCCTCCTGTTGTTCTGAGCGGAGCGCATTGGTCTGTGCCGCGCCCCGTGGCGTGTTATTCCGGAAACGTCACTGCACGAAGGCGCCCACGGTGAAGTACGGGTTCTTCGTATCGCTCATGTCCAGGAAGCCGAACGTCTTGCCGGTAAAGATGAGCTTGCCCGTCGGGGCCGAGCCGGCCGGCGCGCTGGTCTGCGTGGTGCGGATCACGCCCGGGACGCTCTGCGTGAAGTCGAGATTCAGCGGTCGCGCCAGCGCAGCCTGCGATGCGTTGAACGGATCGAGCATCGTGGCCTGCGCGCCCACCAGCGCCGTCGCGCGGTAGTTGAACGTGCTGTCCACACCCGTGTATTCGCCGTCTTGCGAGCCCTGCGCGATGTTGCCGACCGGTGCCATGATCGAAATGCCGGACTCGTCATCTGCCACCGGCGGGCCGGCCGTCAGATCGGAATTGGCCGCACCGACGCGAATGAAGATCGGCACGAGCTGGCCATACAGCTTGCCCACGATCATCACGCCCTTGCCCGCCTTGGCCGGATCCAGCGACGACACCGTTGCCGGCACCTGCGGCTGATAGTTCAGCGTGGTGAAGGCCGGCGCGTCGCTGCGCAGCGTCAGCTTCTGGTTGACCGTCGTGCTTGACGTCAGGCACGCCCCGCCGTTCTTCACCCCGAGGTTGTCGCACTCGGTGTAGGTGCCATCCGCATTGATGGTGAACCGGGCATCGACCGCCTGCTGCGAGAAGCTCTGCGACGGCACTTGGTGGTAGCCAAGTTGGTTGTAGTTGCCCGCAATCTTGGTCAGGTCGGTCTCGGTGTTCGAGAAGCTGATGAACGGGTAATACGGGAAGGTGGTCTGCGCAATCTTGCCCACGCCAACGATGCCGTCGAACTGAATCGTCGCGCCCGGAATCGTGCCGCCCAGCACGCCCTGCCCGAGGAAGAACCGCGCAGGCCGGCTCGGATCGAGGCTCGCGTTGTTCAGGCGGAACGCGCACTGGTTCAGCTTCTCGGTCGGTAGCGCCGTCTCTTGCGTGAGCGTGCCGGTCTGCACGTTGTTGGGCGCCGTATCACGCGTGGGCGCAACGGTGCCTGTCTTGACGGGAATCGGCGAGGCCAGATACGTGATCTGGTAAGTCATCTTCGTTGTGTCGAGCTGCACCTTGACGAGTTCGCCCGAGCCCGACCCGCCGGTGAACACTGTGTTGTAGTCGATGGCCTGCGGACACAGGCGCTGGATCACCGGGGCCGGCGAATCATCTCCGCCGCCTCCGCATGCTGTCACCATCGGCGCGCACGCGAGCACGACCAACCATTTACGCCATTGCATTTGCGTCTCCTCCATGTTGTTGTTCAGCCCCGGCGGCGCCACGTGTACATGTCACGCACGCCGCCGCATGTGGTTTTCTTTGCTGCGCGCTTCACTGAACGAATGCGCCGACCGTGAAGAACGGGTTGTACTTGTTGTTGTTCATGAGCATCGCGTACACGTTGCCGACCTTGACCGCCACGCCGGTGTCTCCCGCCTTGAACAACGCGACGTTGCCGCTGGCGCCCCGCGCGTTGAAGTCGTTCTGCGCGGTCACGATCAGCTTGCCCGGCGAGCTTTGCGTGTAGTCGAGCCCGAACTGCGCCGTCACACGCGAGGTGAGCGGGTTGATGAAGGCGGCGGTGCCGTTCTGGAACAGCGTCGAGGTGTAGTTGGCGGCCAGCGTCGATACAGCCGTGCCGTCGCTGCAGTTGCCGGCATTTGCGTGGAAGAAGCCACCGCTGTAGGAACCCGACAGCTCCGGATGATCGATCGTCGCGTTCAAGCCGTTGCCGCTGGCAGGCGCACCGCTCGGACCGTTGTTGGTGACCACGCCGCAAGCTGAGCCGCTGGTCGCCCCCACATAGCCCCCCTTGAGCGCATTGGCCGGGATCGCGTTTGCAGGTGACAGGATCGAGATGCCGATCTGATCATCCGCCACCGAAGCCAGCAGGTTCGCCGGATCGCTATGCGAATAGCCGACACGGATCATCACCGGCACCACCTGCCCGTTGAGCTTGCCGGCAATCAGAATGCCTTTGGCCTGGCTCGGCGCCAGCAGCACCAGCGGCGACACTTGACCGACATACGGATACGGCACGCTGCTGCTGGTCGGGTTGCTGACAAACACGTTGTCCTGCGAGCCATCGGTGTTCTGACGCAGCACCCAGGGTGTGCCGGTCGTGTGGCACGAATAGTCGATGCCTTCGGCCGTGCAAGAGCCATCGGCATTCAACGTTTGCGTCCAATTGACGGCGTCGGGCTGCCAGCCTTGCGGCGCCGAAGTCTGGTTGCCCGAGCCCGTGGGCGTGACATGCACGCCAACCTGGTTGTAGCGCCCAGCAACCTGCGAGAAATCCGTCACCGTCTCGGAGAAGCCCAGGAACGGATAGAAATCAAACGTGCGCGAGGGCACTGCGCCAATCACGACGCCGGGAATCGGCTGAATGCCGGCAAACTGGATCGTCGCCCCCGGAATGCCGCCCCCCACGATGCCCTGGCCGACAAACAGCATCGGCGGGTCTTGCGGATTGACGGTGATCGCGTAGCTGTTGTCCGCCGTCTTGCCCGACTGCAGCACGAAAGCACAGCGGTTCTGCTCAGGAGTCGGCAAGTTGGTCGGATGGACGAACGTGCCGTTGATGGTCAAGCCCTTGCGCGTCGTATTGACCTGCCCCGCCGAGGTCGGCACCGACGATTCCAGAAACTGCATCTGGTACGTGTTCTTGCTCGTATCGAACTTGACCTTGATGTACTCGCCGCTGCCCGAGCCACCGGTATAGGTGGTCGTGTAGTCCAGCGACGCCGGGCACAGGCTCGTCGGTGTGCTCGGCGTGGTGACCGCTCCGCTGGGCGGACACGAACTGCCCGAGCATTGCGCAACATCCGACGAGCCGGGATCATCCGCCCCGCCGCACCCGCCAATAAACGGCATGGCCACTATGCAACTGGTTGCCATGACAACAAAAAGATGACGTCGACTACCCATGGTTGTCTCCTCACGTTTTGGAACTTGTTGTGTTGTGGGCCGGCGAATGTGTGCAACAGCCGGTCAATACCCCCGCCTGCCGGCGAATTGCAGCCGACAGCGCACGATCTGCCCCGTTGGCAGATCGACTTGCAAACGTCAAAAACGACGGGCGTGCTTGGGCCGCGCTACCAGTAATCGGCCGGTATCACGCTGATCGGCTGGGCGCCGATCCCAAGAACAATCGCGGTAATACTGCTATCGCGGATGAGCTTTACCACCGCTGCTGCAGTGATGACGATGGCGATGACGCGCGTGGGCACGCGCAAGAGCGGAATGCTGGAAGGGCCCGTTTTGAATGCGTAACATCCTGTGTCTCCGAAGGGTACGCTACTGACTATTTACTTATCGTTATGGCCGAAACTATGGTCCGGTCAGGGTATGAAGTAAATAGAGATTTCATTCAAAACAACGTCCGCCATCTCCCGCGCAAGCAGGCGCGGCGCGGTTTGGCGAATTTTCAAACGAAGGAATGAAACCGTTTCGTTTGAAGTGTTTTAAACTCCCCCTCTGTTAGGGGGAATGCCAACCGTAATGAGGCGTTATTCAATTGTTTCGAAACGAATATATTTTGAGCGCGGTATAGCGGTAGCAAAATACGGTCCCAAACGAATAACGCGTGCAAAACAACCCATGCTTGCCCGATAAAAGGCACGCAAATGTCGGGACGGAGGCGGGGAAAAACGGTAGGAAGGATGGTGGGCCGGGTGGGATTCGAACCCACGGTGTCCTTTCGGAGGCGGATTATGAGTCCGCTGCCTGCAACCAGCACGGCGTCCGGCCCTGAAAACGGGAAAAAAAAGAGACCCGGCGCTGGGCCGGGCCTGATGCGGGATTTTACCTGAAAGTGGGCGAGAGCCCACTCGGAAAATCGCCTGCGTCGCTACAGAATCAGCTGCCTTCCAGGAAGCTCTTCAGCTTGTCGGAGCGGCTCGGATGGCGCAACTTGCGCAGCGCCTTGGCCTCGATCTGCCGGATACGCTCGCGGGTCACGTCGAACTGCTTGCCGACTTCTTCCAGCGTGTGGTCAGTGCTCATTTCGATACCGAAACGCATGCGAAGCACCTTGGCTTCGCGCGGCGTCAGCGAATCGAGCACGTCCTTCACCACGCCGCGCATGGACCCATGCAGGGCCGCTTCGGCGGGGGCCAGCGTGTTCGTGTCCTCAATGAAATCGCCCAGATGGGAATCGTCGTCGTCACCGATCGGCGTTTCCATGGAGATCGGTTCCTTCGCGATCTTCATGATCTTGCGGATCTTGTCTTCCGGCATTTCCATCTTCTCGGCCAGCGTTGCCGGATCCGGCTCATTGCCGGTTTCCTGCAGGATCTGACGCGAGATGCGGTTCATCTTGTTGATCGTCTCGATCATGTGCACCGGAATACGGATGGTGCGCGCCTGATCGGCGATCGAACGCGTGATGGCCTGACGGATCCACCACGTGGCGTACGTCGAAAACTTGTAGCCGCGACGGTATTCGAACTTGTCCACCGCCTTCATCAGGCCGATGTTGCCTTCCTGGATCAGGTCGAGGAACTGCAGACCGCGGTTCGTGTACTTCTTGGCGATCGAGATCACCAGACGCAGGTTGGCCTCGGTCATCTCACGCTTCGCCTCGCGGGCGCGGCGCTCGCCTTCCGACATCTTGCGGTTGACGTCCTTCAACTCGGCCAGCGGCAGCACCACGCGCGCTTGCAGGTCGATCAGCTTTTGCTGCAGTTCGTGCACGGCCGGCACGTTACGTTCGACGATGGTGCTGTACGGCTTGCCGTCAGCCACCACGGTTTCGATCCACTTCAGGTTCGTCTCGTTGCCCGGGAAACGCGCAACGAACTCGCCACGCGGCATGCCGCACTTGTCGACCACGATGTTCAGGATGGCGCGTTCGAGCTTGCGCACTTCGTCCACCTGGCCGCGCAGCGTGTCGCACAGACGCTCGACGTTGCGTGCCGTGAAGCGGATCGTCATCAGTTCGGCCTGGATGGCTTCCTGCGCCTTCACGTAAGGCTTCGACTTGTAGCCTTCCTTCTCGAATGCACGGCGCATCTTGTCGAACTGCTCGCCGATCACACCAAACTTGACGAGTGCAGCCTGCTTGAGCTCTTCGAGTTGACGGGCCGAAGCGGCGGCAGCGCCGGCACCTTCATCGTCCTCGTCTTCCTCTTCGTCGCCCTCTTCTTCGGCCTCTTCTTCCTCGAACTCCTCTTCTTCCTCGGCGGCAGCAGCGGCCTCGGCTTCAGCGTTCGGGTCGATCAGGCCGTCGATGAACTCGTCGATCTTCGACTCATCGTTGGCCACGCGCTCGCCCATGGCGAGGATTTCCGAAATGGTGACCGGGCAGGCCGAGATGGCCATGACCATGTCTTTCAAGCCGGCTTCGATGCGCTTGGCGATTTCGATTTCGCCTTCACGCGTAAGCAGCTCGACCGTGCCCATTTCGCGCATGTACATGCGCACCGGGTCGGTCGTGCGGCCGAATTCGGAATCAACCGTCGACAGCGCGGCTTCGGCTTCTTCCTCAGCCTCTTCTTCCGTGGTCACGGAAGGCGCGTTGTCGTTCAGGAGCAGCGTTTCGGCGTCCGGAGCCTGCTCGTACACGGCAACGCCGATGTCGTTGAGCGTGGCAACCAACGTTTCCATCGACTCCACGTCGACCATGTCGTCGGGGAGGTGGTCGTTGATTTCAGCGTAGGTCAGGTAGCCGCGCGATTTGCCCAGCTTGATCAGCGCCTTGAGCTTCTGGCGGCGGGCCTCAAGCTCTTCTTCCGAACCGCCTTGCTGCGAAGCAGCGAATTCCTTGAGCAGGGCCTTTTCCTTGGCCTTGCGGTCACGGGCCTTCAGCTTTTCGGTTTTCGGTGCCGGGGCGGCGGGGGTGTCAAATTCTTCAGTCACGTCCGTGCTGCTGTCATCGTCTGCCTGCGTCTCTGCCTTGGGCTTGCGGCCGCGCTTCTTGGGCTCGGCTGCGGCCTCGGCGCGGGGCGCGGGAGGAGTTGTGGGGGTGGCCCCTGCCTGGGCGGTGCGCTTGGTGTCTTCCGCGGTTGCCTTGGCTGGCTTGGCTGCGGTGCTGGTACGAGCGGTACCCGTCTTGGTTGCGCTTGCGCTGGCAGTGGTCTGCTTGCTCTCGACTTCGGTAACTTTCGATTTCGCCACGGTGGTTGTCTTGCCCTTGAGTGCGACGGAAGCGGCTGTGCCGCCAGGTCTGGCGCTCGTGCTCATCGACGTCGAGACCTTGCCTGAGGTTGAAGATTGGATCGCGCCCTTTGTGCGCGCTGTCGGTTTGACAGTCTTGGCGGCGACGGTGATATCGGCGGTCTGGCGCGGCTGGGTTTTCCCCGTCTTTGCCGGCGCAGTGGCCTTCACTCCTGTCGATCCCGCCTGCCCTACATGGGTCCGACCATTCGCGACTTTCGCCGTTCCCGCTGGTGGCTTTCCTCCTCCCGAGCCGCGCGCCGATGAGGATCGCTTGGCAGAAACAGAAGCAGGACTGGCCTTGGAACCGGCCTTCGCGGAGGTCTTCACCTTCACCATGGGCACGCTCACTCCCCCAAAAATGGGAAAAAGGACTTGCAATCCAAACCGGCTATTCTAGCACGCCAGACCAAGCCGGTCTAAACGAAAATCGGGTTTTCGCCTGAAAAATCAAGGGGCTACCCGCAATTGCCCGCCCCGCTTGGGGCTTGCCTCTGCGGTGCATGCGTTACACGAGCTGTCGGCGGCGGCTGATTTCGCCCACCAGCCAGCGCATGCGCTCCTTGTCGTCGTCGCCGGCATGGCCGGCTTCCATCTTGCGCTGCAACATCTCCAGCTCGCGCTTCAGCGGCTCCGCGAGCATCTTCTGTACGGCGGTATCGAATTCGGAAATGGCCGGCTCCAGCTCGATATCGTCTTGGAGCACAGCCGTACGCAGTCCGGCAAACGCTTCGGCGTAGGGTGTCTGACCGAGACGCTCGATGAAGGCGCCGAAGTGCACTTCCGGACCCGCAGCATCGCATTCGGCGAGCAGCCCCGCCAATACCTCACCTTGGGGCAATTGAGGCGCAGTCAACTGGGCGCGGGCATCGGCGTCGAGCCGGGCCGCCAGCGCGGGATAGCGCATCAGCAGGCGGAGCACCTTCTGCTCAAGCGCCGTGGGTGCGGTGCGCGCCACCCGGGGCCGTTTCTGTGTCATGCGCCCTGCTTGTGCCGGGTCGCTGCGAAGGCCGCATAGCGCTTCGATATCGGCGGGCGTGGTGCCGGTCATTTCTGCCAGGCCGCGCACGATCTGCAGGCGCAGTCCGCCGGCGGGCATGGCACTCAGCAGCGGCTTGGCTTCATATTGCGCGCGGGCACGCCCCTCGGGCTGGCGCATGTCGAGATCCTCAGTCACCGCCTGTAGCAGGAAGCGCGACAGCGGCATCGCGTTGCGCACTTCGCGGGCAAAGGCCTCGGTGCCTTCTTCGCGCACGAAGCTGTCCGGGTCGTGTTCCGAGGGCAGGAAGAGAAACTTGATCGTCTTGTTGTCGGTGGCGTGCGGCAGGCACGCTTCGAGCGCGCGACGCGCGGCGCGGCGCCCGGCGCTGTCCCCGTCGAATGAGAAGATCACCGTATCGACCTGCCGCAGCAGCTTCTGCACGTGAACCGGCGTGCAGGCCGTGCCGAGCGTGGCCACTGCATTGGCAAACCCCAACTGCGCCAGCGCGACGACATCCATGTAGCCTTCCACGACGAGCACATAGTCGAACTCGCGGATGGCGTTGCGCGCTTCGAACAGGCCGTACAGTTCGGTGCCCTTGCTGAACAACGGCGTTTCGGGGGAATTGAGATATTTCGGTTCGCCCTGCCCCAGCACCCGGCCGCCGAACCCGATCACCACGCCCTTGGTATTGCGGATGGGGAACATGATGCGATCGCGAAACCGGTCGTAGCGACGGTGCGAACCATCGGCGCCGGTCTTCTCGCTTTCGATGACGAGACCGGCTTCGATGAGCGGTGCGGCGGTGGCGTCTTCGCGGTACGGACCGAACACGGCTTCAAGCGATTGCCAGTCGTCCGGCGCATAGCCCAAACCGAAGTGCGCGGCAATCTCGCCTGTCAGGCCGCGGCCTTTGAGATATTGGATGGCGTTGGGGGCGCTGCGCAATTGCTTGCGGTAGTGATCGCACGCGCGGGCCATGACGTCGCCGAGAGCAACGGTCTTGGCTTGCTGCTCGGCCCGCGCCGCAGGCGGCAATCCCCCGCGCTCTTCGGGCACGACCATGCCGACGGACTGTGCAAGATCCTTGATGGCCTCGACGTACGACTGCCCGGAAAATTCCATCAGGAAGCCGATGGCCGATCCATGCGCGCCGCAGCCGAAGCAGTGATAGAACTGTTTGGTGGGCGATACCGAGAAAGACGGCGATTTCTCGTTATGGAACGGGCACAGCCCCATGAAGTTGGCGCCGCCCTTCTTCAACTGCACGTAACGGCCCACCACGTCGACGATATCGACGCGGTTGAGCAGGTCGTCAATGAACGGCTGCGGGATCACGCGGAGTGCGCCCCTTCGATGCGGCGGGTGTCGGGACTCAGGCGCCGGTCAGGGCAGCCTTCACGCGGGCCGAGACTTGCGTCATGTCGGCACGGCCGGCCAGCGCCGGCTTGAGGATGCCCATCACCTTGCCCATGTCTTGCGGGCCAGTTGCACCAGCCTTGGCCACGGCGTCACGCACCGCGGCGTCGACTTCGGCTTCCGACAGTTGCGCTGGCATATAGACCTGCAGCACGGCCACTTCGGCTGCTTCCTTGGCGACGAGGTCGTCGCGGCCGGCTTGCTCGAATGCGGTGATGGAATCCTTGCGCTGCTTGAGCATCTTGTCGATCACGGCCAGCACGGCAGCGTCATCCAGCTCGATGCGCTCGTCCACCTCGCGCTGCTTGATGGCAGCCTGCAACAGGCGGATCGTGCCCAGGCGATCTGTTTCCTTGGCGCGCATGGCGGCCTTCATGTCTTCCGTGATCTGGGCCTTGAGGGACAGCTGCGACATTCCGAACTCCGATAAACGGCAAAACCCGCTTGGACGGTGGGCCCAGCGGGTTGCAAACTTGAAAAATGGATCACTGATCGTAGCACAGAACCCGGACAGTTCCAGGACCGATCCGTGGGGGATCAGCGGGCCGAGGCAGCCTCGCCTGCCGCCACGGCAGATGCCCACGCCCACTGGAAGTTGTAGCCGCCAAGCCAGCCCGTGACGTCGACGACCTCGCCGATGAAATACAGGCCGGGCGCAGATTGCGCCTCCATCGTGGCGGAGGAGAGGGCCCGCGTGTCGACGCCGCCGCGCGTTACTTCAGCCTTGCGATAGCCTTCGCTGCCGGAAGGCGTCAGTTCCCAGCGGTTGAGCGCGCCGCCCAGGGTGCGCAGCACCTTGTCCGGCAACTCGGCGATCGGAGCCTGCGGGTGGGCACCGTGCGTGGCGCACCACGCCTGCGCCACGCGTTCCGGCAGGCGCTGCGCCAGTACCGTACCGAGTTGCTTGCGTGAGCCGGATTTTTCATCGCACAGCCACTGCCCGGCGTCGGTGTCGGGCAGCAGATCGATGAGAAGCGGCTGGCCGGCATTCCAGAAGCTGGAGATCTGCAGCACCGCGGGACCGGACAGCCCGCGATGGGTGAGCAGCAAGTCTTCTCGGAACGTCGTAGCGCTGCCCTTGCGGCCGCCCTTGGCCGGAGGCTGGGCAACGGTCACGTCGACTTCCATCGACACACCGGACAACGCCGAAAATGGCGCCCAATGCTCGGCATTGAAGGTGAGCGGCACCAATGCCGGGTGCGTCTCAACAATCTTCAAGCCGAACTGCCGCGCAATGCGATACCCGAAATCCGTCGCGCCGATCTTCGGAATTGACAGGCCGCCTGTGGCGATCACCACCTTGTCGGCGACGATCTCGCCCGCACTGGTCGACAAGCGATATGCCTCGCCGTCCTTGCCAACTTCAGCGATCGAGCAGCCGGTTCGCCAGATCACGTTGCCCCGCTCGCATTCGGTTTCGAGCATGCGGATGATGTCTTCCGCGCTGTCGTCGCAGAAGAGCTGGCCCTTGTGCTTCTCGTGATACGGAATGCGGTAGCTGGAGACGAGGCTGGTGAAGTCCTGCGCCGTGTACCGCGCCAGCGCCGAGCGGCTGAAGTGCGGGTTGTTCGACAGGTAGTTGGCCGGACCCGCGTTGATGTTCGTGAAGTTGCAGCGGCCACCGCCAGAGATGCGAATCTTCTCGGCCAGCTTTGTTGCGTGATCGATCAGCACCACGCGCGCGCCCC